>NZ_JBKQQD010000467.1:0-21923 GCF_052144515.1 Mycobacterium sp. | reverse complement strand
GATTGCCAGCCGGGCGGGCAGCTGCAGCCAGCGCGGCACCGACGCGGGCATCACCTGCACCGGGTCGAACGTCACCGGCAGGTCGTAGAGCACCACGTACTTATCGGTGAGCGAGAAGTCGTGCATCATCGGCGACCCGGTCACCTCGATGTCGACCGTGCGACGGGCGCGGCCGTGGGTGTCGATCACCGAGTACTGCACCGTGCGTCCGCGCGCGAACGAGTACGACACCGCGTGCAGTTCGCCGGTCTTGGGATCACGGTGCGGGTGGGCGGTGTAGCCGCCGGCCAGCGTGCCGTCGAAGTCGCACGTCCCGACGGTGTCCAGCTCGTCGGTGAGTTCGTAGTTGGCGACTCCGCCTTCGACGAGCGCCAGGGTCTTTCCGGCATGGGCCAGCACGTTGGTGTTGGCGCCCAGGCCGAGCATGCCCGCCCGCGGGTCGATCCGGTCGGGCGTCGGCTCGCCGAGGGTGCCGCACACGGCCGGACTGCGCACCCAGCGGTTGCGGTACCAGCAGGCGTGGCCGTCGCGCAGCGCTACCCCGTGCACCATGCCGTCGCCGGTGAACCAGTGATAGGTGGCGGGGTCGACGTCGGCAGCGGGGTTAGGTCCGTTGCGCAGGTATCGCCCGTTGAGGTGCTCGGGGATGTGCCCGGTGACCTGCAAGTCGGTGGCGGTCACTTCGGCGCGCACCGGCGCCAGAAAGCCGCTGAGGTAAGGGTTGCGGGATTCGGCGATTTGTGTGGAAGTCATGGGCTGAACTCCTATAACATTGTTATTTCAACGTTATTTGAACGGTACGCCGCCGATGAGAAGATGGCAAGGATGACTTCGGAGACAACGTCAGCGCCGGGGCGCAGTGTTCGCGATGAGCTGCTGCACGCGGCAGTTAGCCTGCTGGACGAGCACGGGCCCGATGCGCTGCAGACCCGCAAGGTGGCCAGTGCCGCCGGGACCTCGACGATGGCGGTCTACACCCATTTCGGCGGGATGCGCGGGCTTATCGCCGAGGTCGCCGAGGAGGGGCTCCGGCAGTTCGACGCGGCGCTGACGGTGCCACAGACGGACGACCCGGTAGCCGACTTGTTCACCATCGGCGGCGCCTACCGGCGCTACGCGATCGAGCGTCCGCACATGTATCGCCTGATGTTCGGCAGCACCAGCGCACACGGCATCAATGCGCCCGCCCACAATGTCCTGATGCAGCCGATCCTGGAGATCGAGCAGCACTACCCCAGCTTTGCGCACCTGGTGCGCGCTGTGTGCCGATGCGTGCTGGCGGGCCGGATCAGCGTGGCTCCAGAGGTTTCCACCGACTCGGTCGCGGACGAAGCGATCGTGGCCATCGCGGCCCAGATTTGGGCGTTGATCCACGGGTTCGTCATGCTCGAAATGGCCGGCTACTACGGCGACGACGGCGCGGCCGTCGCCCCGGTGCTTGGCAGGATAACCTCGAATCTGCTTGTGGCGCTGGGAGATTCACCCGAGCTTGTGAGGAAGTCGCGGCGGGCGGCGACAAGGCCTGAGCAGGCCTGAGCACGCGAAAAGCCCCCAGGGGTCCGGGGGGCTTTTCGTGCAGTCGACCTACTTGACGGTGACGGTGGCGCCGGCGGCCTCGAGCTTGGCCTTGGCCTCGTCGGCGGCCTCCTTGGCGACCTTCTCCAGCAGGGGCTTGGGTGCGCCGTCGACCAGGTCCTTGGCCTCCTTGAGGCCCAGGCCGGAAACGATCTCACGGACAACCTTGATGACGCCGATCTTCTTGTCACCGGCGGCCTCGAGGATGACGTCGAACTCGGACTGCTCCTCGGCGGCCTCGGCCGGGGCTCCACCGGCTGCGGGGCCCGCGGCGGCGACCGCGACCGGAGCGGCCGCGGTGACCTCGAAGGTGTCCTCGAACTTCTTCACGAAGTCCGAGAGCTCCAGCAGGGTCATTTCCTTAAAGGCGTCGAGCAGTTCGTCGCTGGACAGCTTTGGCATGGTGTGGGTCCTTCCTGATTTTCTGGGGTTTTAAGGGTTTCTCGGGTGGTGGTGTTATTCGGCTTCGGCTTCAGCCGGCGCCTCAGAGGTCTCCGCGGTTGCCTCTGCGGCCGGCTCTGCAGCTGGCTCGGGGGCAGGCTCTGCGGCTGCCGCGGGGGCCGGCTCTGCAGCCTTCTTTTCCTGCAGTGCGGCCAGCAGCCGGGCCACCTGCGACGCGGGCGCATTGAACAGGCCGGCCGCCTTGGCGAGGTTGCCCTTCATCGCGCCGGCCAGCTTGGCCAGCAACACCTCGCGGGACTCCAGGTCGGCGATGCGCTCGACTTCGGCGACGGTCAGCGCGTGGCCGTCCATGTAGCCGCCCTTGATGACCAGCGCCTTGTTGTCCTTGGCGAAGGTCTTGATGGCCTTGGCGGCGTCGACCGGTTCGCCGGTGACGAACGCGATCGCCGTCGGGCCGGCGAACAGCTCGTCGAGGCCCTCGATACCGGCTTCCGAAGCCGCCCGCTTGATCAGCGTGTTCTTGGCAACCGAGTAGGTGGCCGATCCCGCCAGGGAGCGGCGCAGCTCAGCCAGGCTCGCCACCGTCAGACCGCGGTATTCGGTGATCAGCGTCGCGGTCGAGTCCTTGAACCGCTCTGCGATGTCTGCAACGGCGGTGGCCTTGTCAGCCTTTGCCATGCATACCTCCTTGGGAGTGAAGTCGTGCTGCGACTTGTCGCGACCACCTTGAAACGTCGGAGAACGCCGAACGCCCCGGCGCAGGAAGCGGCCGGGGCGTTGAAATACGCCGGCGTGCGCCGGCGATGATGCCTCGTCCTCCTGCGTGGGCCGCCAGGATGTTCCCGGACCTTCAACCGATTACTCGGTGACCGACGGTCTTCGGTGGATCGGCAACCACAATAGCGCGGCCCGACGCGATCAGCCAAAACCAGCCAAAACGACTAATCACCGAGCCGGCTGGCGGTGATTCCACGTGCGTTCGATCTGCCGCTCGAGGGCCGGATAGACGATCAGGTGCCGAAACGGCTTGATAAACGCCATGTAGGCCTCGCCGAAGCGGCCACGCGGCTTGACATAAACGGCCATCTGTCCCTGGTGGCGGCCGTCTCCGCGGTCGACCCAAGCCAGGTGCAGCACCCCGTGGACGGTGCGGTTAGAGATCTCGGCGGCGAATTCGTTCGCGGTCCGGTAGAGGGCCACAAAGGGCAGATTGTCGAAGTGAACGTCGTCGGCCGTGCCGCGCAGATCGGCCGGCAGTCGCTCGGCCAGTGAGTACTCCTGGGTCCCGGGAATCGGCAGCCGGTCCGCGCCGGCCGGCGCGGAGGCAGGAACGGCGACCCGGCCGATGGCGAACCATGCACCGAGGCGATCACGCAGGCCCCACAGCAGGCGCGTCGGCAAGGATTCGGCCTTGGCCGGGTTGAACTTCGCGGTCATCTCGACCGCGGCGGCAAAGTCGTCCGGTCCCCCACCGACCAAGGGCAGCGTCCAGACATCCTCGAGGGTGAAGTCGGCGACGACAGGGTGAATGCGCCATGGCTGCGCCAGCTGTACCTCGTTCGGAACGCGCACGTAAGCTCCTTTATACGGTGACGTATAAATCATAGTCGCGGCATCCTCAATCGGTCAATACGCCGCCGTATAATGCGGTGTCGTGCCAGCGAGAAAGACGCCTCCGGAGGCATGGATCGATGCGGCGCTGACCGCGCTGGCGGAGGGCGGCCCGAACGCCATCCGGATCGAGGCACTCGCGTCGTCGCTCGGCGTTACCAAGGGTGGCTTCTACGGCGAGTTCGCCGATCGCAACGCGCTGGTGGAGCGCGCGCTCGACACGTGGGAGCACGCGGTGGTCGACGACGTCATCGCCCGGATCGAGAACACCGACGACGACGCGCGCACGAAGCTGCGGCATCTGTTCTCTCTGGCGCGCGATCACGCCCGTGCCGGCCAGGGACTCGCGGTCGAACTGGCGATCCGCGACTGGGCCCGCCGCAGTCCCGGCGTCAGCGAGCGACTGCACCGCGTGGACAACCGGCGAATGGCGTACCTGCGCGCACTCTTCCGACAGATCAGCGTCGACGACAACGACGCGGAGGCGCGCAGCCTGCTGGCGTTCTCGCTGTTCGTCGGCGACAGCCTGATCACCGCCGAGCACGACGGCCACCCTCGGCGCGAGGTGGTCGGCCACGCCCTGGACAGGCTGCTCAGCTCCTCCTGGCACTGACCGCGGCGGGCAGGATCGTATGCGATGATCCGCGGCTATGAGCGACCTGAGCGACCTGAGCGACCTGAGCGACCTGAGCGACCAAGCCCAACCGCGCTGCAAGGTCATTCTCGAGGATTGGCACCCCGAAGTGGAGGCCGCCATTTGGTCGGATCCGTCACCCGATGCGCTGCGGACCGGCATCGACGCACTGGCAGAACTATTGGCCAGTCTTGTTGACCGCCCGGACGACGTCACCCTCGTCCTTCCTGTCGACGTACCGAACGCAGTGATGCGCCGAGACCCCTCCGTTCACGACGCGGCGGAGCGTGGTTCAGGGAATGTCGGCGGCCGAACGATGCTGCGCAAGGACGGCGGTGTCGAAGTCATTGTGGATGCCAATTCCCTGATCAACGCCGATAGCAGCGGCTTCAAACCCACCGCCGCCGGCCTCCCCAGTGTCAAGCCAGACGGCCTGCAGATGCTTCGCCGCACTGTCGCCCATGAAGCGCAGCACGCGATGATGGAGCTGCACGGGTCCGGGTTGGTCGCTTACCGATATCAGTCGACCTGGCAGGGAGCCCCTAATCTGCAGTTCGCTGTGGCAAGAAAGATGTGCGACGAGCATCGCGCCGAGTGGAACGCGGTTCAGGTTGTTGGCGCTGCAGCCCCGACCGCCGGCGAGGTTCTCGATGTCGTCTGCCCGATGGGTCAAGAACTCGCGGCGGCTGTTGACCGTTTTGAACAGTCCACGCGTGAGCCAATCGATATCAAACAGCTCAAGGACGATGTGTATGCGGCGTGTATCCCCCTTTGGACCTGGGTTGCTTACTGGGCCGCCGAGTATCGCGAGGGCGGCGACATAAGCGAGATCAGCGATGTGCCTGGAGAGATTGCGCGGTTAAAGGTGTGGCAGCGATACGTGGGCCCAACATGGCAAACGATGGCGACAGCGCTGAGTCAACTACCGGTGGCCCTGGCGGCCTCGCCGGAAGCGCTGCATCAGGCAGCCAGGAGGGTCGCTGTGGCGGTGGGGAACTCGCTCGAATACATCGGGTTTCGCCACCATGACAGTGCCACCTTGAATGAACTCTTTCATATCGCGCGCCACGACTTTCCCTCAGCGCGCGAGTAGGTACATCACAGCCCGGCGAGCCTGGCCGCGCCGACCAGGCCGGCGTCGCCACCGAGCTCGGCCGGCACGACGCGCAGACCGGCCAGAAAGTCCAGGCGGGCATAGTCGGCCAATGCCGCGCGCAGCGGATCGAAAAGCAGGGGGCCGGATTTGGCGACGCCTCCCCCGATGACGACGAGGTCCAGGTCGCACACCGCCGCCACCGAGGCGATCATCGCCGCGAGCGCGCCTGCGCCCCTGCGGAACGCCTGCATCGCCACCGGATCCCCCAGCGCCGCCGCATCGGCCAGCTCTTTGGCGCCGGCGCCGGGCAGCGCGGACCAGCCGTTGGCGCGCGCCCAGCGCGCCATCCACGGGCCGGAAGCGACGGTCTCCACGCAGCCGCGACCGCCGCAGGTACACACCTCGCCGTGTTGTTCGACGACCACGTGGCCGACGTGGCCGGCATTGCCGGTGCGGCCGGTGTACGGAACGCCATCGAGCACCAATCCGCCGCCCACGCCGGTGGACACCACCATGCCCAGCAGGAAGCGGGCGTCCCGTCCCGCGCCGCGCCAGTGCTCGCCCAGCGCCATGCACACCCCGTCGCCGCCGAGTCGCACCGGCACCCCGGGCACCCCGGGAATCACGGCCGCGACCCTGTCCCGCAGCGGGAAACCGCGCCAGGCCGGAATGTTGATCGGGCCGACGGTTCCGTCGGGCAGGTGGACTGGCCCGGACGCGGCGATGCCCACCGCGGCGACCGCGCCGCCGGCCGCGCGCAACGCGTCGGCGATCATCGCGCCGACCGCGGCCCAGACCTGTTCGGCGTCGCTGCTTGCCGGGGTCGGACGGGTGGCGGTGTAGACCAGTGTGCCGTCCGGATCGGCCAGGCCGGCGGCGATCTTGGTGCCGCCGATGTCGAGACAGAGGGTGAGCATCAGTGTCGGTGGGTGTTGTCGGGTTGGCGTGGGTCGCCGGGATGCTCGTAGCCGGGGGCCAGCTCGACCAGCGCCGAACGGCGCGCGTCCAGCCACACCCGGAAGGCACGTCGCCGCGCGGCGCCCAACAGATGCTCGGCGATCATGGACCGCACCTGCTCAAACGGCGGCACGACGGGCGACGGGGCCCGCCAGCCGTCGCTGCCGAGGCGTGGCGGGGCGAACCGGAGCGGGTTGCGGGCATGGAAGTCGCCCACCTCGTGGTCGCCGACCCGCACCCCCGCAGTGACGTCGGCGAACAGCGCCCGCGCGCGCCAATCCGCCAGGGCCGCCGCGGCCACGCTGCCGATCTCCAGCCGGGCCGTCACGTCGGGCAACAGTTCGGCCTCCGCCGGAGCGTCCGCCGCGGTCAACCCGCGCGCGGCCGCCTCGGCGGCCACCACCCGCTCGGTCACGATCAATTGGGTAAGCCAGCGCCGCAGTTGACGTCCCTCGCTGGTGCCGGTGGCCGGCAGCGCGGCCCCGCGCGGACCGTTACGCAGCCGCGCTTCGGCCGCGTCGACCTCATCGACCGGAACCGGGGCGCCGGCCACCGTCGCGACCAGTTGCACGCTCATGTGACCGTCACCTGCACCGCCGGTGAGTAGAGCAGCCGGCCGGCGCAGCCGATCCGCACTAGGGCCCACCACTGGCCGGGTTCCAGCCAGGCCGGAGGGCTCACGTCGAAGCCGAGTTCGAGCGTGCCGCGGGCGGGCAGGGCGGCGCCGAACGCCGCAGGGCCGATCCACTCCCAGGTGCCCCACGGGCTGATCAGATGCGCCTCCAGCGCCAACTCGGCGCAGGCATGGCTGCCCACCGTGACGGTCAGCCGCGCCGTATCGCCGGCCGCCAGGGCGATGTCGGCGGGGCCGCTGGGGCCGTCGGGGCCGTCGGGGCCGTCCAAGAGGTAGACCAGCTCCGCTTCGTGGCGCGCACCGACCTGCACGACGCAGACGTCCTCGACCACCTGGCGCCAGGCCTCCGGCGCTGGGTAATCGCTGGCGTGGGTGATCCGCAGCTGCGCCCGGACCGGGTATGGGCCCGGTTGCGCGCGAGCCGGAACCGCCAGCACGACGTCGGCCTCCACGTGCTCGGCGGCGCACAGCGTGAACGGAAGCTCGGCGGGTGCCGCCTTCCAGCCGTCCGGGCACACCACCGCCACGGTGCCGCTCAGCGTGGCGTCGCTGCAGTCGCTGGCCGCGGTGAGCCGCAGCACCACCTCGTCGCCCGGCTCGGCGGTCGCTGACTGAGGGTGCAGGTGCGCGACTGCGGGCAATCCGCCGAGTGGTGCTGGGCCGCGGTTGTGCAGCCAATACCTCGCGTACAGCGGCTGGGCGGCTTCAACTTGCGGGGCCTGTAGGGCCAGCTGGGCGGCGCTCGCGCCCAGCGTGGGTACCTCGAGCCGGGCCCGCACGGTGGCCACCTGGTAGCCGTGCAGGTCCACCGACCGTTTGCGGCGTCCCGACTTTTCCAGCGGCGTTTCCAGCAGGTCGGCAAGCTGCAGCGCGCGCACCTTGCCCAGCTCGGAGCCGATGGCGACGCGGGTGCTGTTCCCGGTCGTTTCCACCAGCCGCAGGGCCACGGCGCCGGGGTCAACCGGCACGGCGCTGCCGCCCGCCAGCGGGTTGCCGGCCGCCTTTAGGGCGCCCAGGTGCACCGAGTCGGCGGGATCGACATGCAGCAGCGAGCCCACCGGCGCCAGCCGTCCCTGCCGTCCCTGTGGGGCCTGCGCGATAAGGGCGAGCAGCGGGTGGGAGAACTGCGCACTGCGGCTGGGGATCTGCGCGTGCCGCCAGTCGCCGTCCCCGCTCACCAGTGCGTAGTCGAAAACGTGTGTCCAGTGCTGAAGTTGGAAGTTCGAGCCGTCGGGCGTGGTGCGGCGCGGCTCGTCGATCCAGACGCCGGACGGCCAGCCGGTGCAGGACCGCATCAGCGCGCTATGCAGGGTGCCGTCCGTCTCGACGGCGAAGCTCGGGACTCCACGGTTGAGCAGCGCGACGGTGCGGGCATCGAAAGGTTCCATTTCCGCTGGGACCTGCTGGGTGACGACGATCTGGGCGTCGGCGAGGTCGTCGGTCACCGACGCGATCGCGGCGCCCAGGCTCTTCTCGTCCGACCCGTCGATCACCAACACCGGCAACGCCCGTACAGAACGCAGGTCGGCGCCGGGCGACCAAACCTCCGCCAACGAGGTCGCCGCCGGCACCCACACCCGGGCCCGGCCGGTCTCGGCCAGCTGCCGGCCGAGTTCTTTGGTGTACACCGGATCGGCCTGCGCCAGCACGGCTTTGGTGAAGGTGTTGCGGGTCGGCCCGCCCAGCGCGATCCGCGTATCCGGCAGGTTGGAGTCGACGTCGAGGTGGCCGTAGCGGGGCTTGTCGGCACCGCTGCAGGTAGCCGTGACGCCGGCGCGAACCAGCGCGACCATCAGGTCGCGCGCCAGCGGGCCCGACACTGCCTCGGCGGGCGACACCACCTCGGCCACCGACACTGCCCGCACCGAATCGTCGACGCGCACCCGGGCCGCCGAGGACAGCCCGAACCAGCTGTAGGCCGGGTTGTCCAGCGTCCGCAGGTGCTCGGCGGTGTCGACCGATTCGGGTCCCCCAGAAGCCTTGTGCAGCAACGCAAAACCGCGCCCCACGACGGCGTCACCCACCTCACTGACGGGCATTGCGCCCGGCACCGGACACGGCCAGCGCAGCCGCACCAAGCGGTCTTCCCCGATGAACTCGTCGATGGTGGTGCGGCAATCCACCCGCGCCAGGCCGCGCCACAGGGTCAGCGTCTGGGTGTAGCGCAGCAGCGCGCCGATCGCGCCGCGCACCACGAGCCGCTGGCCGAGCGGGCCCTGGTAGGCCTGGACCCGGGCGGGCGATTCCGAGGAGCACACCACCGGACCCTTGGGCAGCAGCTGCCACGGCCCCTCACCCTGCGTCGGGTGCGATGGGTATTCCTCGTAGACGGCGAGCTCGTTGCCCACCCGGCCGTCGGCGATCAGCTCACGGCTGGCATGAATCAACTCAACAAGGGAAGCGACCCCGCCGCCGCGGACCGCGTCGACCGTGAGCCGGTAGTGCTCGTTGGAAATGCTGAACCCGCCCACCGGCCGCCAGCGCGCCTCTGGTCCCCCGGGGACCAACCGGTAGGCCCGCCAGCCCAGTGACGGGACATCGCCCGCCAGCCAGGTGACCGACCGCCCGTCGTCCTCGACATGCGCCGGTACTTCGGCGCCGTCGGTGTCAAGCACCCGCACACCGGCGCCAAGCGGCGAGTCGAGTCGGGCGGTGACCCGGGCGGTGACAATGTCGGTGCGCCGCTGGGCCAACGGGTTCCACACGATCACATCACCGGCCTGAGTATCCAAGGCGCCGGACAGCAATTCCAGGGCGTTGTCGCGGACTGCGCGGCCCAGCTCCCACGCGTCGCGCCAACCGGTCAGCAGGTCGAGGTAGACCTGGTCGGACTCCGAGCCGGTGATGGCGTCGTGGTGTGCGCCGTAAGCCAACTGCACCCACGCCTTGGCCAGCGCCGCCTGCGGGTAGTCGACGCCGCTCATCAGCGCGGCGAACACGGCGAAGCGCTCGGCGTCCAAGACAGCGTTTTCGGCGGCCCGGTTGGCTTGTTTGGTGTCGATGTAGGACACGTCCTTGCCGGTGTAGATCGGGTTCATGTCGCGGGTTTGCGGCGAGGGCGCACCCCCCTTTTCCGCCAGCTCGGCGCGCACCGCCGCGAAGAACTCGCGCGGTATCGCGCAGACGAACCGCGGCCAGGTGTAGCGCGCGCCCCAGTCGCGATGAATCTCGGTGACCCACTTGTTCGGTGGGGTGTAGTCGGTGCCAACCGGCAGCAGCACGTTGCGGGTGAGCGCGACCCTCTTCAGCTGGTGGAACAGCTTGAGGGTGGCGACCTCGGCCTCGGTCAGCGAGGTCGACGAATCCATCCCCCAGCCCGCCCCATAGTGCGCGGGCATGTAGTGGGTGAGCAGGCCACGACCCGACGGCGCGATCCACTCGAATTCGCTGCAGAACTGCATGCGGCGCACCCCCCCACCTTCTGGGCCGCCCTGGGCCGGACCCCATTGGTGGTGCGGTCCGCGGGCCCACGAGCTCGACGTCAGGCCGGCGTCGGCTGCGAACCCCGGGAATTGCGGGTCGTGGCCGAACACGTCCAGCTGCCACGCGGTGGCCGGGTCGGCACCCAGCACGTGACGTTGAAACCCGTTGCCGTGCACCAGGTTTCGGATGGTCGTTTCCGGGCCGGTGAGGTTGGTGTTGGGTTCGTTATAGGTGCCGCCCATGATCTCGACGCGGCCTTCGGCGATGAAGCGGCGCAGATCGGGGCGATCCTCGGGGTGGGTGTCCCAGTACGGCTTGAGGTAATCCACTTCGGCGAGCACGAATTTGTACTCGGGCTCGCGGCGGGCCATCTCCAGATGCGCGTGCACCAGTTCGAAGCCGTTGGTCTGCCGGCCCGGCGGCTCCTGCGCCCATTCGCTGGTGTAGGCGCCCTGCGTGTTCCACCACACCGGGTCGTAGTGGAAGTGGCTGACCATGAACATCGTCCAACCGGGCTCGGCCACCGTGAAGTCGAAGTGCGCGCTGGCACCGGCGGCGCGCACCCGCGCGGCCCGCCGCTGACCGACAACGGGCCGCGCAACGATGACCGGGACCTCGACAACCTCCTGGCCGGCCTCGACGAGCGTCTCCCCAGTCAGCCCGTCGCCGTCGATGCGGACTGGCGTCGGCTCGGCGACCCCGGTGACGTTGACGCGGGCCAGTTGGATCGGCGCGTCCGGCGGGCCAACGAAAAGTTCGGTCGATTCCGCCGAAATCACCTGCATGGCAAAAGCATGTCACCCCTTGGTGGAAAGCTCCCTGCCATGAGTTGATCTGACCAAATCGTCGACCAGGAGGATTGAGAATGCCCGCCCTCGCCCCGCCCGTTGCAGACGAACGCAGCGCACTGCGCGAATACTTGGCCTTCCACCAAAGCGCATACTTCGCGGTTTCGTATGGCCTCACCGACGAACAGGCCCGCTCTTCACCGTCGGTCAGTGCGCTGTCGATCGGGGGGCTGGTCAAGCACACCACCGGTCTGCAGCGCAGCTGGATGGGACGCGTGGCCGCCGCGCCGCAGGCACCGCCGAAGGACCCTCGGCCGTTCGAGGTGATCTCCAAGGAGTTCGGGGACCAGCACATGATGCGGCCCGACGAGACGCTGGAAGGGCTGCTCGAGGCGTTCAAGGTCCAGAGCGCGAAATCGCTGCGGCTGGTGGAAACCGCGGACCTCGATACCGAGGTGCCCGTTCCGCACGAGATCCCGTGGTTCCCCAAAGACCAGGAGGCCTGGTCAGTGCGCTGGGTGATCCTGCACGTGATCAACGAGCTCGCCCGGCACGCCGGGCACGCCGACATCATCCGGGAGACCATCGACGGCGCCACGATGTACGACTTGATCGCCGGGCTGGAGGGCTGGGAAATCGCGGGGTGGGTCAAGCCCTGGACCCGCGGGTAGAAACGACAGCGTGCCCCCCAGCAGAACCGGAATCGCGCGCCGCGAGACGCCCGACGCCCCAGATGGGTGTGTCGAGCTCTACTACGAGGAACTCGGCGACCCGGCCGGCCCGCCTGCGCTGCTCATCATGGGCCTCGGCGCCCAGCTGCCCATGTGGCCTGACGGTTTTTGCGCCCGGCTCGTCGACCGCGGCTACCGCGTCATCCGCTTCGACCACCGCGACACCGGGCTGTCGGCCAAGATGCACGGGCTGCGCGCCCAAGGCTCGATCTACCTACGGATCGGCCGCTATCTGCTGGGCCGGCCCAGTCGCGTGCCGTACACCTTGGTCGACATGACCCAGGACGTGGTCGCACTGCTGGATCACTTGGGGATCACCCGCGCACACGTGGTCGGCGCGTCGCTCGGCGGCATGATCGCGCAGATCCTGGCCGCCGCCGAGCCGGACCGGGTGGCGTCGCTGGGCGTCATCATGTCGACCACGGGCAAGCCACTGTCCGCACTGCCGGCCTGGCGGGTCATCAGGCTGGCGTTCCACTCACCGGCCAAAGACGCCCCGGCCGAGGAGAAGTTGGCGTCCGAAGTGCGCAACATCGCGGTGTTCAACGGGCCGAATTTTCTGCCGCCCGAACCCGAGCTGCGACGGCGTGTGCGGGAACTC
Source organism: Mycobacterium sp. (assembly GCF_052144515.1). Lineage (GTDB taxonomy): Bacteria > Actinomycetota > Actinomycetes > Mycobacteriales > Mycobacteriaceae > Mycobacterium. Next base: position 9,471 of record NZ_JBKQQD010000467.1, on the reverse strand, counting down.
GCGGACCGCTGCACCTACCCGGCCGGCATGCTGCGCCAGTTCGACGCCGTGCTGGGCACCGGCAGCCTGCTCGGCTACAGCAAGGCGATCACCGCGCCGACCGTGGTGCTGCACGGCTCGGCGGACCCCATGGTGCGGCCGCGCAACGGCCGCGCGGTTGCGGCGGCCATTCCCAGCGCGCGATTCGTCGTGGTCGACGGAATGGGACACGACCTTCCCGAACCGGTGTGGCCGCCGATCATCGAGATCCTGTGCGAGAACTTCGCCCGCGCACCCCGGTGAGCGGGCTCACACGAATTGGGACTTGACACCACAGTTTTGGCACACTGCTTCAATGAGCTCCACCAAACACCGCGAGGTGGCCAAGCTTGATCGGGTGCCCCTGCCAGTGGAAGCGGCCCGGATGGCCACCACTGGTTGGCAGGTCACCCGCACCGCCGCCCGCGTCGTCAGCAAGCTGCCGGGCAAGGGGCCGTGGCAGTCCAAGGTGATCAAACAGCTACCCCAGACCTTTGCCGATCTGGGTCCGACGTACGTGAAGTTCGGACAGATCATCGCGTCCAGCCCCGGCGCATTCGGCGAACCGCTGTCCCGCGAGTTCCGCGGCCTGCTTGACCGAGTGCCGCCGGCCGACACCAAAGAGGTGCACAAGCTCTTCGTTGAAGAGCTCGGTGGTGACCCTGCCGAGCTGTTCGCCGAATGGGACGAAGAGCCGTTCGCGTCGGCGTCCATCGCGCAGGTGCACTACGCGACGCTGCACAGTGGCGAGGAGGTCGTCGTCAAGATACAGCGACCGGGCATCCGCCGCCGAGTCGCCGCCGACCTGCAGATCCTGAAGCGGTTCGCGCAGGCCGTGGAACTGGCCAAGCTGGGCCGCCGGCTGTCGGCACAAGATGTGGTCGCCGACTTCGCCGACAACCTGGCCGAAGAGCTGGACTTCCGCCTCGAGGCCCAGTCGATGGAGGCCTGGGTCTCGCACCTGCACGCCTCGCCGCTGGGCAAGAACATCCGGGTGCCGGACGTGCACTGGAAATTCACCAGCGAGCGGGTGCTGACGATGGAACGGGTGCAAGGCATCCGGATCGACGACGCCGCCGCCATCCGCAAGGCGGGATTCGACGGCACGGAGCTGGTCAAGGCCCTGCTGTTCAGCCTGTTCGAGGGCGGGCTGCGACACGGGCTGTTCCACGGCGACCTGCACGCCGGCAACCTCTACGTCGACGACCAGGGCCGCATCGTGTTCTTCGACTTCGGGATCATGGGCCGCATCGATCCCCGCACCCGGTGGCTGCTGCGCGAGCTGGTCTACGCGCTGCTGGTGACGAAGGACCACGCCTCGGCCGGCAAAATCGTCGTGCTGATGGGAGCCGTGGGCACCATGAAACCCGAGGCCGAGGCCGCCAAGGATCTGGAGAAGTTCGCCACCCCGCTGACCATGCAGACGCTTGGCGACTTGTCCTACGCCGACATCGGCCGCCAGCTCTCGACGCTGGCCGACGCCTACGACGTCAAGCTGCCGCGCGAGCTGGTGCTCATCGGCAAGCAGTTCCTCTACGTCGAGCGCTACATGAAACTGCTCGCACCGAGGTGGCAGATGATGTCCGACCCGCAGTTGACGGGCTACTTCGCCAACTTCATGGTCGAGGTCAGCCGCGAGCACCAATCCGACTTAGAGGTTTAGAGGAGGTCTAGTGGAACTCCGCACCGGTAACGCCACTTCGGGTGACCTCAAGCTCTACTACGAGGACATGGGCGACATCGACCACCCGCCCGTACTGCTGATCATGGGGCTGGGCGCCCAGCTGCTGCTGTGGCGAACCGCGTTCTGCGAGAAGCTGGTTGGCCAGGGCCTGCGCGTCATCCGGTACGACAACCGCGACGTGGGTCTGTCCAGCAAGACCGAGCATCGCAGCTCGGGGCAGCCGCTTGTCACCCGGCTGGCCCGGTCCTGGCTCGGTCTGCGCAGCAGGGCGGCGTACACGCTCGAGGACATGGCCGAAGACGCCGCCGCCCTGCTGGATCATCTGGACATCAAGCAGGCCCATATCGTCGGGGCGTCGATGGGCGGCATGATCGCCCAGATCTTCGCCGCACGGTTCCCCGAGCGGTCGAAAACCTTGGCGGTCATCTTTTCCAGCAACAATTCAGCGTTCCTGCCGCCGCCGGCTCCGCGCGCCTTGCTGGCGCTGCTGAAGGGCCCGCCCCCGAATTCGCCGCGCGAGGTGATCATCGACAACGCGGTCCGTGTCAGCAATATCATCGGCAGCCCGCGCTACCGCATGCCCGAAGAGCAGATTCGCACAGACGCCGCAGAGGGATACGACCGTAACTACTACCCGCAAGGCGTTGCCCGGCATTTCAGCGCGGTCATGGGCAGCGGCAGCCTGGCGCACTACAACCGGCGCATAGTCGCACCGACCGTGGTGATCCACGGACGCGCCGACAAGCTGATGCGGCCCTTCGGCGGCCGCAGGGTAGCGCGCGCGATCGACGGCGCTCGATTGGTGTTATTTGACGGCATGGGCCATGATTTGCCCCAACAGCTGTGGGAACGGTTGATCGGCGCGCTGACGAATAACTTCGCCAAGGCCGCCTAACTCAAAGCAAAGAAGTAACTGCCCCTGCGGGTTTCGCGGAGAAACCCCCACCGGGTTGTACGGTTGCCTAAGGAGGTTGTTTCATATGACCAAGCTGAGACCTTATTACGAAGAGTCGCAGGCGACCTACGACATTTCGGACGACTTTTTCGCGTTGTTCCTGGATCCCAACATGGTCTACACCTGCGCATACTTCGAGCGCGACGACATGACCCTCGAAGAGGCGCAGCTCGCCAAGCTGGATTTGGGGCTGGACAAGCTGAACCTCGAGCCGGGGATGACGTTGCTGGATGTCGGGTGCGGCTGGGGCGGGGCGGTGGTCCGGGCCGTTGAGAAGTATGACGTCAATGTCATCGGCATCACACTTAGCCGGAATCACTACGAGCGGACTAAAGCCAGGCTCGCCGCGATCCCCACGACGCGGCGGGCCAACGCGCGGCTGCAGGGCTGGGAGGAGTTCGACGAGCGGGTCGATCGCATCATCAGCTTCGAGGCCTTCGACGCATTCAAAAAGGAGCGTTGGCCCGCGTTCTTCGATCGCAGCTACGAGCTCCTGCCCGACGACGGCCGGATGCTGTTGCACAGCATTTTCACGTATCCGCAGACGCACTGGCGCGAGGTCGGCATCACCGTCACGATGAGTGATCTGCGGTTCTTTCGCTTCCTCGCGACGGAAATCTTCCCCGGCGGGGGGATGTGCGGCGAAGCCGATATCGTCGACAATTCCTGGGCCAGCGGGTTTTCGATCGATGAAATTCAATATCTGCAGGAACACTACGCGCGCACTTTGGACATGTGGGCGGCAAATCTGCGGGCCAGCCGCGAACGCGCCATCGCCATCCAATCCGAAGAGGTCTATGACCGCTTCATGCGCTACCTGACCGGCTGCGCGAACCTCTTCCGTAAAGGCATCTCCAATGTCGGCCAGTTCACCCTCACGAAGTAGACTGTCAAATCAGCTGCCCCGCCCGCGCTGAACAAGTGCGGCTTCCAGGCCCTGACCTGGGATGATTCGGTCGCCGTTTCGTGGTGCCGCGCCGAGTCGGATAGCATGTCCGTCGCGGGCATGGGGGACATTCCCGGTGCGTTTTGGCGCAACCACTAACGGGCCTGCAACTTCAGAAAGGCAGACACTGTATTGGCTGCGAAATTGACGCCGCACTTCGCTGATGTGCAGGCGCACTACGACCTATCCGACGACTTCTTCCGGCTGTTTCTGGACCCGACCCAGACCTACAGTTGCGCCTTCTTCGAGCGCGAGGACATGACGCTGGAAGAGGCACAGATCGCCAAGATCGATTTGGCGCTGGGCAAGCTGGGCCTGCAGCCCGGGATGACGTTGCTCGATATCGGCTGCGGCTGGGGCTCCACGATGCGGCGGGCGATCGAAAAGTACGATGTCGACGTCATCGGCCTGACGTTGTCGAAGAACCAGGCCACCCACGTGCAGAAGTCGTTCGACCAAATGGACAGCCCACGGGGCAAGCGGGTGTTGCTTCAGGGCTGGGAACAGTTCGCCGAACCCGTCGACCGCATCGTGTCCATCGGCGCGTTCGAGCACTTCGGCCACGACCGCTATGACGACTTCTTCAACATGGCCCACTCCCTTCTGCCCGCTGACGGGAGGATGCTGCTCCACACGATCACCGGTTTGATCGGAACGCAGATCGCCGAGCGCGGCATGCCGCTGACGTTCGAGATGGCCCGCTTCGCCAAGTTCATCGTCACCGAAATCTTCCAGGGTGGCCGGTTGCCGTCGATCGAGAAGGTGGAGGAGCACTCGTCGAAGGCGGGTTTCCGCCTGACCCGCCGACAGTCGCTGCAGCCGCACTACGCCAAGACCCTCGACCTGTGGGCCGAGGCCCTAGAGGCGCACAAGGACGAAGCCATCGAGGTTCATTCCGAAGAGGTCTACCAGCGCTACATGAAGTACCTGACCGGCTGCGCCAACTCCTTCCGGACCGGTTATATCGACGTCAACCAATTCACCCTGGAAAAGTAATTGGGTACCCGAGTCAGGCTGGCATCTGGCGGAACTCGACCGAAAAAGCCGGGGTCAAGCAGCCTTAAATACATGGGATGCGCTGGGCCGCGTGTAGGGTCCCGAGGATGGCTACCTGGTGAGGTTGCCCGCCATAGGAGGGCGTATGTCTAACAACTCAACGGGCTCCGCGCATACGCAGCAGCACACCGACGACGTGCAAGCCCACTACGACCTCTCGAACGAGTTTTTCGCGCTGTTCCAGGATCCGACGCGCACCTATAGCTGCGCGTATTTCCCACGCGAGGACATGACCCTGCACGAAGCGCAGCTCGCGAAGCTCGACCTGACACTAGGCAAGCTGGGACTGGAGCCGGGGATGACCCTGCTCGACGTCGGCTGTGGCTGGGGTTCGACGATGAAACACGCCATCGAAAAGTACGACGTCAACGTCGTCGGACTGACCCTGTCCAGAAACCAGGTCGAACACTGCCGACAAATGCTCGACACTGTCGACACCAACCGTTCGCACCAGGTCTACCTGCGCGACTGGGGCGCGTTCAGCGACCCGGTGGACCGGATCGTCACCATCGAAGCGCTGGAGCATTTCGGTTTCGAGCGCTACAACGACTTCTTCAAGTTCGCCTACAACATCCTGCCCGCCGACGGTGTAATGCTGCTGCACTCAATCACCGGTCTGACGGGAGGGCAGATCGTCGAGCGCGGCATGCCCGTGTCGTTTGAGATGGCTCGCTTCATCAAATTCATCGTGACCGACATCTTCCCGGGTGGCCGGCTGCCGTCGATCGAGAAGATCGACGAGCACGCGATCAAGGCGGGTTTCAACGTGACCCGCGTCCAGTCGCTGCAGCTGGACTTCGCCAGGACCCTCGACTTCTGGGCCGCGGCGTTGGAGGAGCACAAGGACCAGGCCATCGAGATTCAGTCTGAAGAGGTCTACGAGCGCTATATGAAGTATCTGATCGGTTGCGCCAAGGCGTTTCGGATCGGCTACACCGACTGCAACCAGTTCACCTTGGAAAAGTAATCTAAGGCACGCCGAACCTTCGGTATGGTTGCACGTCACACACAACCGAGTTCGTGCGTGCGTTAAGGCAACGAAGATCTTCCAGGGGAGCAACACCGCAATGGCTGAGAAACCGACTGGCCCGACGAAGACGCGGACGCGGTTCGAAGACATCCAGGCGCACTACGACGTCTCGGATGATTTTTTCGCGCTGTTCCAGGACCCAACGCGGACCTACAGCTGCGCCTACTTCGAACCACCTGACATCACGCTGGAAGAGGCCCAGTACGCCAAGATCGACCTCAACCTGGACAAGCTGGACCTGCGGCCCGGCATGACGTTGCTGGACATCGGCTGCGGCTGGGGCACCACCATGAAGCGAGCCGTCCAGAAGTACGACGTCAACGTCATCGGCCTGACGTTGTCCAAGAACCAGCACGCTCGCAGCGAACAGGTGCTGAGCGAACTCGACACCACCCGCTCCCACCAGGTGCGGTTGCAGGGCTGGGAGGATTTCAACGAGCCCGTCGACCGCATCGTGTCGATCGAGGCCTTCGAGCACTTCGGGCACGAGAACTACGACGACTTCTTCAAGAGGTGTTTCAACATCCTGCCCGACGACGGCCGGATGACTGTGCAAAGCAGCGTGAGCTACCACCCCTACAACATGGCTGCCCGCGGTAAGAAACTGACCTTCGAGACGGTGCGGTTCATCAAGTTCATCATCACCGAGATCTTCCCGGGCGGCCGGCTGCCGTCTACCGAGATGATGGTCGAACACGGCGAGACGGCGGGCTTTATTGTCCCCGAGCCTCTTTCGCTGCGGCCGCACTACATCAAGACGCTGCGCATCTGGGGCGACACGTTGCAGTCCAACCGGGAGAAGGCCATCGAGGTCACCTCCGAAGAGGTCTACGACCGCTACATGAAGTATCTGCGCGGCTGCGAGCATTACTTCGCCGACGAGATGCTCGACTGCAGCCTGGTGACCTACCTCAAGCCGGGTGCTGTCGCCGCGTAGTTTTTGGTCCCGCGCGGCTGTCGGATTGCCTGCACATTGTTCGTCGAATAGGTAGAGAGTGGAGCAGAAGGGCTTCGCTCGCGACCGGAGGTGACGACAAATGCAGTACTTTGCCTTGTTGATCAGCAAGGAGCTAGAGCGCACGCCCGACGAGGCGGCGGACGAGATGGCCAAGTACCAGGACTTTCACGTCAAGGCCGCCTCGGCGATCCGCGCCGGCGATGCCCTGCACTCCGCTGCCGCCGCGGTGCGCATCACCGGCGGTCCCGACGCGCCGGTGGTCACCGACGGCCCGTTCGCCGAGGGCGCCGAGGTGGCGGGCGGCTACTACGTGTTCGAGGCCGAAAACCTGGACGAGGCTCTGGCTTTGGCGCGCGATATCCCGGTGGCCAGATACGGCGCGGTCGAACTGTGGCCGGTGTTCCACTCGTTCGAACCGTCCCGCAAGCTCACCGGGAACGACTGGCTCGCGTTGCTGCTGGAACCACCCGCATCCGCACACACACCGGGCACACCGGAGTGGGAGGCGATGTCGGCACGCCACGGAGAGTTCATGACCGCGGCGGGCGATCACGTGATCGGCGGCGCCGCATTGCACGAACGGTCCACGGCGACGACAGTGCGGGTGCGCGACGGCGAGGTGCTCATCACCGACGGACCGTATGTGGAAGGTGCCGAAATCGCCAGCGGCTTTTACCTGCTTGGCGCCGCCGACCGCGACGAGGCCGTCAAGCTCGCGTCGATGATTCCCGCTTCGGCTGTGCAGCTGCGGCAGTTCGTGGGGGTAGCCGGGCTGTAGATACCCCAATGGCCAGCCTGGACGGCGTCTTCCGCCGGGAATGGGGACCCGCCGTCGCCGCGCTCGCGCGATGGTCCGGTGACCTCTCCGTCGCCGAGGATGCCGTCCAGGAAGCCTGCGCCGAGGCGCTTCGCAGCTGGCCCCGCGACGGTGTACCCAACCATCCCGGCGGATGGCTTATCACCGTCGCCCGTAACCGCGCCCGGGACCGGCTGCGTCGCGAATCCGTCCGTCCCGGAAAGGAATTGGCGGCCTTGAAAAGCCATGTTGACGCAATCCGGGCGCGCACCGATCACACCGACCCGCATCCGGTCCGTGACGACGAGCTGCGGATGATGTTCACCTGCGCGCATCCGGCACTCGACCGGCAGTCGCAGCTGGCGCTCACGCTGCGGTTGGTCTCCGGGCTGACCGTCGCCGAGATCGCCCGCGCGCTGCTGCAGACGGAGGCGGCGGTCGGTCAGCGAATCACTCGCGCCAAGAACAAGGTCCGGCACGCCAACATCCCGCTGCGGGTGCCGCCCGCCGAGCTGCTGCCCGAACGCACACCGCACGTGCTCAGTTGCATCTACTCGGTGTTCACCGAGGGCTATTGGTCGACGGCGGGCCCGTCGGCGATTCGTGACGAGCTCTGCGACGAAGGGGTGCGGCTGGCCGGCGAGCTGTGCACGCTGATGCCGAGCGAGCGGGAGGCACACGCGTTGGCGGCCCTGGTGCTGCTGCACGATTCGCGACGGACAACCCGGATGGACGACGCCGGCGCGTTGGTGCCGCTCGAGGAACAAGACCGGCGCCGATGGGACCGCGGCCGGATGAGCCGCGGCCTGGACCGGCTGCGTCAGGCCGAGGGATCCACCGGCCCCTATCTGCCGCAGGCGGTGATCGCCGCGCTGCACGCGACGGCGCCGACCTGGGAACAGACCGACTGGACCGCCATCTGCGGGGCGTATGACCGGCTGCTGCAAATGACCGACTCTCCGGTGGTGCGCGCCAACCGCGCGCTGGCGGTCGGTTTTCGCGACGGCCCCGACACCGGCCTGGCCGCGCTGGACAAGGTGGCCCATGATCCCCGCCTGGCCCGCTCGAACCTCGTCGCAACGGTGCGCGCCGATCTGCTGCGCCGCGCGGGACGGCCCGCCGAGGCAGTCACCTGGTACCGAGTCGCCTTGGAGTCCAACGGATCTGAGCCCGGCCGCGACTTTCTGCGCCGGCGCATCGCCGAGTGCGGTGGGTAGGGCGAAAGCCTCGTCACATCCGTCACATGCGCCTCTGGGGGGAAGAGATAAAAGCCACCATCCGACCCTTGGTGACTCATGTGACGGATGGGGCCATCGATGCCCCGAGGCGCCCGAAGGCACCGACTCGCTACGCCTCGGCGAAGTTGCGGGTGATCGACGGGTCGACCGGAATACCCGGGCCCGTCGTCGTCGAGACCGTGATCTTCTTCAGGTAGCGGCCCTTGGACGACGACGGCTTGTGCCGCAGCACCTCTTCGAGCGCGGCGCCATAGTTCTCCGCCAGGTTCTTCTCGTCGAAGGACGCCTTGCCGATGACGAAGTGCAGGTTGGCCTGCTTGTCCACCCGGAAGTTGATCTTGCCGCCCTTGATGTCGGCCACGGCCTTGGCGACGTCGGGGGTGACGGTACCGGTTTTGGGGTTCGGCATCAGGCCGCGCGGACCCAGCACTCGAGCGATACGCCCGACCTTGGCCATCTGGTCAGGGGTCGCGATCGCGGCGTCGAATTCCAGCCAGCCACCCTGGATCTTCTCGATCAGGTCATCGCTGCCTACGACATCGGCGCCGGCGGCCTGGGCCTGCTCGGCCTTGTCCCCCACCGCGAACACGGCAACCCGGGCGGTCTTACCGGTGCCATGTGGCAGGTTGACCGTGCCGCGGACCATCTGGTCCGCCTTGCGCGGGTCGACACCGAGGCGGATCGCCACCTCGACGGTCGCGTCCTGCTTGGCCGACGACGTGTCCTTGGCGAGCTTGGCCGCCTACAGCGGGGTGTAGAGGTTGTTGCGGTCCACCTTCTCGGCGGCGGC
>NZ_JBKQQD010000466.1:0-45333 GCF_052144515.1 Mycobacterium sp. | reverse complement strand
CCACGATCGCGGTGTGGAAAGCGTGGCTGACCGGGATTCGGTTGGCGTTCATGCCGGCGGCGCGGAAAGCCGCGACGGCGCGGTCCACGGCATCGGTGGCACCGCCGATGACGGCCTGGCCGTTGCTATTGATGTTCGCAACCACGACGTACCCGTCGGTCTCGGCCACGATCCGGTCGATCTCGGCCAGTGGGGCGAACACAGCCGCCATGGCACCGTTGTCGGTAACCGACAGGCTCGCCATCCCCTGGCCCCGGGCGCTGACCGCCTCCAGGGCGGCGTCGAACGACAGCGCGTCCGCAGCCACCAGGGCGCCGTACTCGCCCAAGCTGTGGCCCATGACCATGTCCGGACGAACGCCGTACGCATCGAGCATCCGGGTCAGGGCCAGATCGGTGGCCAGCACCGCCGGTTGCGTAATCTCGGTCTGCATGAGCTGTTGTTCCAGCCGTTGCGCAGTGGTTTCGTCGCTGCCGTCGGCGAAGATGAAAGCAGTCAGCGGCTTGCCCAGCAGCGGTGCCATGACCCGGTCGGCCTCGTCGAACGTCGCGGCCACGATCGGCTCGCGCTGGCGCAGGTCAGCCAGCATGTTCACGTACTGCGAGCCCTGGCCCGTGTAGAGGAACGCGACCTTGCCCGGTGCGCCGCGGCCGACGAAGACACCCTGGGCGCGCAGTATCTTCCACATGGCCGGGTTGCCGCCGCCCCGCAGTGCCTGCACCGCCTTCGCCGCCTTGGTCGCCAGGTCGGCCGCATCGGCGTAGTCGATGGCGACCCGAACCGCCGCACCCGCCAGGGCGGGATCCGGCGGAGCAGGGGCGGGAGCCCGCCCGCCCGACGCCTCGGCGGCCAGCTGCTCCAGTCGCGCGGCCACCTCGGCCTCATCTGTGCCGCCGACCACGGCCGCTCCACGCAGCGGCGCCTTCCGCCCACCCGTCGCGGCGGTCGGCTGAGCTGTGACCGTCGCGCCCGGAAACGATCGGCTGGCATCCTGCGCACGGTGCCGGCCGGGCACGTACTCCTCGAGCACGGCGTGGAAATTGGTGCCGCCGAACCCGAAGGCGCTCACCCCGGCGCAGCGCACGCCGCTGTCGGGCGCGGACCACTCGCGAAGTTCGGTGTTGACCCGGAACGGGATGTCGTCCCAGTCCACGTTCTCGTTGGGCTGGTCGAAGTGCAAGCTGGGCGTCAGCACCTTTTCGTGGAGGCCGAGCACCGTCTTGAGCAGGCCCGCAGCTCCGGCCGCGCCCTTCAGGTGGCCGATGTTGGACTTGACCGACCCCAGCGCGATCGAGCCGTTCGCCGCACCGGCCTTGCGGAACACATCGGTCAAACTGGCCAGCTCGGTCGCATCGCCCACCCGCGTGGAGGTGCCGTGCGCCTCGATGCAGGTGGCCAGCGCCGGGTCGAGACCGGAGACGGCCCAGGCGCGCTCCACTGCCAGCCGCTGCCCAACCGGGTTGGGCGCCGTGATGCCCTTGCCGCGCCCGTCGCTGGAGCCGGCGACGCCAAGCAGCACCGCGTAGATGCGGTCACCGTCACGCTCGGCGTCGGACAGTCGCTTGAGGACAAACAGCGCAGCGCCCTCGCCCATCACGAAACCGTCGGCGCCGGCGTCGAATGGACGGGTGCCGGTCGCCGACAGCGCGCCGATCTTGCAGAACTTCACATATCCAGTCTCGTCCATGTTGCGGTCGACGCCGCCCGCGACCGCGGCGTCGAAGTCTCCGGCCTGCAGTCCGCGCATGGCTGCCGACATAGCGGCCAGCCCGGAGGCGCAGGCCGCGTCGGTGGTGAAGTTGGGGCCGCGGAAGTTGAACAGGTTCGCGACCCGCCCGGCGATCACGTTCGCAAGCTCGCCGGGCATGGTGTCCTCAGTGATCTCCTCCAACCCGGCGAGAAACGAGGCGCGGGTCTCGGCGAGCACTGCTTCGCGCACCGGCTCCGGCACTGCCGCGAATGACGTTGCGGCGCACAGCTCGCGGGCGAACTTGGGAAACTGGATCCGCAGGTTGCTGCGGTGCTGCTTGTCGCCGCCGATGGCGTTGCCGATGATGACGGCGACGCGCTCCGGGTCCACCGTCCAGTCCGGCCAGCCGGCGTCCAGCAGCGCCGAACGAGTGCCCGCCACGGCCCATTTCTGGCCGCCGTCCATCTGTGTGCTAACCGCCGGCGGCACAGGTAGCCGCCACGCCAGCGGCTCCCAGGAGAAGTCGCGGACCCACCCGCCGATGCGCGAGTACGTCTTGTCCGGTGCGTGCGGGTCGGGGTCGTAGTAGAGCTCGGGATCCCACCGTTCGGGCGGGACGTCGCTGATGCTGTATCGGCCGTCCTTGATGTTGGCCCAGAAGGTGGCGGCGTCGGGTGCGTCGGGCATGATCGCGCTTACGCCCACCACCGCGATCGGCTCCTGCATCGTGGTCGTCATGATGATCCGGTCTCCCGTCGGTAGAGCGAGTCGGCGACCCGGTCCATGTCAGCGAGCAGGCCGGCCTGCGCGGCCCGGACCCGATCGAACGGGAGCGTGGCGGCAAGATCCGACCCGGAGCCCGCGCCGGCCACCCACCGCAAGCCCTCCTCGGCGACCTTCAGCGCCGCCTCCCGGCCGAAGACGCGGCTGACCGCGGCCAATGCGGCGGCGTCGAAGCGGGCGTCTGACTTCACCGGCAACGCACCGGCGGCGGACGCCGCGGCCCGGCGGGCCAGTGCGCCCGCACACTCGGCGTAGCTGATCAGTTCACCCAGCCGCAGCAAAACATGCTGGTTGCGGGTCAGCCGGCCGACCCGGCAGGCCTCCATAACTGCGGCCAGGCATTCCAGTGCCAGCGCCGCCGTGGGCCCACCGAATTCTTGGGCTACGCCGTCAAGACTGCGTGCCGCGTCGCGGTAGTAGGCGCCAGATGTCTTGAGGTGCTGCTGCCAGCGGTCGCGAGCGATCGTCATCTCCAAGATCTCCGAAGTTCCCTCGTAGATCGTGGTGATCCGGACGTCGCGTTTGATCTTTTCCACCAGGTACGGACGGGTGTAGCCGTACCCGCCGTGCGCCTGGATCGCGGCTTCTGCGGCCGCGTTGCCGGCCTCGGTGGCCAGGTACTTCGCTATCGCGCCTTCGGTGTTCAGCGCGCCGCCGGCGCCTTCGCCGTTGTCGATTCGTGTGGCGGTTTCCTCAGTGAATGCACGCGCCGCCTCCAGCCGCACCGCATGCGGCACGATCAGCTTGTGGGTAAAACCCTGCTTGGTCGACAGCGGGGCGCCGCCCTGTACCCGGTTGGCGGAGTAGGCGATCGCCCGGTCTAGGGCCGCCCAGCCGCCGCCGAGGCCAAACGCGGCGACCATCACCCGGGTATAGCCGAAGACCTGTTGGGCCTGGGTGAGCCCGCGGCCCTCCTCCCGGCCCACCAGGTTCTCCGCCGGTACCGTCACGTCATCGAGGAACAGGGCGGCGGTGTCGGACAATCGGATACCGTGCTTGTCTTCCGGCGGTGCCGTCGAAAAGCCGGGGGTGCCTTTCCCCACCACGAACCATGACGGGCCGCCCGGCGTGCGTGCCAGAACCGAGTAGAAATCCGCGATCGAGCCGTTGCTGATCCACTGCTTGCGCCCATTGAGCCGGTAGGCGGTCACCTGACCGGCGGTCTCTACCGGTGTGGCTGTCGTCGTCAGCGCGGCCAGGTCGCTTCCGGCCTCAGGCTCGGTGGCGGCGTATGCGAACAGTATGCCCTGGTCCGCGATACGTCCCAGCCACTCCTTGCGCTGCTCGGGGGTCCCGCCGACCAGGATGGGGTCGCTACCGAGGAACGTGGCCAGGACCGAGGTCGCGATTCCGATGTCAAGGCGGGCGAGCCGTTCGCACACCCGATAGGAGTCGAACGCCCCGCCCCCGAATCCGCCGTATTCCTCCGGGATGAACACCAACTGCACGCCGAGGTCTTCGCCGCACATCGCGCGGACGGTTTCCTCCGGGCAGACGTCTTCGTGGTCGAGGTCCAACCGGCGGTCGTCCGGTAGCGCCTCGGCGACGAAATCGTCCAATGAGGTCAGCATCATTTCCAGGCTGTCGCGGTCTAGGCCGACGTTGGTGGTCATCGAAAAGTTCTCTTCTCACGGATTCGAGACGGGCTCCAGAGTCCATACATGCTCGCTGTCGACTGAATTGTGCAACCGGCGGGCCGCTGCAGCCCAGAGGCGAAAGTCATGCGCTAAGAGGACAAGGTCACCTATGTTGGCCCACCATCCGGCAAGACCACCGCTAGCGTGCGACCTGCAGACCTAAGTGATCCCGCAGCGTGTGACCGGTGTATTCGGTGCGGAACGCGCCGCGCTCCTGCAATAGCGGCACCACGTTGTCGACGAAGTCGTCCAAACCGTGCGGTGTCAGGTGCGGCACCAGGATGAAACCGTCGCAGGCGTCGGCCTGGACGTACAGGTCGATCTCCTCGGCGATGTGCTCGGCGGTACCGACGAACTGCTGGCGGCTGGTGACGGCGATGATCAGCTCGCGGATCGACAGCTTCTCCGCCTCGGCGCGCTCGCGCCAGCGGCGGGCCACCGCGACAGGATCGCCGTGCCGCACCCGACCCTGGGTGATGCCGGTGTCGCCGGTCGGATCGAAGTCGGGTAGCGGGCCTTCCGGGTCGTACTCCGAAAGGTCACGGCCCCAAACCTGTTCGAGCATCGCGATCGCCGTCGCGCCGCTGACCTGCTGATAGCGGATGTGCCGCGCCTTGTCCTGCGCATCGTCAGCACTGTCACCGATGACGAACGTCGCGGCCGGAAAAACCTTGAGCTGGTTGGGGTCTCGACCGCAGGACTTCGCCCGGCCTTTGACGTCGGCGTAATAGCGCTGGCCGTCCTCGATCGAAGCGTGCAGGGTGAACAAGGCGTCGGCGTGCCGGGCGCCGAAAGCCCGGCCCTCGGGAGAGTCGCCGGCCTGCAACAGCACCGGATGACCCTGGGGCCCTGCGGGCAGTGTCGCGAACCCACGCACGTTGAACTGCGGGCCCTCGTGTTCGACCGCGCGAACACCGGACGAGTCGACATACGTCCCGCTTTCGACATCCGCGAGCACAGCGTCGGCTTCCCAGCTGTCCCAGAATTGACAGGCGACGGTGAGGAACTCGTCGGCCCTCGTGTACCGGTCGGCATGATCGAGAAAGCCACCGCGCCGGAAGTTTTCACCGGTGAACGCGTCCGACGAAGTAACGATGTTCCATCCGGCGCGGCCACCGGACAGATGATCAAGTGTGGCGAATTGTCTTGCCACTTCGAATGGTTCGTTGAAGGTGGTGTTGATGGTGCCGGTCAGCCCGATCCGGTCGGTGACGCCCGCCAGGGCCGCCAGCACGGTGAAGGTGTCCGGCCGGCCCACCACGTCGAGGTCATAGATCCGTCCCCGGTGCTCACGCAACCGCAGACCTTCGGCCAGGAAGAAAAAGTCGAACAGTCCTCGCTCGGCGGTGCGGGCGAGATGGACGAAGGAGTCGAACTCGATCTGGCTGCCCGCGCCGGGGTCGGTCCACACGGTGGTGTTGTTTACGCCCGGGAAGTGCGCGGCCAAATGAATCTGCTTACGGGTCAAGGGATCAGCCCCCACCTCTGCGCGATCAGCTGATGCGAACGCAGCCGGTCTTCGTGGCGGTGGGTCACAGAGGTGACGACGAGTTCGTCGGCGTCGGTCAGCCGTTGCAGCGCGGATAGTCGTTCTGCGACCTCGTCCGGATCGCCCACGAATTGAGTTTCCAGCCTGTCTTTGACGACGGGCAGCTGTTCATCGGTGAGCGGCGGGCAATCGTCGGGATCCGGGTAGGGCATGGCACCAACGCCGGTTCGGATGGAATACACCCATTGCCCGTAGCCGGTGGCGAGATGGGCTGCGGTGGCACTGTCGTCGGCGACGACGATGTCGGCAGACACCACGACGTAGGGCCGCTTCAGCGTGGCCGACGGGACGAACGTGTCACGGTATGCCTCGATGGCTTCCAGAGCGGTCGCCGGAGTGATGTGATAGCTCGCGACGAACGGCAGCCCACGCGCGCCGGCCACCCTGGCGCTCTGCCCCCTGGTGCTGCCAAAGACCCACGGTGTCAGTCCGGATCGCTCGCCCGGCACCGCGTGCACGTCGAAACCCTCGACCTCGTAGGTACCGTCGAGCATCGCGAGGATGTCGGCGAGCTGCTCGGCGAAGTCGGGCGACACCGCCTCGGGTTGCTGCAAGATCCCCATGGTGGCCTGCACCCGCTCCTTGTCGAGGAGCCCACGCAGATCGAACGGCAGCGGAATCACCACCCCGTCGACCTCGCGCCACTGTCGCGGCGGCCGCGTTCTGGCCGACGGCTGCTTGGGTTTGAACCCGGTGTCGCGCCGCTGTCCCCGGCCAACGCCCAAGTCGATGCGGCCCGGATAGAAGGCCTCCAGCATCCCGAAGGTCTCGACCACCGCGGCAGCCGTGGTATGACTGAGCTGCACGGCAGCGGCACCAACCCGAATCCTGTTGGTAGCGGCCGCGATTTGGCCGATCAGCACCGCCGGCGCCGAGCTGGCAACTCCGACGAAGTGGTGTTCGGCGATCCAGAACCGATGAAAACCCCACCGCTCGGCGTGCTGCGCCAGATCGATGGTGTTACGCAAGGCCGTCGGGGCGTCGCCGCCGGCGCTGATCGGCGCCAGGTCCAGGATCGAGAGCGGTATCACTGGTTCACCGCCGCGTAGCGGTTGGCTGCCACCGGCAGGCCGAGCCGTGTGCGCAGCGATTCGCCCTCCCGGTAGCCGGCGCGGAATCGTCCGGCTCGCTGCAACATTGGCACTACGTCGTCGACGATCAGGGGGAGATCGGTGGCGTTGACGGCCGGCCGCAGCCGCGCCCCGTCAATGCCCAGCCGCTGCCATTCCAGCAACATGTCCACCAATTCTGTTGTGCTACCGGCGAAGACGAGTGCATCGGAGCGGAAGTCGCCGTCACAGTCGAACGCCACCACCACGTCCGCGAAGACTTTCAGGCGCCCGCCATCCGCCGCGCGCACCTCGTCGAGGATGGTCCGCACCGTGGCTTGCAGGTTGGGTGAGTCGGTGGGCGTGATGAACACGACATCGGCGCTGGCCGCGGCGAATTCGTAGACCGGGCCGGCGTGCGCGAGCGCGGCCACCACCGGCTGGCCCTGCGGCGGTCGTGGTGTGATCGACGGCCCCCTGACCGAGAAGTACTGTCCGGTGAAGTCGATGTAATGCAGTTTGTCCGTGTCGACGTAGCGCCCGGTGCTCACGTCGCGGATCACCGCGTCGTCCTCCCAGCTGTCCCACAATCGTCGTACCACGTCGACGTACTCGACGGCTTCTTCGAAGAGGGGGATCTGGGATGCGTCACGGCGGCCGAATAGCGCCGCCTCGTGCGTGGTCACGCTGACCCGCGGCTGCCAGCCCGCCCGGCCGTGCGAGATATAGTCAAGGGTGGCAACGGCTTTGGAAATGTGGAACGGTTCGGTGTGGGTGACGGTGGCCACCGGAACCAAACCGATGTGCTGTGTCGCGGGCGCAATACGAGCCGCAACGAGCACAGCGTCGCCGCGACCGGCCAACCGTCGCGGATCGATCCGCTCGCGGCGCCCCGGCTGCGGCATCAGGGTGTCGTCGATGGTGAGGAAGTCGAGCAGCCCTCGCTCGGCGGTGCGGGCAAGCTCGGCCCAGTAGCGGCCGCTGAGCACGGCCGGGGAATCAGGGCGTTCGGGGTATTCAGCTGCCAGCGTGGCGCGCCATGCCTGTGGATGCCAGCCGTACCCGTCCAGCGCGACGGCCAGATGCAACTGATCCGTCATGCTAGCCACTTCTCGAACGCGATCGGAAAAACCGGACCGGAGCTGGGCAGCGGCCCGGGCAGCCGGGTGTATCCGCCGGCGCGATACAGCTCTTCGGCCTCGGGTTGACGATGGCCGGTCATCAAATAGATCTTCCGGTAGCCGCAGGCCGCGATCTGGGCTTCCAGCTCGGCCAACAGCGCCATGGCGAAGCCACGGCGGCGATGCGCGCTGTCCGTCCAGACTCTCTTCAGTTCGGCGGTCTCAGCGTCAAATCGCCGGAACCCCCCGCCGGTGACCGGCCGGCCGCCCAACAGCCCGATCAGCAGGCCGCCGTCGGGCGGGGCGAACTCGTCGTCCGGGTTGTCCGTCAACCACTCCAGCACCGTTGGCGGCGTGCTGTCGTAGCGGTGCGCATACTCGGCGGCCAGCTCCTCAAGCAGTGGCTGTGCCAGCGCATCGTCCAACGTGGCCGGCACAAACTGTAGCTGAGATCTGGTCATCACCTAACTTTCTAACGCGCATCACCCGAAAGCATTCCAATTGAATTCCAGGCGGAATTAAACCCGGGTCGCGGTGACGTAACGTGGGTTGGTCGCCGCATCACGGTCGTCGCCGCGCCACCGCCCGGCCAGGCCCACGGCGCTGAAGAGTTCTAGGACGTCCCTTTCGACCGTTTCCCAGCCGTGGGCCGCCAGATACTCGGGGACATATCGGTATTCGCCCGGGTAGGTCAGACTGGCCAGTTCGACGTTCAGACCGTGTCGCCACCAGCCGTCCATAAACGCCCGACCGGCCTCCAGCTGAGACGAGGTCCAGGTGGGCATGTGATCGGCGGCGAACCGGCTGCCGGCCGTGCTCAACGCTGTGACGTCATCCAGTAACCGGTTCTGCCCAGACGGCGGTAGGTAGCCCACCAGCAGTTGCTCGACAACCCACACCGTGGGCTGGGCATCGTCAAAACCGACCCGTCGCAGCGCCGCGAGCCAATCCTGGCGCAGATCGATGCCGACTGCGCGCCGGTTCGCCGACAGTGTGGCGCCCAGCCCGCGCAGCACCGCGGTCGTGAAATCGATGACTTCCGGCTGGTCGATCTCATAAACCGTTGTCCCGGGCGGCCACCACAGCCGATACGGCCGAGTGTCTAAACCCGACGCCAGGATCACCGCCTGGCGAATGCCCGCCCGCCCGGCGTCGGCGAGGAACTGGTCCAAAAACCGAGTGTGCGTCACAAGGACGTCCATGAGCGCGGTCACCACAGGATCGTCGCCGCCATCCCCGTACCGCTGGTTCTCGACCACCTGGGTGAAGTACTCCACCCCTACGGCGCGCACCAACGGCTCGGCGAACGGATCGTCGATTAGGCCTTTGTGGCTGGCCACAGCCCTGGCTGCCGCGCCGAATGTCGCGGTCATTCCCACGCCGGTGGCGGGATCCCACGTGTCGCCGTCTCTGCGTGTCATCGGCGCCGCAGGGCCAGCCCTAGGCTCGCTCGCCAACCGAGCAGCAGTACCGCGGTGACCGACGATGCCACCACCACGAAGCTCGCCGCCACGCCCGCCGAGCTGGCTTTGCGCAACAGCATGCCGACCGCCACGGTGCAGATCCAGACGACCACCCCGGTGGGAACCACAGCCGTGGGGCGCCGCCAACCGCGGGACGCCAGCCAGCCAATGACGGTCCCGCTGAGAAACGGCCACGCGGTCGACGCGACGCCGGTGACACTGAGTCCCTCGGCGTGGCTGCGCCGTCCGACGGCACAAAACACCAGCACGCCGACGACGTCCGTGGCCAGCCATGCCGGCCACGCCGGACGTGCCGGTCCATGCCGCGATTGCATTCCGCGAGACTACGCAATCCTTGACCCCGTCGCCGCGGCGAACCTAGATTCGTCAGCAATGAATGCCTATTCAGACGGCAGGCTCGCGGTGGTGACCGGCGCCGGATCGGGCATTGGCAAGGCGATAGCGCTGGCGTTCGCCGCCCTGGGCGACCGGGTGGTCGCCGCGGACCTCGACGAGGCGGCGGCTGCGGCCACCGCCAAGGAGCAACCCGAGCTGATCACGACGTTGCCGGTGGACGTCGCCGACCCCGCCCGAGTCGACACCTTGCGGGAGCGGACACACGCCGAGGTGGGTGTGCCCAACATTGTCATCAATGCCGCCGGGTGGGATCGAACCGACCGATTCCTCAATACCACACCGGAATTCGCGATCAAGGTGGTGGCCATCAACTACCTGGGGCCGGTACATATCTGCCGTGCGTTTCTGCCCGGGATGATCGAGGCGCATGCCGGTGGGCGCATCGTCAACCTCGCCAGCGACGCGGGCCGCGTCGGCAGCGCCGGCGAAACCATCTACGCCGGCGCCAAGGGCGGAGTCATCGCACTCACCAAATCGCTGGCCCGGGAAATGGCGCGCCACCAGATCACGGTGAATTGCGTGTGCCCCGGCCCGACCGACACACCGCTG
Organism: Mycobacterium sp.; assembly: GCF_052144515.1. GTDB lineage: Bacteria > Actinomycetota > Actinomycetes > Mycobacteriales > Mycobacteriaceae > Mycobacterium. The sequence continues at coordinate 35,075 of NZ_JBKQQD010000466.1, read as the reverse complement.
TTTCACGCACAACCCGAGAAGCTGAAAGAGGCTCTGGTGAAAGCGATTCCGTTCGGCCGGCTGGCCCGCCCCGAAGAGGTCGCCGCACCGGTGCTGTTCTTCGCGTCCGAGGCCGCGTCGTTCATCACCGGCCAGGTGATCAGCGTCAGCGGCGGACTTACTATGGCTGGTTGAGGGGCAGGTTGAATTTCATGAACACAAATACACCACCCGCTTTCGACCGAGACGACCCGCTCGGCCTGGACGCGTCCCTATCCAGCGACGAGCTCGCGGTGCGCGACACCGTGCGAAAATTCTGCGCCGAAAACGTCACGCCGTACGTCGCCGAGTGGTTCGAGGCCGGCGACCTTCCCGTGGTGCGCGAACTGGGAAAGCAGTTCGGCGAACTCGGATTGCTCGGCATGCACCTGCACGGCTACGGATGTGGCGGCGCCTCAGCCGTGCACTACGGCCTGGCCTGTGTGGAACTGGAGGCCGCCGACTCCGGCGTTCGGTCGATGGTCTCGGTGCAGGGCTCGCTGGCGATGTTCGCCATCTGGAACTTCGGTTCCGAGGAGCAGAAGCAGCACTGGCTGCCCGGCATGGCCGCGGGCGACCTGCTCGGATGCTTCGGGCTGACCGAGCCCGACGTCGGCTCCGACCCGGCAGCGATGAAAACCCGGGCACGCCGCGATGGCTCGGATTGGGTGATCAACGGTCGCAAGATGTGGATCACCAATGGCTCGGTGGCCGACGTCGCGATCGTGTGGGCCGCCGCGGACGACGGCGACGTCCAAGGTATTCGGGGCTTCCTAGTGCCGACCGACACCCCGGGTTTCACCGCCAACACCATCCACCACAAGCTGTCGCTGCGCGCCTCGATCACCAGCGAGCTGGTGCTCGACGACGTGCGATTGCCCGCCGAAGCGATACTGCCCGAGGCCAAGGGCCTGCGGGGACCGTTATCCTGCCTGTCGGAGGCGCGCTATGGAATCATCTGGGGGTCGATGGGAGCCGCGCGCTCGGCGTGGCACGCCGCGCTCGACTACGCGACGCAGCGCACCCAATTCGGTCGTCCGATCGCAGGATTCCAGTTGACTCAGGCGAAACTCGTCGACATGGCGGTCGAATTACACAAGGGCCAGCTGCTGTCGCTGCACCTGGGCCGCCTCAAAGACAGCGGCGGGCTGCGCCCCGAGCAGGTCAGCTTCGGCAAATTGAACAACACCCGTGAGGCGATCAAGATCTGCCGGACGGCGCGAACGATACTGGGCGGCAACGGGATATCGCTGGAATATCCGGTCATCCGGCACATGGTCAACCTGGAATCGGTGCTGACTTACGAGGGCACACCCGAGATGCATCAGCTGATCCTTGGCCAGGCGTTCACCGGCAGCGACGCCTTCCGCTGAGGGAGTAGGAGGTAGCCATGGGATTCATCGCATATCGGATCGGTGTGGGTATCGCAGCGTGTGGCCTGACTTTGGCCTCCTGGGCCGCTGGAGTGCCTGCAGCAGACGCCGACCCCGTCACGCTGCCCCCGATGACATCCACCAACAGCGGACCGATCATCGGCGGCGGAGGCGCCGCACAGCAGATGTCGCAGCAACTCAAGAGCCTGGGTGATCCCAACGTTCAAGAGGTCGACGGCCCGGACGCGGCTCAATTCATCACGGCCGCAGCCGCTGTCACGAACCGCGACCTCGCCTCCCCCTTCATGGCGTTGCAGCGGGCGTTGGGATGTCAGCAGAACAATGCCGGATTCGGGGCGCGCGCCTACCGGCGCAATGACGGCCAATGGGGAGGCGCGATGCTGGTTATCGCCAAAAGCGCGTACCCGAACACCGACGCGATGAAAGCCTGCGAGATGTCCGATTGGCGAAGGCCTTCGGCGGGCAGCACCACGTCAATGTGCAACAGCGGTTGGACCTATCCCCCGCAGACCTTCAACAACAAAGGCGGCGACTATTCCGTCTTGCTCGCCGGCACGAACTCCGACTTCTGCAGTGCGCTCAACGGGAACTACAAGAACAACGCCTCTGCGTGGCCGTGAGTTAAAACGGCGGCGGCTCGTCCGGGTTGGGCGGCGGGGCGTGCGCGGACTGGAACGCTTCGGCGGCCAGCCGGGTTTGGCGGTTGTGTCTGCGTTCGGCCTTGATGCGGTTGGCGCGGTTTTGGCGCGGGTGCGGGTACGGGTGGGCATCATCACCTCGCGATTGGCGCAGTGCGTGCCGGGCGCGGGTTCCACTGCCGGCAAGTGGCCGGTCGGTGCGCACAGGCTCGGAAATAGCAGCGCGCTACCCAGTGTGGTCACTTAGGTGTGGCCGTCGTGGAGAAGCAAGATCACCCGTGCCGCCCGTCACTCGCGGGCTACCGATGTGGTCATGCGGTATGGATCTCGGGAATCATCGCCTGGCATGCCTGCGGGTCGAGTTGGTACGGCGCGTAGAAGGAAAAGCGGTCGATGATGTCGCCGAAGCGTCGACGAACCCCTGCGCCCACCTCCTTGGGTTCGCCGACAACAGCGAAAGTGTTCAGGATGGTGTCGTCGATGAGTCCTGTCATCGTGTCCCAGGAATTGATTTTGGACAGCCGGTGCAGTTCCGTGTGCAGATCGCCCCAGCCGTGCAGGTCGAGCACGCCCCGGTATGCCGGAGTCGAGCCATAGAACGCAATCTGGCGGCGTACGGCATCCGCGGCCTCGGTCAGCGCCTGTTCGTCCAACCCCGTCACGACAAACCCGGAATAGGCCAGCACGAAATCAGAATCGGACTTTTTTTGCCGCTCCAACACTGAATTAACCTGCGGAACAGTCACTTCCCGCAGATATCGTTCAGTGGTAAAGCCATGGACGAGCAGTCCGTCTGCTACTTCAGCAGCGACAGAGGTCATCTGCGACCCCACTGCAGCGATGAACACCGGCGGGGCTCCAAAAACGTTGCGGCCCGGGCGGAAGGCGGGCGGCATGAGAGTGTGCTGATAGAAGTCGCCGCGAAAGTCCAGTGGCTGGTCGTTGTTCCAGCTGTCCCAGATCGACTGCATCGCGGCAACGAACTCACGCATCCGATCCGCGGGACGACTCCACGGCATACTGAACCGGCGTTCGATGTGCGCCTTGATCTGGGAACCCAGCCCGAGAATGAATTTGCCCGAACTGAGCGACTGCAAGTCGTTGGCGACTGTCGCCATGCTCATCGGGTTGCGTGCGAACGCTACCGCGATAGCCGTTCCAACCGTCAGGCGTGGCGTGTGCTCCGCCGCCAGCACCGCCGGTAGGAACGGGTCCCTCGCTATCTCGGTGGACCAGACCCCGGCATATCCCATCCGCTCAGCGTCGGCCAGTTTCTCCACGATGGCTCCGATGTCGCCACCCTCCGTCGTCCCCCCGACAGTCCCATCTACCAACACGCAGCTGCTCCTAACATTTCGGGGGCCGAAAAACTACGCCGATACATCAGATCCTTGAGAATGCACAAGGTCGGATGCGAACGGACCGCCGGGGCCGAATTTCCCCGTCACACTGGCATCCGCTGAACTGGTAACCACAGCTCAGCTCACCTGCAAAGCGTGAGACCAAACGACGTGCCCCGTTCGTCAACAACCAGAGGCGCGAGGCTCGTAGCATCAGTTCGACATAACTGTCGAGAAGGTCCCAGATCACCGTGCCGTCGGGCAGCTGCTCGTCGCGCCAGCCCCAAAACGTCTTGAGCAAATGATGTCACCGATTGGCTAAAGAACACTTAGGCCGACCCAGCCGGAAAGCGCCCGTCACCGCCACCTCTTCGCGGGCAGCTACGAATGAGTCAACGAGTCACACTTTTTGGGGGCAGCTCGACATGATTCAACAGGGGACCCTGACCGTGTTATACCGGCAGACCTCGTTCGGCACGTTCGGCGGCGGCGACGCCATCAGCTGCAACATCCTCGCCCACATCTGCTGCACGTCCGGCGCCGCCAGCCGCGACAAGTCCACGGGCGACGGCAGCGGCGGCAAGTCCGGCCCCCCCCGGCAGCACCACCGACCCCGGCGGCAACACCGTCCCCGGCGGCATCGGCGGCACCGGCATCCCTCCCGGCAGCACCACTGTCCCCGGCGGCCACCCCACCCCCGGCGGCAGCGGCGGCAGCGGCAGCCCCGGCGACGGCGGCGGCGCCGGCATGTCGGTGGCCTGGTCTACCAGGCGCACCGACCCCGACGCGACCGTGGTTTCGCCGGTACCGAGCGGTGCGGTGGCGTCGAAGAGCGCGAGCATCGCGATGGCCGCGGCCCCGGCGAAGAGCACGTGCGTCACACGGCGACGTTGACACCGACCGTCGGCTGAATTGATTTCATGCCACTGAGGGTCGATGGGCGTTGTCATCCCTAGATATTGCGTGTCGTTGTTAGCCGCAGGCTGGGCGCCCATTACCGATCTGCTGTGAGGTGACGAATCGGCGTCCCGGTCGAGCGTCATCACGCCCCACGCCTTCTCGGCGTCGGGATGCGTGGTGCGCACCGCGACCAACAGGGTGTTGGGTCCTGCTGCAGGATGGCGGGGGAGCGCGTTGCCCTTTGACGGGTACCCCCGGTGTTGGCACGGATATGCGAAAGGACATTTCACCGCTGATATCGGTGACCCCCGCCGCCAGAATCTCCTCTTAACTGCGAAGGCGAGCGATATCCTTCCCCAATGGCATCGAGCGTGTCGGGGAAGATTGCATTCGTTACCGGCGGCGCGTCTGGCATCGGCGCCGCGTTGACGACCAAGTTGGTCGACGAGGGCGCCGAGGTCTGGATCGCCGATCGTCAGATCGGCCCGGCGCAGGAGCTGGCGCAACGCCTAAATAGTGGTAGGGCAAAGGCGCACGCGATCGAGCTCGATGTGCGCAGCTACTCATCGTTTGAGCGCGCCGTCGCCGAGGCAGTGCAGCAATGCGGGCGGATCGACTACCTGTTCAACAATGCCGGCATTGGGGTCGGCGGTGAGATCGACTCATACACGCTCGATGACTGGAACGACGTCTTCGACGTGAACCTGCGCGGTGTGGCACACGGCATCCAAGCGGTCTATCCGATCATGATCCGGCAGCACTCCGGCCACATCGTGAACACAGCCTCCATGGCCGGTCTCGTCACCAGTCCGGGCCAGGGGAGCTACACCGCCACCAAACACGCCGTCGTCGCGATCTCGAAGACATTGCGGGTCGAGGCCGAGCGCCACGGCGTGCAGGTCTCGGTGCTCTGTCCGGGCGTGATCCGGACCCCGATCCTCACAGGCGGCCAGTACGGACGCATGAACTTAACCGGCAGCAGCGACGAGGAACTCCTCAAATTCTGGGAGCCACTGCGGCCCATGGCACCCGAGTTGTTCGCCGAACGCGCCCTTCGTGCGGTGTTACGTGGAGACGCGATCATTGTGGTGCCGGCATGGTGGAAGGCATGGTGGTACCTGGAGCGGGTGTCGCCCGCCTTATCGATGCGAGCCGCAAAAGTCCTGCTCAAGCGCATGCGTGAAGTGGAATCCACCGCACCGTGACCCGCTCTGCAAGGTCAGGCGGACCAGGTTTAGCCGCGACGACCCGACTCAGCGCCACTGCGCTACGCAGAAGTGGTCGCCTTGTCAGTAGATCGCTTCAGACCGGACGACGCCACGAGCACCGACAGGATGACGGCTACCAGGAAGAGCGCCAAGACATCTCCCCACAAATGTCCCATATGGTCGCTACTGAAGGATTGCATCGCCATGATCGCGCCGTGGACAACACTGGACCACACCGTGAACCAGATCAAGCTGAGGTTCGCTGCGGGGTTGCGCGCCGCGTTGAGTAGGAAGACGCCTAATGTCGCGTAGACGCCCACAATCATCATGAAGTAGTCAGACTCGTAGGGCGCGCCGTGATGCCATAGAAACCCCGCCGGCCAGACCAGCGCCAGGGGATAAAGAAGGAGCATGACGACGCCAAATACGGCTAGTGCGAGTTGCAGAAGTCTATATGCAGAAGGCATTTCGCGCCTCCGAGAGTGTGGGCATGCTGCCGAGAATTCTAGTGCGTTTCGTTGCCCGAAAATAGAGTCGTCGCAGCGAGCCCTCAACCCTCTGCGCCGACAGCACCAGGGGCCACGGCGCACCTACTGCAACCGTCAGCAGTACCGCTGTGATGGGAATCAACGTTGCAATGATGCACCTATGCCTGAGCTGAAGCCGGCACAGACATTGTCAGATTGGACGGGTGGGTCGCCCACCCCTCCCCGACGCCTCGGCGTCGGTGATCACTCGGTGCGAAAAACGATGATCGCGCCCGTGACAAACTTTCTGGCAGGACGCCGGTTGTGGACAACCGCCGTTGGTGACACAAAACTTGGCAGGGCAAAGAGGATCCCGAAGAGGATCCCGAAAAGGAGAAGCATGCCCCGCCATCGCGTCGTCATCATCGGAAGCGGATTCGGCGGCCTGAACGCGGCCAAAGCGCTCAAACGGGCTCCCAAAGGATGCCAAATCGACGTCACCCTGATCTCGAAGACGACCACGCATCTGTTCCAGCCGCTGCTGTATCAGGTGGCGACGGGGATCTTGTCCGAAGGCGACATCGCCCCGACCACCAGGCTGATCCTGCGCAAGCAGAAGAACGTCCGGGTGTTGTGGGGTGAGGTCAGCGCGATCGATCTGAAGGCGAAGACGGTCACGTCGCACCTGATGGGCATGGAGACGGTGTCGCCCTACGACAGCCTCATCGTGGCCGCCGGCGCGCAGCAGTCGTACTTCGGCAACGACGAGTTCGCCACCTACGCCCCCGGCATGAAGACCATCGATGACGCGCTGGAGCTGCGTGGCCGCATCCTGAGCTCGTTCGAGGCGGCCGAGGTCGCCACCGATCATGCCGAGCGCGAGCGGCGGCTTACCTTCGTCGTGGTCGGGGCCGGACCCACCGGTGTCGAGTTGGCGGGTGAGATCGTTCAGCTGGCCGAGCGCACCCTGGCCGGGGCATTCCGGACCATCACGCCCAGCGAGTGCCGGGTGGTCCTGCTCGACGCCGCGCCCGCCGTGTTGCCGCCGATGGGTCCCAAGCTGGGCCTCAAGGCGCAACAGCGGCTGCAGAAGATGGATGTCGAGGTCCAGCTCAACGCGATGGTGACGGCCGTCGACTACAAAGGCATCACGATCAAGGAGAAGGACGGCGGCGAACGCCGGATCGAGTGCGCGTGCAAGGTGTGGGCGGCTGGCGTTGCGGCCAGCGCGCTGGGCAAGATGATCGCCGAACAGTCCGACGGAACCGAAACCGACCGCGCCGGAAGGGTAATCGTGGAGCCCGACCTCACCGTCAAGGGGCACCCGAACGTCTTCGTCATCGGCGATCTGATGTCCGTGCCGCACGTGCCCGGGATGGCGCAGGGCGCGATCCAGGGCGCGCGCTACGCCACCACCGTGATCAAGCAGGCCGTGAAGGGACACGACGACCCGGCCACCCGCAAGCCGTTCCACTACGTCAACAAGGGCAGCATGGCCCTCATCTCCCGATACAGCGCGGTCGCGCAGGTCGGCAAGCTGGAGTTCGCCGGCTTCATCGCCTGGTTGGCGTGGCTGCTGCTGCACCTGTATTACCTGATCGGCTTTCGCAACCGCATCGCCGCCATGTTCTCCTGGGGCATCTCATTTTTGGGTCGCACTCGCGGCCAGATGGCCATCACCAGCCAGATGATCTACGCCAGGGTCGTGACCAACTGGATGGAAGGAGCCTTGGAGGCGGCTGAACGCGCCGAAGAGGCCGAAAAGGCGGCGGGCTAGCCGAGGGCCTGGTCGATATCGGCGATCAGGTCGTCGGTGCCTTCCAGCCCGACCGAGATGCGGACCACGCCGTCGCCGAGCCCGATCGCGGCGCGACCCTGCGGACCCATCGCCCGGTGAGTTGTGGTGGCCGGGTGGGTGATTAGCGATTTGGCGTCACCGAGGTTGTTGGAGATGTCGATCAGCCGCAGCTTGTCCAAAAGCTCGAAAGCTCGTTGCTTGGCAGTGCCATCTGGTGTGTCGAGCTCGAAGGTGACGACAGTCCCGCCGCCGGACATCTGACGCTTGGCCAGGTCAAACTGCGGGTGCGACGCCAGGAATGGGTAGCGCACCCAACGCACCGCCGGATGGCCCTCCAGGAACTCCGCGATCCGGTGCGCCGAGGAATTGCTGTACTCAACCCGAACCGCAAGCGTCTCAAGGCCTTTCAGCAACACCCAGGCATTGAAGGCACTCATCGCCGGGCCCGTGTGCCGCATCAGCTTTTGCACCGGACCGTCGATGTACTCCTTGTCGCCGAGGATCGCACCGCCCAGCACACGACCCTGGCCGTCGATGTGCTTGGTCCCCGAATACACCACCACGTCAACGCCGAGCGGAAAACCCTGCTGCAGCAGCGGCGTGGCAAAAACGTTGTCCAACACCACCTTTGCGCCAGCCGCATGGGCCAGCTCGGTCACTGCGACGATGTCCACCAGCGACTGCATCGGATTCGACGGCGTCTCGAAGAACACCGCCTGCGTCGGCTTGGACAGCGCCTGCTCCCATTGCGCAAGGTCGTCGCCGTCGACGAAGACGGTCTCCACTCCCCACCGCGGCAGGATCTCGTTGCACACCACGAAACACGATCCGAACAGGCTGCGCGCGGCGACCAACCGGTCACCGGCGGCCAGCAGCGCGCCCAGCGAGGTGAACACCGCGGCCATGCCACTCGCGGTGGCGAACGCCGCGGGTGCTCCCTCGATCAGACGCAACCGTTCCTCGAACATGGTCACTGTCGGATTGCCGTAGCGCGAGTAGACAAAGTGGTCCAGCTCGCCGGTGAACGACTTCTCCGCGACGGCCGCCGACGGGTAGACGTAGCCGGAGGTCAAAAACATCGCCTCGGCGGTCTCTTCGAACCCGGATCGCAACAGGCCGCCGCGCACGCCGATGGTGGCCTGGCTGACGCCGTCGGGCAGCTCCTTGGGCGTGCGGACCGAGGGCTGGTCGGTCATCCCTGTTACCCCTGCTTCCAGGGCAATCCGACCGCCCGCCAACCGGTTTCACCGCGGTGGCCGTGGGCGTCGAGCTGGCCTTCGAAGCCGTCCAGCACGTTGTAGGACGGGGCGATTCCCGCCGCGGTCGCGACTTCGGCGGCGCCGATGGAACGGTTGCCCGAGCGACACAGGAACACCACCGGGCCCGGCTCCGCGGGGATCTGGTCCTTCAGTTCGGCCAGGAAGTTCTCGTTGTGCTTCCCGTCGGACGTATTCCACTCGATGTAGACGACGTCACGGCCAAGGCTGGACAGGTCGGGCACGCCCACGAAGCGCCATTCGGCGTCGGTGCGCACGTCCACGAGGACGGCCAGCGGGTTGTCGCTGAGCAGTTTCCAGGCCTCGAGCGGCGTGATATCTCCTGCGTAGGCGCGTGTTTGCCCTGTACTCACGGTTATTTGACCTCGTTCTTCTCAAACATTGCGAGCAACAATATCCGTGCATGAACATGCGTGCGCGGCGCGGGGGGGAGCGCATGTTCAGGCCCGGGGGGTCGTCGGTGCCAATATCTAATCTTAGGGATGGCTGACCACCCAACCAACCAAAGAGGAGCGGATTCTAAAAACCATGATTACCGACAACGCCACCAACTGACCTTGGTCCCGCCCCGACCCCGCCGGCCTGGTGTGAACCCGTCACCGTGCCGGAATGGATGGAACTTGTCGAAGGCGGCACCGCGGCCACCTGGTGCCGTGCCTTCGGCGATCGTGTGGATCTCGGCCGATGACCGTTTCGAGGGTGGGAGGATTCTGCGGTCGGCGCCGGTGATCCACTACGGGGAGGAGCCTGGTCTCGGTAAGGGGACCGACGCGGGCGCGGCGCGCCGGCTGGCGTGCGCAGCTGTTGGATGCCGCCGACATCCTCGACAGCTGAAAACTGGGCATTGCTACTAGTTTGTAAAGCAGTTCTTTACACACCCGCGTTGTAAAGGTAGCGTTTACACGTGGAGGTGAGGGCCAGCGCCCGCAAGCACGGCATCAGCGACGACGCCATGCTGCACGCCTACCGCAACGCGCTGCGCTACGTCGAACTCGAATACCGCGGCCAGACCCAACTACTGATGATCGGCCCCGACCAGACCGGGCGCCTGCTGGAACTGATCATCCCCGCAGACCAACCACCGCGGATCATCCACGCCGACGTGCTGCGCCCAAAGTTCTACGACTACCTAAGGTGACGACCATGAGTGTGAAACACAAGATCGACATCGATGAATGGCTCGACAGCATCGAACCCAACCCGGCCGACGCCCGCGACGCCAGCCACATGCGCGCCATCATCGCCGCCAAGCAAGCCCTCGACGACGCCGAGGCGCAACTTGCGGCCGCAGTACACGCCGCCCGCGCTGCCGGCGACACATGGGCCGCGATCGGCGTTGCTCTCGGCATCACCCGCCAGGCCGCATACCAACGATTCGATCAACGCGCGAAGGAGCGCATCTCAAGGTAGGTCCCGGTCATCGCGACCGCGCAACTGTGAAGATCAATCATCACGGTTGCTTGCCGACTCGGCTTGTTTTTTCAACCCGCGACTTCGCAACCGTCCATGAAACCCGTTAGACCGCAACAGATCTCAATTATCGAAAGTTGTTGTCGCACAAGCGATCCAGTTTTTCCACCCGATTCGCGATATCCGCGCAGCTCAGAGCGATTAATGCGAGCGGAGCCTAGGCGTGATATCTCCTGCGTAGCTCACCCGCGAGAGTCTCGCACATTTAGCGCGGTGGCCACGTCGCGGGCACGGTCGCGCGCGGTCCCGACATCCGGTGCGGTGGCCAGTGCCGCCAACGCTATAGCGCCCGAGGCGCCCGACACCCGGACATCGCTTTCCGGCACACCAAGCGCATCGGTCAGCTCGTCGGCGCTCGGCGCGCCGGCATCGGGACTCAGCACGCGGGCGGCCCCCGGCGACACCATCATGGTGTCCACCGGAAGACTCAGAATGGCGCGCGCCTGCAGCTCGAACGCCGAAAGCCGCTGGCTGCGCAGCGTCACCCAGGCGCTCGGGTGCGGGCACGCGGTGACGTCGGCGAAGTACACCTCGTCGCCATTGATCATCAACTCGACGCTGAAGACGCCGCGCCCGCCGAGTGCCTTGACGATGCGCGCGGCGACCGACTTGGCGGCGTCGGTGGCGGCCGGGCTCAGCTCCTGCGGCTGCCAGGACTCTAGCACGCCCGCCGCGCCGCGATGACCGATGGGCGCGCAGAACTCGATCACCGGACCGGTCCGGCCATCGGTGCGCACAGCGAGCAGGCTGACCTCGAATTCGATGTCGACCACCGTTTCGGCCAATACCCGCTGAGGCCTTGCCTCCTCCTGTCCCACCGCGAGATGCCAGGCGAGCTCGATATCGCCCGGCCCCGAGACCACCTGCGCCTGGCCGGCCACCCCCGGTTTCAGCAGCAACGGAAACCCGGCGTCGGCGGCCACATCCTTGAGCTCGCCGACCGACCCGACGAACCAGAACGGTGCGGTGGGCAGGCCCAGCTCCTCGGCGGCCAGCCGGCGCAAACCCTCCCGGTCGGTGGTGAGCCGGACGCTGCGGGCGCTGGGCACCAGCTCGGTGAACTCGTCGTCGGTCCCGGCCAAGATCACGTCGATGGCCTCCACAGCCGCAAGAGTCGCGTCGGAGATGGAGTCGGTGACCGTCACCACGAAATCGGGTTCCAGCCTTGCCAACTCGGCCGACACCCCCGGCGGATCGGCGTCGTCATCGACAGCGATCACCTCCGCCCCGAGGTGTCTTAAGGCGGTTGCCAGCTCCCGGCTGGGCTCACCCGAACCCAGCAGCATCACCCGGGGGCTGGTGGGCTCGCTCATGGCTGGCCGGGCAGCAACCGCACCATCAGGCCCTTGCCCTCGGCCAGCACCGCCTCGTCACCGTCGACCAATTCGGCGGACACGAACGCCTTGCGGCCCTCGGTCCTGGTGACCCGTCCACGCACCAGCAACGGCGCATCGATCGGAGTGATCTTGCGGTAATCGACGTGCAGGAAGGCCGTCCGGCTGATCGGCCTGCCGGCCGCGTGCGAGATCATTCCGAACATGTGGTCGAACAGCAGCGGCAGCACACCTCCGTGCACGGCCATGTTGCCGCCGACGTGAAAACGCGTGAAGTATCCCGTCATTTCGACGCCGTCCGGGCTGTATCGTGTCAGCGTCCAAGGCGGCAGCAGCAGGCTGCCCATGCCGGGCAAGCCAGGGGTCCGGCCGGCCGGCGCGTTGCCTTCATCGGCCTGGAACGGGCACATCAGCTCGACCAGAGCCTCAGCGTGGTCGGCCGCGGAGTCCCATACATGCGGGGCATCCGGGCCGGGGTCGGCGGACACGGCCAGGTCCTGCAACCGGCGCATCGCCGCCACGAAGCGGCCGAAACCCGGGCCGGGGCTGGCCGGGCCGTATTCCGGAAAGCCGCCGTGGTGGTGGTATTCGGGGTCGAGTTCTTCTGGGTCCTGCGCAGCGTCCGTCACGGGCGGGCCGCCAGGACGTCGCGGCGCACGATGGTCTGATCCCGTCCCGGACCGACGCCGATGCACGAAACCGGTGCTCCGGCAAGCTCTTCCAGTCGCAGCACGTAGTCGCGCGCCTTAGCGGGCAGATCGTCGAACCGCCGCGCCGCTGAGATGTCCTCCCACCAGCCGGGCAGCTCCTCGTAGATCGGCGTGGCGCGATGCAGTTCGCTTTGCGTCATCGGCATCTCGGGGGTGCGCTTCCCGTCGATCTCATAACCGACGCAGATCGGCACCGTTTCCAGGCTGGACAGCACATCGAGCTTGGTCAGGAAGTAGTCGGTGATGCCGTTGACCCGGGTGGCATAGCGGGCGATGACGGCGTCGAACCAGCCGCAGCGCCGCCGTCGCCCCGTCGTCACGCCGAACTCTCCGCCGGTCTTGGAGAGGTATTCGCCGTTCTCGTCGAACAGCTCGGTGGGGAACGGTCCCGAGCCCACCCGGGTGGTGTAGGCCTTGAGGATCCCCAGCACAGTGCGGATGCGCGTGGGGCCGATGCCGGAGCCGACGGCCGCGCCGCCGGCCGTCGGGTTCGACGACGTGACGTAGGGATAGGTGCCGTGATCGACGTCGAGCAGCGTGCCCTGCGAGCCCTCCAGCAGCACCGTTTCGCCGGCCTCCAGCGCGTTGTTGAGCAACAGCCGGGTGTCGGCGATGCGATGCCGGAAGCCATCCGCCTGTTCGAGGAGGGCCTCGACCACGTGCTCCGGCTCCAGCGCCTTGCGGTTATAGATCTTGACCAGTATCTGGTTCTTGAGTTCCAGCGCGGCCTCGATCTTGTGGGTGAGCAGCTCGGGGTCGAGCACGTCGGCGACCCGGATCCCCATGCGGGCGATCTTGTCCTGGTAGCACGGCCCGATGCCGCGGCCGGTGGTGCCGATCTTCTTGCTGCCCATGTAGCGCTCGGTGACCTTGTCGATGGCCACGTGGTAGGGCATCAGCAGGTGGGCGTCGGCGGAGATCAGCAGCTTGGACGTGTCGACGCCGCGATCCTCGAGGCTTTTCAGCTCGTCGAGCAGCACGCCCGGGTCGACCACCACGCCGTTGCCGATGACGTTGGTGACGCCGGGCGTGAGTACCCCCGACGGGATGAGGTGCAGCGCGAAGTTCTCGCCGGTGGGCAGGACGACGGTGTGCCCGGCGTTGTTGCCACCCTGGTAGCGGACCACCCACTGCACGCGCCCACCGAGCAGGTCAGTGGCCTTACCCTTGCCCTCGTCACCCCATTGGGCGCCGATGAGGACGATTGCCGGCATGACATGCTCCCTGCTTAGTGTTGTCCAGCCGGTGACACACCCTATCCCAGCAGGTTGCGAGGAGTCTCTTGATTTCCAGTGTGGCGGTGTTGCTGTTCGGCGATCACCAGCCCCGGAGTCTCGACGGCCTGCCCACCCATCGGGTCGCTGGTCCGGCCGATATCGCCGGTATAGATGCCGCGATCGGGCCGTACCGGCGGCTTGCGGTGGTCGGTGCCGATGCCGACCTGGCCGCGGTGCTCAGCCGGCTGTTGCGCGCCGAGCGACTCGACATCGAGGTGGCCTACGTGCCGCGCCGGCGCACCGCGGCGACCCGGGTATACCGACTACCGGCCGGACGCCGGGCGGCGCGGCGCATCAAGAGCGGTTCGGCCCGGCGGGCGCCGCTGATCCGCGACGAGACCGGGTCGGTCATCGTCGGCAAGGCCCATTGGCTGCCCGTCGACGACCAGCGGCCGCTCCACGGTGAGGCGATCGTCGACGACACCCCGCTGTTCGACGGCGACGTGGCCGGCGTGTGCATCGAGCCGACGCCGTCCCTGCCCGGCCTGCGGGCCAGGGTGCATGGCGTCGGATTGCGGCGCCGGTGGATCACCGGGCGCGCGGTCCAGCTGGGCAGCACCGGTGTCGCTGTGATCCGCGACGGTGTCCCGGCTCCTCGCGCGGCGCGCCGCTCGACGTTCTATCGCAACGTCGAAGGCTGGCTGCTGGTCAGGTAGTTTCCGCAGTTTAGAGCGATTTTGCCTGGTCTAACCAGAGGGTGAAGTCCGCAGGGAGTCCGCAGAATCCGCCAGCGCGGCCCGCATCACGGCCCCGGCGGCGCTGCGGGTGCGGTCCTCTGCGGTCGGCCATAGGTGGCTGTACGTGGTCAAGGTGGTGGTCGCCGAGGAGTGCCCAAGGGCCCGCTGCACTGTCACCACATCGCAGCCAGCAGCGATCAGCCCCGAGGCATAAAAGTGCCGCAGATCGTGCATCCGAACGCTGGTGGCTCCGGCGGTTCGCAGCGTCCGGAGCCATTCGCCGCGAACGGTGTCCTGGTGGGGTGGATTGCCCCCGGCGCCGACGAATAGCCACCCGCCCGGCAGCACTCCCACGGTTCGGACGTGTTCGGACAGCATCATCACCAGTTCGTTCGGGCAGGTACACCACCCGCTCCGAGCCGTATTTGGGCGGCCGGACATCGACGTTGGTGCCGCCGGCACGCTGCACTTGCCGTGACACCGTGAGGGCCTTCCGCAGGAAATCGATATCGTCAACCTGTACGCCAGCGGCTTCCCCGAGCCGTAGCCCGGCGAATGCGCACAACCCGATCAGTGGGGCGAACCATGGTTCGGCCGCAGCCATGATCTTCCCGACCGTCTCCGGGGTCGGAATCCGCATCGCCACCTCCGGACGTCGGCGCCGTGGCAGTGTGATCGCCTCGGTAGGGTCGGAGCCGATCACCCTGTCGCGGCGGGCTCCCCGAAACACCGACCGGACGTTGTTGAACCGGGTCGTGATTGTGCCGGGCGCCAGCCCGGCCACCGTCATCGTCTTGACCCACGCCTCGATGTGTGAACGTCGGATGGCTCGCATCTCCCGATCGGCGAACGGCACTGAGCCAGCAGCCAGCCCCATCGCCTTGACCGTGGTGGGTGCCCACACCTGGCGCGCCGCCCATTGCCGGTAGAAGTCGGCGAAGGTGACCACACCGGCGCGTGGGTCGACGTAACTACCGGTGACCACAGCCGTGGTGACCTCGTCTAGCCACCGCTGGGCATCGACCTTGCGGGCGAAGTGGCGGGCGTGTTCACGCCCGGTGTCGTCGCGGTAGCGGGCCCGCCAGATGCCGTCTGAGCGTTTCTTGATGCTCGCCATGGTCCTAGACCTCTCCGGTGGGTGTTCGTGCAGGCCTGACCAGCGGGAGGGGGCGGGACAGCAGTTCCTCCGCTGCTTCGAGGGCTTCCCTGTTCTGCTTTCTAATCGTTGCCCCCAGTTCCTGTAACTGCTCTATCACCGCTTTGCGCTCTTCTAGCAGTTTCGCCTCACGCTCGCGTGTCTTGGCGAGCTCCGCGAGGAGCCGGTCGGATTCGGCTACCAGTTTGGCCATCCGCAGATCAATTTCGACGCCGGGGTCTGTGACGAACAAGTCTGTGACCTTCACGCCGAGGGTCCCCGCCAGTAGGTGAACCTCCGCGATCGACGTCGGCCGGGTCCCGCTCTCCAATTTGGCGACGGTCGTCTGGTGGTAGGAGCGGCCAGTCTGGGAGAGGGTCCGCGCCAGGTCTTCCTAATGGCCGCGACCGCGGCCTCGGCCTCGAGGCCTGCGGCATGTACA
The DNA here is from genome assembly GCF_052144515.1 of Mycobacterium sp. Classification (GTDB taxonomy): domain Bacteria; phylum Actinomycetota; class Actinomycetes; order Mycobacteriales; family Mycobacteriaceae; genus Mycobacterium. The sequence continues at coordinate 18,990 of NZ_JBKQQD010000466.1, read as the reverse complement.
GCGTGCGGCGCGGCGACATCGTAAATCTGGCGCCCGAGCTTGTGCTGCGCGAGATCTAGTCCAACCCGATCTCGGCTGCCCAGCAGACCGGGCCGCGAGCATTCCGAGATGTCCGTGCCGTGTTGGATTTGCGGCGCGCCTGTTAACTACAACGCGCCCCCCCAGTCACCGGACGCTTTCGAGACCGATCACTACTGGCCGGCGGTCACTCATCCGCACCTTGCCGTGGCCGAGGAACAATGGCGTCCCGTGGTCGGATATGTGGGAGTATCTGAGGCCGGGTTGCTCTTTGATGATGCGGTGTATGTCGCGGAGCCCTTCTAATACTTGTTTTAGCTGTTCCCTGATGTCCCGCTAGAAGTTGAGCTTCTCGCTCATAAACCCTGCCGACTTGTCGAAGCCGCCGCCGAAGACGCCGCGGCAGGCGCTCAAACTGCCGCTTGCTCACCACACCTACCCGGGCACCAGCGTCAAAGGGGCTATGCGGCCAAAAATGGCCTCCGCCTTTAGGGGCGACGGGCGACGATCACAGGCACCTGGGCGGACTGGGCCACCGCGGCGCTGACCGAACCCAGCAGCATCCCGGTGAATCCTCCCCGGCCGTGGCTGCCGACGACGACCAGCTGCGCGGACTCGGACTGCTCGACGAGCTCCTGTGCCGGTCGGTCGGCGACGACGACGCGGCGCACCAAGACGTCGGGGTAGCGCTCCTGCCAGCCCGCCAGCCGCTCACTGAGGGTCTCCTCGGCCAGCGCCTGAATCGTTGACCAGTCGTCGAACACCCCGGTGTCGCTCCAGGCGTGCACGGCCACCAGCTCCGCCCCGCGCCACGATGCTTCGTCGAAGGCGATCGCGGTGGCCAGTTCCGACGCGGGCGAACCGTCGATGCCGACCACCACCGGCGCCTCCGACGGGCGCGCCGTCAGCGGGTCCTGGTCATGGATGACCGCCACCGGGCAGTGCGCATGGTGCACCAGGCCGGTGCTCACCGAGCCGAGCAGCACACGGGCCAGCTCACCACGTCCCCGGCTGCCGACCACGACCAGTTGAGCCTCCTTCGACAGGTCGACCAGCGTGCGTACCGCCGGGCCGTTGACCATCTCACTGGTGACCTCGATCGGGCTGCCCTTGGTGGCGTCCTCGACGATCTTGAGCGCGTCATTGAGGATCTCGCGTCCCGCATCCTGCTGCCATTCCAGGTACCCGGGCGCCATCGACATACCACCCCCAAACGTGAAGGGCGTTGGTTTTGTCAGCAGCATCGGCGGGTCTTGGACGTTGACCACGGTGAGGGCAATGTTGCGCATCGCCGCGTCGCGTGCCGCCCAGTCTACGGCGAGCTTTGATACTGACGACCCGTCGACACCGACGATGATTCCACGATGCGTTACAGGGAGGGACATTCGTTTTCCTTCCGACCAGCGGATAAGGCTATCCGAGTCGGTCGAGTTCGTGGGCGGCCTTGCTGATCATCGCCGCGAACCGGCGCGCCTGGGCGGCGTCGGCCAGGACGAACAGCGACCCCGGCCCGCACACTCCGTGCTGCGACCCCGACCCACGTGTGTACCCCGTGCCCCTCACTGCGTGAGCCGGGGATGAGCGTCCGTGCGATAGCGTCCGCCGCGGAGTCGAACGCAAGAATTTCGCAAGTGGTCTGCCGCAAACTAACAGCGTGTATCAATCGTGCGAGCCGAAAGGAACCGCCATGAAAACCCCTCGCACCCTGAAGCGGATCATTGCCGGGGCGCTGCTGTCGAGCGGCGTCGCGGTGGCCGGTTTGGGACTGGCGGCAGGTAGCGCCCAAGCCACGCCCGGTCCTGCGCCGCTAGCGCATTGGTGCCCTGGCGACCCCGTGCAGCAGTTGCCGACCGGCTGGAACCAGAGTGTCTGCCACGACTATTACTGGACGGGGCCGGACGCGGGACATCCCTATTCACATCCTGTCGAGGGAGTGGCGCCTCCGCTGATGTGCGGCCCCGTCCCGTGCGGGTTGTTTCCCTAGCGTGAGGGCCTTGCCCTTAACCCGCCTCGCCCTTCACCGGACCTCGTCCTCGTCATGAGTTTCGACGACCTGGTGCTGTTCCTGCCAGTCCGGCGTATTGCTGCTTTCCGGCGGCGTATCGCCGTTTTCGATCGGCACCCGCTCGTCGGGGTCGACGGTTTCCAGGTCGGCGGCCTCAGCTGCGGGGCGCCGCTGCTCGATGGCATCGGCGAGAGGGACATCGTCGGGAAAGGGACCACTGTCGCTCACTTGAGTCAACCTACTCCGGCGCTTTATGACTCCTCATACTTCCGTGTCTCACTTCCGGTGCCGCCTCCGCAACTTGCGCGCCCCGTCCTCGAACAACCACGGCGCGCCAGACTGTAAGAACATGTCGATCCGGTGGGCGATCAGCTCATCGCTCAACTCGGGGAGCCCAGACAACTCGCGGATGCGATTGGGCGAGACCTCCCACAGCGCGATCGCGCACGCCTCTGTCACCGCCCACCTGATCTGCGGTCCCTCCGGCCGGGGGCGCTGGCTTGGCGGTTTGGGTTTGACGGCGGGCGGGATCGGCGCGGTCATGGTGGCTCTACCTTCTCCGGCTGGCCGGGATCACCATAAGGGACGTTGGACCCCAAAAGTCCTTTGTTTGTGGAGCCATGCGGAGCCTCGGACGATTCGGGCGATATCGGCGAGGATGACGAGGATTGACCCGGGGGCCGGGCTGTCAATGCGCCCTTCCAGTTGCTGTTCGACCGTGGTCTGATCGACAACGGTGCTGCCGGAATCGCGGGAGGAACGTTGGCACAAGCCAACGGCGCTCCCGGCGGAATCCTCTTCGGCGATGGCGGGGCCGGGGCGACCGATGCGGCCGGTGTGGGCGGGGCCGGCGGCAAGGCCGGGCTGACCGGCAACGGCGGTGCCGGCGGTGCCGGGGCCGACGGCGGCGCCGGCGGGGCCGGCGGCAGGGGCGGGTTCCTGATCGGCAACGGCGGCCCCGGCGGCAACGGCGGGGCCGGCGGCCCAGGCACGAACGGCGGGGTCGGCGGGGCCGGCGGCAACAGCGGGTTCTACCTCGGCATGGGGGGCAACGGCGGCAACGGCGGGGCCGGCGGGGCCGGCACGGTCGGCGAACTGGGCACCGCGAGCTCCCCGGGCACCAACGGCGGCAGCGGTGGCATGGGCGGGGACGGCGGTGCCGGCGGCAGCGCCGCGCACCTGTACAGCGTTGGCGGCAACGGCGGCGACGGCGGCGACGGCGGGACCGGCGGGCCCGGCGGCAACGGCTTCGACGCCAGCACCATCGCGGGCATGAACGGCGGCAACGCCGGCAGCGGCGGCAACGGCGGCAACGCCGGGGCCGGCGGGGCCGGCGGCGAAGGCGGCCTTTTGAGCCAGGGAGGCAACGGCGGGGACGGCGGCACCGGCGGCAACGCCGGAATGGCCGGCACCGGCGGCGACGCCGGGGCCGGCGGGGTCAGCGGCAACGGCGGCAACGGCGGGATTGGTGGTAACGGCGGCGCCGGCGGGAATGCCGGCGAACTCGGCCTTTTGGGCCCGCCGGGCGGCAACGGCGACGGCGGCAACGGCGGGGCCGGCGGCGCCGGCGGCGGCCCTGGAAGCGGAAGCACCACCGGCACAGGCGGGGCTGACGGCAGCGGCGGAACCGGCGGGGCGGCCGGCGCCGGGGGCAACGGCGGCACCGCCGGCACTCCCGGCTGAGACCGGACCATTTGCGGGGTTGGGCTAGGAGGCCACGCTGCCGCTCGGCGCGGTAGCCGCGCCGCCTCGCGAGGTCTCACCGCCACCGGCCGAATCGATTGGCTGCACGGGGCGTCCGAGGACCCCGAGGGGGTGCGCGTGGTCGACGAGCCCATAGATGTTGAGGAACGCGTCGTAACCGATTAGCCGAAGGAAGTCGTCGGGGAGTTCTCGTGCCACTTCCTGCGGGATTGCGAGGTATGGGTTCTCCTGCTGTCGCAGCCAGGCACAGTTGTAGTTCACGTTCAGGCCCAGCCGAGCATGTGGGGAGTGGTTCGCACCACCACCGTGAAACAGGCCTCCGTTCCAGAGCAGGACCGAGCCCGGGTCCATTTCGGCGCTGACCGTCTGGCAAGCATCAGGCAGCGTAGAGAGATCTTGGCTCTTGGGGACCAGCATCGTGGCGCCGTTCTCCCGGGTGAATTCGGTGATCGCCCACATCGTGTTCACGATGAGCGGCGGATGCGGGCGCGAGATGGGAAACAGCACATCGTCTTGGTGAAATGGCTGCGCCGTCTCGCCGGGGTGGATCTCGATCGCATTGACGATCGAGACCTGGGGATGGCCCAGCACGGTGCGCACGAGCTCGACAACCGCCGGATGGCCTACCAGACAATCGGTTGCACGAGTTTTCGCCAGGACGTTGTGGAGCCGGCGGGTCCGGGAGCCGAAGAACTCGCCCCGCGCCCACGGCTGTCGTGCGAGCAGCGGGGTGAGGGCGCGCCTGATCTCTTCGACCTCGAGCGCGGAGAGCAACCCTGGCAGGATCACGTAGCCGTCGATTTGCAGCTGCCGAAGCGCCTCGCTCATCGTCATTGCCTTTTCTCGACTGCCAGCGCGCAAGTCAGGGCGCCAGCGACATTGTCGCTCATGGGTGCACCACGGCGTAGCTGATCGCAACGTCGAAGGCCGGCTGCTGGTCAGGTAGCTTCAGGTAACTTCGATGGGTGCGCGAATCCGTGCGGCCCAGCCCGCTGTTTCTGGGCTTGGTCGGATTGACGGCGGTCGGGGGCGCACTGGCGTGGCTGGCCGGGGACAGCGTGCGGCCGATGGCGTATGCCGGAGTGTTCACCTTCGTGATCGCCGGCTGGCTGGTGTCCTTGTGCCTGCACGAATTCGGGCACGCGCTGACCGCGTGGCGATTCGGTGACCACGACGCCGAGGTACGCGGGTACCTGACCCTGGATCCGCGGCGCTACAGCCATCCCGCGCTATCGCTTCTGCTGCCGATGATCGTTATCGCGCTGGGCGGCATTGGCCTGCCGGGCGCAGCGGTGTACCTGCGGACCTGGTTCATGAGTCCCAAGCGCCGCACCCTGGTCAGCCTGGCGGGGCCGGCGGCCAACCTCGTGCTGGCGGTGCTCCTGCTGGCGCTGACCCGGTTGCTCTACGACCCGGATCATCTAGTGCTGTGGTCGGGGGTGGCCTTTTTGGGATTCCTCGAGCTCACCGCGGTGTTGCTGAATCTGCTGCCCGTCCCCGGCCTGGACGGATACGACGCCCTGGAACCGCATCTGAGTCCCGAGACGCAGCGCGCGCTGGCACCGGCCAAGCAGTACGGCTTTTTCATCCTGCTGATCGTGCTCTTGGCGGCCAGCCCGTGGATCTTCGGGGTTGTGCTGTGGTTTTTCGATTTCTCCGGGGTGCCGCCCGCGCTGGTGGGCTGGGGCAACTCGCTGACCCGGTTCTGGAGCCGCTGGGTCTAACCCTTGCAATATATGCGTTTGTACGCATATATTACTGCCCATGGGCGCCGGTCACAGTCACACCCCGGCCGAGGCCGACGCGTCTCGGATGATCCCCCGCATGATCGTCGCCGCCGCGATCCTGGCGACGTTCTTCGTTGTCGAACTGACCACGTCGCTGTTGATCAACTCGATTGCGCTGCTGGCCGATGCCGGGCACATGCTCACCGACGTGGTCGCCGTGTTCATGGGTCTAGCCGCGGTGGTGCTGGCCAGGCGCGGCAGCTCGTCACCCGCGCGCACCTACGGGTGGCATCGCGCCGAGGTGTTCACCGCGGTCGCCAACGCCGCGCTGCTCATCGGCGTTGCCTTGTTCATCCTCTACGAGGCGATCGAACGGCTCAAGGAGGCGCCGTCCATCCCCGGCGTACCGATGATCGTGGTGGCGCTGGCCGGACTGGCTGCCAACTTCGCGGTGGCGCTGTTGCTGCGTTCGCACTCCGAGGACAGCCTGGCGGTCAAGGGCGCCTACATGGAGGTCGTCGCGGACACCGTCGGCAGCATCGGTGTCCTGATCGCCGGGGTGGTCACCGTCACCACGCACTGGCCATACGCCGACGTGGTGGTCGCGGTGCTGGTGGCGCTGTGGGTGCTGCCGCGGGCGATCTCGCTGGCCCGGGCGGCGTTGCGGATCCTTTCCGAATCGTCGCCGGCCCACATCGACGTCGAGGAGTTGCGTGAGGCGCTGGGCTCCGTCGACGGCGTCACTGAAGTGCACGACCTGCACGTGTGGACCCTTTCGCCCGGCAAGGACATGTGCACCGCACACCTGAGAAGTACCGCGGACTCCGCCCGGGTACTCAGTGCGGCGCGCGCTGTGCTGCACGCGCGCGGACTGGACCACGCCACCCTCCAGATCGAGTGCCCGGACGGCACCGGGCAGTGTGAGGAGACCTTCTAGAGCCCGAGCGCTGTGCGGGCCTCGGGGTCACAATCGTCGAGCAGATCCAGGCAGCGTTGGAACTCGTCGGTCTCGCCGATGGTGTTAGCGGCCCGCGCCAGCGCCGCCACGCACCGCAAAAAGCCCCGATTGGGCTCATGCGAATACGGCACCGGGCCGAAACCCTTCCAGCCATGGCGGCGCAGCTGGTCCAGGCCCCGGTGGTAGCCGGTGCGCGCATAGGCGTAGGCCGTGATGGCTTTGTCGTCGGCCAGCGCCTCTTCGGCGAGCTCCGCCCAGGCCACCGACGCCGACGGATGCGCGGCGGCGACGATCGCCGGGTTCTCGTCGGCCAACAGTTCCGCCTCGGCGTCAATGTCACGGGGCAGCAGGATCGGATCAGGTCCCAGAAGGTCACCCATCGGCGTCATGGTTGACCATTCTGCCGTTCCGCCCTCGGCCGGGGTTGCCGTGCCCTAGGCTTCACCAGCCTTCACCCGGATCTGGAGCCGGGTCGCTAAGCTCCAACTATCGACTCGACAGCGGGAGGACAGCCGCACTCATGCCCAATCCACCCGAGCCCGACCGCGACGAAGAGCTCACCGAGGCCCAGCCCCTGGTACCCCACGACTCCGAGACCGAGACCGTGGTGATCCAATCCGACCCCGAGGGTGAACCGGAGGCGAGATCCGAGGGACAACCGCGCGAACGGCGGTTCACGGCACCCGGCTTCGACGCCAAGGAAACCGCGATCATCGCCACCCAACCCGAACCGGCGACGGAAGTCTTTGCAACCCCACCGGTTCCGCCTGGCCCACCGGCGCAAGGCGCAACACCCCCGACGGCTCCCCCGAATCCCGCACATCCCCAGCATCCCCAGACTCCCCCGAAAACCGCTACACCACAATCGATCCCGCCGCGGCGAGGCATAAAGCTGCCGACATCGAGGCAATACAACTGGGGCTGGGTGCTGGCGATCGTCGTGATCGTCTTGGCATTGGCCGCGATCGCGATCCTGGGCACGGTGCTGCTGACCCGGCACAAAAGCGTGTCGGTCTCGCCGGAAGACCAGGTGCGCCAGACCATCCAAAGCTTTGACGTCGCGGTGCAGAGAGGCGACCTGAAAACGTTGCGCAGCATCACATGTGGCGCCACCCGCGACGGCTACGTGGATTACGACGAGCACGCGTGGGATGAGACCTACCAGCGGGTTTCGGCGGCCAAACAATTTCCGGTGATCGCCAGCATCGACCAGGTCGTCGTCAACGGCCAGCACGCCGAGGCGAATATCACCACGTTCATGGCCTACGACCCCCAGCTCCGGTCGACACGCAGCCTGGACCTACAGTTCCGCGACGATCAGTGGAAGGTCTGCCAGTCCCCCAGCGGCTAGAACGCGCCGGCTTGGTCAGGCGCCGACCGACTTCCCGGCGCAGTGCAGGTCGTTGCACGCCTCGATGACCCGCTCGGTCATCGACGCTTCGGCCTTCTTGAGGTAGCTGCGCGGGTCGTAGACCTTCTTGTTGCCGACCTCGCCGTCGACCTTGAGCACGCCGTCGTAGTTGCTGAACATGTGGCCGGCGAGGGGCCGGGTGAACGCGTACTGGGTGTCGGTGTCGACGTTCATCTTCACCACGCCGTAGCGCAGCGCCTCTTCGATCTCCGACTTCTCCGAGCCCGAACCGCCGTGGAACACGAAGTCGAATGGCTTGGCGTCATCGGCCAAGCCAAGCTTGGCGACCGCGACCTTCTGGCCCTGGTCCAGGATGTCCGGGCGCAGCTTGACGTTTCCGGGCTTGTAGACGCCGTGCACGTTGCCGAAAGTGGCGGCCAGCAGGTACTTGCCGTGCTCACCGTGGCCCAGCGCGTCGATGGTCTTCTCGAAGTCCTCCGGGGTGGTGTACAGCTTGTCGTCTATCGCGCCCTCGACGCCGTCCTCCTCGCCGCCCACAACGCCGATCTCGACCTCGAGGATGATCTTGGCCGCCGCAGCCTCCTTGAGCAGCTCCTTGGCGATGGCCAGGTTCTCGTCGATCGGCACCGCGGATCCGTCCCACATGTGCGATTGGAACAGAGGGTCGCGACCCGCACTCACTCTTTCCGAAGAGATCGCCAGCAGCGGGCGCACGTAGGTGTCCAGCTTGTCCTTGGGGCAGTGGTCGGTGTGCAGCGCGACGTTGATCGGGTATTTGGCCGCGATCGTGCGGGTGAACTTGGCCAGCGCCACCGCGCCGGTCACCATGTCCTTGATCCCTAGGCCGGACGCGAACTCCGCGCCGCCGGTAGAGATTTGGATGATGCCGTCGCTGCCCGCGTCGGCGAATCCCTTGATGGCGGCGTTGACGGTCTCCGAAGACGTGCAGTTGATGGCCGGGAAGGCGTACGAGTTCTCCTTGGCGCGTCCCAACATCTCCGCGTAGATCTCGGGCGTGGCGATGGGCATGGACTTCCTTCCTGACGACGGGGTCTACCCAGTATCGCAACACCACAACCGCGGCGGGCACCGGTATGTTGGGACGTCATGAGCACCGCCGTCGTGGCCCTGCCGGACATCCTCGACCCGATGTATTGGCTTGGCGCCGACGGCGTTTTCGGATCCGCCGTGCTGCCCGGGATTCTGATCATCGTCTTCATCGAGACGGGGCTGCTGTTTCCGCTGCTGCCCGGGGAGTCGCTGCTGTTCACCGGCGGGCTGCTGGCCGCGCACCCGAACCCACCGGTCAGCATCGGGGTACTGGCGCCCTGCGTCGCGGTGGTCGCGGTGCTGGGCGACCAGTGCGGGTATTTCATCGGGCGCCAGATCGGCCCGGCGCTGTTCAAGAAGGAAGACTCCCGGTTCTTCAAAAAGCACTACGTGACCGAGTCGCACGCATTCTTCGAGAAATACGGGCCGTGGGCGATCATCCTCGCCCGGTTCGCGCCGTTCGTGCGGACGTTCGTCCCGGTCATTGCCGGGGTGTCCTACATGCGTTATCCGGTGTTCCTCGGGTTCGACATCGTCGGCGGCATCGCCTGGGGCGGCGGCGCGACGCTGGCGGGCTACTTTTTGGGCACCGTGCCGTTCGTGCACCAGAACCTGGAAAAAATCATTCTGGCCATCCTGTTCGTGTCACTGCTTCCGGCGCTGATCTCGGCGGGACGCATCTACCGGGGCCGCCGCCGCGCGGATAACGACAAGGACAAGCCCGACCCACTGGTGCTACCCGAGTGAGCCGTCACTGGTGCTGGGCGACACCTCGGTGACGCTGTAGGCCGCCTCCATCAGCATCCAGCCCGACAGCTGCACCGACAGGTCCCGTTCGGCGACCTCGGAGCTGCTCACCGCGCCCGCCACGAACTGAGCCTCTTTGCCGTCGTCGCCGCCGCCCGCCGTGGGCAGCTCGGCGTCGCGGTCCCAGAAGGCCCCGAACACCGGCAGCCCCTCGACCGTCTGCCGGTAGTCCCACGCCGATTTCGCGCTGACCAGCACTATCTTGCGCGCGGTGTCGCGGGCCGCAACGTCTTCGGCCCGCTGCCCCGGCAGCGCGGTGGCGACCAGCGCGAGGTAGCGGGCGGTGATGCCCGAGAACAGGCCGCCGTCCCCGCCACCACCCCCCTGCAACACACCCGACGGCGCCATGTGCTCCTTGACGGCGGCGACGAGGCGGTGCACCCGTGCCGCGTGCCGCTGCCTGGCATCCGAGTCGGTGCGTGCCGCCAGCTCCGTTTCCAGCCCGAGCACCACGCCCTGGCAGTAGGTGTACTGAGCGCGCACCAGCGAGCCGGCCTTGATGCCGTCGAACACCAGGTGGGTCTCCGGGTCGATCAGTGTTCGGTCGATCCAGTCACCCATCTGCTCGGCGCGCCGCAGCCGGTCCCCGTAGCGGGCCAGAAAGATCCCCGCCGGCCCGTTGGCCGGGGCGTTGAAGAATTGATCCTGCTTACGCCACGGGATCCCGCCACCGTCCTCGGGCACCCATGCTTTGACGAGCTGGTCGGCGAGCTTGGGTAGCGCGCGGCGACGCTCGACACCGACCAACCGGGCGGCACGTTCCAGCGCCAGTGCGAGCCACGCCATGTCGTCGTAGTAGTTGTTGATCCACGAGAAGTTGTTGCGCACCCGGTGCGAGCGGATCTGCCGGTTGATCTTGGCGCGCCGTTCCGGCTGCGGGTCGCGCAGCTGGGCATCGATCAGGCAGTCCAGCAGATGCGCCTGCCACCAGTAGTGCCAGGTGGCGAACAGCCGGTCCTTGCGGTCCGACGGCCAGGAAACCACTCCCAACTGCGTCCCCGGCAGTGCCCAGAGCCGCTTCAGGTGCCTCTGGGTGACGGCGGTTTCGGTGGTGGCCGCCCGGTTCGCCCATACCTGTTCCATGCTTGCCGATCCTGCCCTATCGAAAGTTGGCCAGCGCCAGCAGGAATTCACGCAGGCCGGCCAGCGAGTGCGCGGGCAGGAACAGGTCGCAATACGGCAGGGCCGCCGCCATCGAACCGGCCAGCGGCTGGAATTCGCCGTGGGCAGCGCGGGGGTTGAGCCACACCAGCACTTCGGCGCGGCGCCGCAGCCTGGCCATCGCGTGCCCGAGCACATCGGGCGGGTCGCTGTCCCAGCCGTCGGACGCGATGATCACCACCGCGCCGCGCAGCAGGTTGCCGTGCGGCGGGGCCAGCAGGGCGGCGAGACTGCGGCCGATGAACGTACCGCCGTACCGGTCGGTCACCTGTGCGTTGGCGCGGTGCAGCGCCACCTCGGCGGAACGGTGCGACAGCACCGCGGTGAGCCGGGTCAGCGACGTCGAGAACGCGAAGACCTCCGGGCGCATCCGTGCTTGGCGCAGCACCGCCGCGCGCATCAAATGCAGATAGATCGCCGCATACGGCTGCATCGAGCGGCTCACGTCGCACACCAGCACGACCCGGCGGGGACGCCGACGGGGCCGCGTTCGCGCCAGCAGCACCTGCTCCCAGCCGGTCCGGCGCGACGCGTTGATCGTCGCCCGCAGGTCGATCCTCTTGCCGTGCGGGCTGGGCTCCAACCGCAGGCTGCGGCGCCGGGGCCAGCGCGGCACTGCGCCCTCCAGCCAGGAGCCCAGCAGCCGCAGGTCGTCGGAATCGAATTGGTCGAACGGTTCGTCGGCGAGCGCGGCGATGTGGCTGGGCAGTAGGTCTGGCACTAGGACGCTCGCGGCGGCCGCGGCGTTCTGGTCGGGCGCCGTTCTGGTCACCCAGGGCAGCTTTTCGGCGCCCGGGCCGACTGGGCTGCCCGCGGGGTGCACAATCCCGGCCGCGGGGGTCCTGGGACCGGGGATCGGCAGGACCGACGCGGGGCTGCGCGTGTCGCCGGGCTGGATGGTGCCGAAAACCTCGCGCAACACCGCGTCGAAGGCGCCGAGGTCTTCGCTGCGGTTGACCAAGGTCAGCCTGGCCGCCCAGTACAGCTCGGACGTGGCGTGGGGCACCAGGTGTTGCAGCGCCTGCACGAAAGTTGCTTGGCCGCTGGCGGATACCGCGACCCCGCTGTTGCGCAGGCGCGCCACCAGCGCGGCCGCGAACACGGCCAAATCGACGCCGCGGAACAGTAACGGGTGTAAGGGGCTAGTCATGCCTGCCTAGCGTCTGCGGCGCAGTAGCCAGATCAACACCAGCACAGCCAGCACCGCCGCCGCGACGGGACCGTATTTCTTGAGCTGGTCGGCGCCGGCGAGCTCCAGCAGGTCGATGGGCTCGGGCTCGGCGGCCGGTGCGGCGTGGCGGGGCCCGGCAACTTGGCCGTTCGGAGTGCCCGGCGCCGCGGCCGTGGCTGGGCTCTCTGGGATTTCTGGGCCGTCGGAGGCAAGCTTGGCTTCCAGCGACGCCACGAACTGGCCGAGCAACTTCTCCGACACCTGCTGCAGCATTCCGCTGCCGAACTGAGCCAGCTTGCCGACGATCTTCAGATCGGTGTCGACGGTGACGCGGGTGCGCTGGCCGTCCTCGTGGAGCTGGGCGGTGACCGTGGCGGCCGCGTTGCCGGTACCACGCGCCTCCTTGCCCTTGCCGTCGATAACCGCGCGGTGCTGGGTGCGATCCTGTTCGACGAACCGCACCTTGCCGCTGAATTCGCTGATGACCGGCCCGACTTTGACCTTGACCTTGCCCAGGTAGTCGTTGCCCTCGTGGCCGATCAGCTGCGCCCCCGGCATCAGCGGGATCACCTGCTCCAGGTCACACAGCACGTCCCAGGCCTGCTCGATCGGCGCGCTGACGGTGAACTGGTTGGCGATCTTCATATCCGAGGTCCTCTCAGGTCCGGCTGTACTCGATAAACGCGTCGCGAATCAGGGTACGGTCGTCGGGCGTTTTGGCCAGCGCCCCCAGGCTGACCAGAGCGGCCGGGGCGGACTCGTCCACAAGGTCAGCTGCCCCAAGCGAGACCAGCGCGGCCACCCAGTCGATGGTCTCGGCCACTCCCGGCGGCTTGTCCAGGTCGAGATCGCGTGCGCGACCGACGAATTGGGTGGCATGCTCGATCAACGGCGCGGTCGCCCCGGGCACCGTCCGGCGAATGATCGCGGCCGCCCGGGCCGGTTCGGGATAGTCGATCCAGTGGTACAGGCACCGCCGGCGCAGCGCGTCATGCAGGTCGCGGCTGCGGTTGGACGTCAGCACCGCGATCGGCGGGCGCTCGGCGGCGAAGGTGCCCAGCTCGGGCACGGTGACCGCGGCCTCGCCGAGGAACTCCAGCAGCAGCGCCTCGAATTCGTCGTCGGCCCGGTCGATTTCGTCGATCAGCAACACCGGAGGTGTCGGCCCGCGGTGCCGCACACACTGCAAGATGGGCCTCTCCACCAGGTAGGCCTCGCTGTAGAGGTCGGCCACAGAGATATCTGGGATCGCGGGCCCCCGGGCCTCGGCCAGTCGGATGGACAGCAGCTGGCGCTGGTAGTTCCAGTCGTAGAGCGCCTCACTGGCGGTCAGGCCTTCGTAGCACTGCAGCCGGATCAACGTGGCGTTCAACACCGCCGCAAGGGCTTTCGCCGCGGTCGTCTTGCCGACACCGGGCTCACCTTCCAGCAGCAGCGGCCTGCCGAGCGTAACCGCCAGATAGATCGCCGACGCGGTTCCGGTGTCCAGCAGGTAGTCCTGTGCGTCGAATTGGCGGATCACGTCGTCGGGGCCCGTGAGGGTCATGCGCCGGCTTTCCCCGCGGCGAACGCCGCCCGGCATCCCGGGCCGCAGAACCAGTAGTCCTCGCCGGCCAGTTCGAGGTGCTCGGCGGTGGGTCCGATCGGCACCGTCATGCCGCACACCGGGTCGACGGCCTCGACCGGGCCGGCGTTCGCCTGCGCAGCGGGACGGGTCAGGCTGCCGTCGCGGACGGCGGCGATCAGTTCGGCCGCGATAGACACCGCGATCTCGGCGGGCGTCTTGGCGCCGATGGGCAATCCGACTGGGGTGTGTATGCGGGCTCGCTCGGCGTCGGAGAGTTCGAGTTCGTTGAGGATCGACGCGCCGCGAATCCTGCTGGCCACCAAGCCGATATACCCGACGCCGTTATCCAGTGCCGCGCGGATGATTTCGGCTTCCGGACCGCCGTGGCTGGCGATCACCACCGCGGTGGTGTCGGACAGGTCCCAGTCGTTTTGAGTATCGCGTCGCGCGTCATATCCCAGCACCTCACACAATTGGATGAGCGCGTCGGCGATCGGTGTGGACCCGCAAACGCGGATCAGCGGGGCCGGCAGCTGTGGGGTCAGGAAGATCTCCAGCGACCCGCCGGACAGGCACGGGTTGACCACCACGCAGGCACCGGGGGCCTCGGGGAAGTGCACATCGCCGTCGGGAAGCACGCGCAGCAGCACACTTTCGCCCGCCTGCAACACACCCAGCGCTGCCTTGCGGACCGAGTTCTGCGCGCACTGCCCGCCGACGAACCCCTCGATTGTGCCATCCGCCAACAGGATTGCCTCGTCTCCCGGGTACGCCGAGGTGGGCGGCGCAGCCCGCACCACCGTCGCGTGCACGAAAGGTGTCCGCGCCGCCAACAGCTGCTGAGCTCGCTCACTGATCGTCATCGGACGCTCTAAATCGGCGGCCTGGCGCGGCCCTGCATGGCCTCCCAGACCCTCGACGGTGTCAGCGGCATGTCGGCGTGCCGAACCCCGAACGGCGCCAACGCATCCACCACTGCGTTGACCACCGCTGGCGGCGATCCGACGGTGGCCGATTCGCCGATGCCCTTGGCCCCGATCGGGTGGTGCGGCGACGGCGTCACGGTGTGCCCGGTCTCCAGGTGGGGCACCTCGAGCGCGGTCGGGATGAGGTAATCCATCAACGACACGCCTAGGCAGTTGCCCTCCTCGTCGAAGGCGATCATCTGCATCAAGGCCATCCCGATGCCGTCGACGATGCCGCCGTGCACCTGGCCTTCGATGATCATCGGGTTGATCCGGGTGCCGCAGTCGTCGACGGCCAGGAAGCGCCGCACCTTGACCACCGCGGTACCCGGATCGACGTCCACCACGCAGAAGTACGCACCGTACGGGTAAGTCAAATTCTCCGGGTTGTAGCAGATCTGGGCGTCCAGGCCGCCCTCGATGCCCTCGGGCAGGTCGCCGGCGCCGTGCGCACGCATCGCGATGTCGGCGATGGTCACCGCCGCCGACGGGTCGCCCTTGACGTGGAATTTGCCCTTCTCCCACTCCAGGTCGGCAACCGAGACCTCCAGCATTCCCGACGCGATGATCTTGGCCTTGTCCCGGACCCTGCGCGCCACCAGCGCCGCGGCCGCACCCGAGACCGGCGTGGACCGGCTGCCGTAGGTGCCCAACCCGAACGGCGTCTGGTCGGTGTCGCCGTGCACGACCTCGATGTCGTCGGGCGGGATGCCCAGCTCCTCGGCGACGATCTGGGCGAACGTCGTCTCATGGCCCTGGCCCTGGGTTTGAACCGACAGCCGCACAACGGCTTTCCCGGTGGGATGCACACGCAACTCGCACCCGTCGGCCATGCCCAGGCCGAGGATGTCCATGTCCTTGCGCGGGCCGGCGCCGACGGCCTCGGTGAAGAAGGACATCCCGATGCCCATCAGCTCGCCACGCGCCCGCCGCTCCTTCTGCTCGGCCCGCAGCGCGTCGTAGCCGATCATGTCCATGGCCTTGCGCATGGTCGTCTCGTAGTCACCCGAGTCGTAGACCCAGCCGGTCTTGCTCTTGTACGGGAATTGCTCGGGCCGCAACAGGTTTCGCAGTCGCAGCTCGGCCGGGTCCATCTTCAGGTCGAAGGCCAGGCAGTCCACCAGCCGCTCCACGAAGTAGACGGCCTCGGTGATCCGGAACGAGCACGCGTAGGCCACCCCGCCGGGCGCCTTGTTGGTGTACACCGCGGTCATGTGGCAGTAGGCGGCTTCGATGTCGTAGCTGCCGGTGAACACCCCGAAGAAGCCGGCCGGGTATTTAACCGGCGCCGCCGTGCCGTTGAACGCGCCGTGGTCGGCCAGCACGTTGGTCCGGATCGCCAGGATCTTGCCCTCTTTGGTGGCGGCGATCTCACCGACCATGATGTAGTCGCGCGCGAAGCCCGTCGAGGTCAGGTTCTCGCTGCGGTCCTCCATCCATTTCACCGGCTTGCCCAGCAGCAGCGAGCCGACGATCGCGCACACGTAACCGGGATAGATCGGCACCTTGTTGCCGAACCCGCCACCGATGTCGGGGGATATCACCTGGATCTTGTGTTCAGGCAGACCGGCGACCAACGCGTAGAGGGTGCGGTGCGCGTGCGGCGCCTGACTGGTGGACCACAGCGTCAGCTTGCCGGTGACCGGGTCCAAATCGGCTACCGCGCCACAGGTTTCCATCGGCGCGGGGTGCACCCGGGGGTATACGATCTCCTGATTGACGACCACGTCGGCCTTCGCGAACACGGCGTCGGTGGCGGCCGCGTCGCCCGTCTCCCAGTCGAAGCAGTGGTTGTCGGTCTTGCCGTCCAGGTCGGTGCGGATGACCGGCGCGGACGGATCGAGCGCCTTGCGCGCGTCGACCACGGGGTCCAGCGGCTCGTACTCGACGTCGATCAACTCCAGCGCGTCGCGGGCCGAATAGCGGTCCTCGGCAACGACGAACGCCACCTCCTGCCCCTGGAAGCGCACCTTGTCGGTGGCCAGCACGGCCTGCACGTCGTTGGACAGCGTCGGCATCCAGGCCAGGCCCTTGGCGGCCAGGTCGGCTCCGGTCGCCACCGCTTTGACCTTCGGATGTGCTCGTGCGGCAGTCACATCGACGCTGACGATGCGAGCGTGTGCATACGGCGAGCGCAGGATGGCCAGGTGCAGCATTCCCGGCAGCGCGACGTCGTCGACGTAGTGGCCGCGGCCCCGGATGAACCGCGGGTCCTCTTTTCGCAGCATCCGGCCGTAGCCGCACGGTTTCTGGTCGTTGTCTACTCGATCTTCCGGACGTCCGTCCGGCTCCGGCGGGCGGGACTCGATGGTGGTCATGACGTGGCCTCGGCCTCTACGTTGGAATGCTTTGCGGCCCATTGGATTGAGCGCACGATCGTCGTGTATCCGGTGCAGCGGCAGATCTGCCCGGAGATCGCCTCCCGGATGGTCTCCTCGTCGGGGTTCGGATCGCGGTCCAGCAGCGCGCGGGCGGTGATCATCATGCCCGGCGTGCAGAAGCCGCATTGCAGCCCGTGGCACTGCATGAACCCTTCCTGCACCGGGTCGAGCCGGCCGTCCACCGCAAGGCCCTCGACGGTCCGGACGCTGTGCCCCGACGCCATCACCGCCAGCATCGTGCAGGATTTCACCGGCACGCCGTCGACGTCGACCACGCACGTTCCGCAGTTGCTGGTGTCGCAACCCCAGTGGGTTCCGGTGAGCCGCAGCTGATCCCGAAGGAAATGCACCAGCAGCATCCGGGGTTCGACGTCGGCGTTGACTTGCTCGCCGTTGACGGTCATGTTCACCTGCATGGCTAGTTGCTCCTTTGTTCGCGCACGCGTTCGGCGGCGGTTCGCAACGTGCGGATGGTCAACTCGGAGGCCAAATGCCGCTTGTACTCGGCGGTGCCGCGCACATCGGTCACCGGCTCACAGGCCTGGGCGGCCCGGCTGCCCGCGTCGGCGAACACCTCGTCGGTGGCCGGCCGGCCGACCAGAGCGGCCGAAACCTCCGCCAGTGCGGACCAATCGGCATTAACCGCGGTCAGGCCCACCCGGGCGGCGGCTATCGCATCACCGTCGAGGGTGAGGCTTGCCCCAGTCGCGGTTACCGCCCAATCACCTACGCGCCGTTCGACTTTCGTGTATGCGTTGGATGTGTTGTGCCGCAGCGGGATCCGGACCTCGACCAGCATCTCGTTGTAGGCCAGGGCTGTCTCGTACGGCCCGAGCATGAAGTCGTCGATCGCGATCTCGCGTTCACCCGACGGCCCCCGGGCCAAGCAGACCGCATCCAGCACGGCGCACACCGTCGACAGATCCTCGGCCGGGTCCGCCTGGCACAGCGAACCGCCGAGGGTGCCGCGGTTGCGGACCACCGGGTCGGCGATCACCCGTTCGGCGTCGCGGAAGATCGGGCACACCGCGGCCAGGGTGTCCGACTCCAGCAGCTCGCGGTGACGGGTCATCGCGCCGATGCGAGCCAGGGTCGGATCGGTGATCACGTATCCGAGCTCCAGCGCCAGGTCGTTGATGTCGACCAGGTACTCGGGGTTGGCGATGCGCAGCTTCATCATCGGCAGCAGGCTGTGGCCGCCGGCGACGACCCGCGCCGTGTCCCCCAAACGATCCAGTAGTCCGATGGCGTGGTCGACGCTTGTTGCGCGTTCGTACTCGAAGGGCCCAGGTACTTGCATTGCAGCAGTGTGGGCCGCGTCACAGTGGGCGTCAATGCCGAGTTAAGTAATCCTTTAACTCGCCCTCGACTTGCGCGTCTTCCCGGGCGTCGTGGTGGATTCGCCCCACGATTTCGGCCAGTGGACGGCCCCCGCCGCCCCAACGCCGGGCGATGATGTCGGCGGCGATCGAGACCGCCGTCTCCTCCGGAGTACGGGCGCCGAGGTCCAGCCCGATGGGGCTGGACAACCGGCGCAGCTCGGCGCCGGTCAGCCCCGCCGCCCGCAGCCGGCCCGTGCGGTCGTCGTGGGTCCGGCGCGACCCCATCGCGCCCACATAGCCGACATGGGGCAGGCGCAGCGCCACCTCGAGCACCGGGACGTCAAACTTCGGATCGTGGGTGAGCACGCAGATCACCGTGCTCTGATCGATGGCGCCCGCCGCCGCCTCGGCGGCCAGGTACCGGTGGGGCCAGTCGACGACCACCTCGTCGGCAGTGGGGAAGCGCGTTCGGGTGGCGAACACCGGGCGGGCATCGCAGACCGTGACCCGGTAGCCGAGGAACGATCCCTGCTGCGCCAGCGCGGCGGCGAAGTCGATCGCGCCGAACACCAGCATCCGGGGAGGGGGTGCGAACGAGTTCACGAACACGCTGAGGTCGTCACCGCGCCGCTCACCGTGCTCCCCGTACCGCCGGATGCGGGTCAGTCCCTGGGCCAGCATGCCGCGCACGTCGTCGTCGACGGCGGCGTCCAGCCGGGCCGTGCCCAGCGTGCCGGACGCGCCGCAGTGCCAGCCGTCGTCGCCGGCGGTATCCGCGCTGG
>NZ_JBKQQD010000465.1:0-4241 GCF_052144515.1 Mycobacterium sp. | reverse complement strand
CGACTGCGGGATTAGAGTTCGGAAATAGTTGAGAACCGGTCAGAAAGTGGTAGGCGGTGGCCGCCAACGAGTACTGGTCTGCCCGCCCGTCGATCTCCTCACCCAGCAATTGCTCGGGTGCGCAGTAGGCCACCGTGCCCACCGTCATGTTTGTCTTCGTCAACCCGCTGATGTCGTTGACGCTGCGGGCTATCCCGAAGTCGGTCAGGAGGATTCGTTGCTCACCCCCGTCCTCGACGTGGGTCATCATGATGTTGGCGGGCTTGACATCTCTGTGCCGGAGGCCCTGATTGTGTGCGTAGTCCAGCGCGCTGGCGACCGCCGAGACGATGCGGGTGACTTCTTCAACCGGCATGCCAGCCGGGTATCGATCGGCCAGGAGCCGGGCCCCGTCGAGCCCGTCGACGAAGTCCATAGCGATCCACAACTGCCCGTCCTCTTCCCCACGGTCATGCACGCCGACGATATTCGGGTGCCACAGCGTGGACACCAGGTCGGCCTCGCGACCGAAACGGGCCCGGTAGTCGGCATCGCCAGACACATCGGCCGACAGCACTTTGAGCGCGTCCTGGCGCGGCAGGCGTGGATGCTGGGCAAGGTCTGACCCGCACTCAACGGCATAGGCCGGATCCTCGCACTGGCGATGTCCCCGATGCGGAATCGTCATTCACTGGGCCGGTGCTAACTCGCATAAGAACCCGATGCAAGGTCGGTGACGAGCCCTGACGCGAGGAGCTACGAAAGACCGCGGAAAGAGCGGTGAGGAGGTCGTCACCGGCCTCCGGTTCCATGTCTCGCCCAGCACTGTCGCTCATTCAACCCTCTTGATGTCGTTGATGTCGAGCCGACACACGCCGTCGCCCTAGGATTCTCCACTGAATGACTGCCTTTCGAGGCAGCGACCTGATGGGGGCGGGAAAGATGGGCATTTTTCCGCTACGAACCGCGATCGCTATGGCGTTCCCTTCACCACGAAAACGTCGTCAGAACGGTACTCCCGTGCCTACTCTCCTTCAATGCGGGGGAAGGCGCGCCTGATGAGTGCTAGCTGATCCGCTGCTCGATGCGGCCGCGCTCGAGCTCGAACGCTTACCTCATCGTGTTCTAGATGTGACGGCGGTAAATCAGTGTTGTTGACAATGACTTGAGTGCCGTAGGCGCACTCCAAACAGATGATTGAGTGGGATGCCGGCGTTGGAAGATCGTGGTGGCTGGATTTCGCGGGCTCCGATGTGGCGGTGGCGGCGCCTGCTTGTCGTTGGGGGCGTGTGCGTGCTTATCGCTGGGGGCGTGCGCGTGGCGCATGCTGCCCCGCCCGCCCCCGCCGCGGTCCTGCGCGTCGGCAGCTATCAAGGGATTCCCGGGCAGTACTCGAGCATCCAGGCAGCGGTCGATGCCGCCCGGCCCGGGGACTGGGTGCTAATCGGGCCGGGCGACTACCACGAGACAGGCAATCGCGTTCCTCCCGGGGCCGTCGGCGACGACACGGCGGGGGCCGCCGTGCTCGTGACCACGCCCGGCATCCACATCCGCGGCATGGACCGCAACGGGGTCGTGCTCGACGGCACCAAGCCGGGGGCATCTTGGTGCAGCTCCGCGACAGCCGACCAGGACCCAGGCCCGCTCGGTCCCGATTCCGCCCCGACGGGGCGAAACGGCCTGATCGTGTTCAAGGCGTCCGGTGTCAGCGTCGAGAACCTGACCGCCTGCAACTTCCTCTCGGGCGCCGACACCCCCGGCGATGAGATCTGGTTCGACGGCGGCGGCTCGAGCGGCACCCAGCAGATCGGAAGCTGGCGCGGCGCGTTCATGTCGGCCACCTCGAGCTACTTCGCCGGCGAGAACCAGCCGTTCGCCCAGTACGGGATCTACGCCTCCAACACCTTCGGGCCGGGGCTGTTCACGCAGGGGTATGCGAACAACATGGGCGATGCCGCGTTCTACATCGGCGCCTGCCCGGACTGCAACACGATCCTCGACCACGCCCACGCCCAGAACTCGGCCCAGGGATACTCGGGAACCAACTCCGGCGGCCGCCTGATCGTCCAGAACTCCGAGTTCGACCACAACCACACGGGGTTCTCCACCAACAGCCAGAACAACGACGACCAACCGTCGCCCCAGTCCGGCCACTGCCCTGGTAACGGGACCGGTCCGACCGGGACCCATTCGTGCTGGCTGTTCACGCACAACTCGGTGCACGACAACAACAACCCGGACGTGCCCACCAGCCCCGGCGTAGTCGGCTCCAGTCCGGTGGGAACCGGCATCCTGATCTCCGGAGGCCGGTTCGACACCGTCAATGACAACGACATTCACGACAACGGCGCGTGGGGCGTGCTGCTGGTCCCGGAGGTCGACACCGCGACCCCGCCGCCGATCGCCCACTGCAAAGGCGGCTTCGGCCTGTCGGCGTTGTCGTTCTGCTACTTCAACAACAAGGGCAACGAGATCGAGAACAACACGCTGAGCCACAACGGCTTCTTTGGCAACCCGAGTAACGTCGACCTCGCGGAGATCTCAACCCTCGCCTTTCCTGGCAACTGCTGGCACGGCAACGTCGACACCTCGGGCACGGTCATCGGGCTCAAACACTTTCAGCGCCCACGGGTCACCAGCGACCCGCTCTTCATCCAGTACTTCCTCCACGGCATCTGCGGAATCCCGGACGCGGGCGCAGGCATCATTAGCATCCTCAGTCTGGAGGTCGCCTGCGACTCGCAATTCCTCGGCCCCTGCCCGAGCACCGTGGTCACGAACTACCCGCGCCAGACGGCGGTCCAGATGATGGCGCTGCCGCCGCAGCCGAGCATGCCCAATCCGTGCCTGGACGTGCCGCGTAACCCCTGGTGCCCCACCAACCCGACCAGCCCACCCCCGTATCCCGTGCCGGGGTCCACCGTTCGCTAGGACACGCGAGTGTGACATGGCCAGCAACTTGGATCCGCACACGGTGCACTCGCAAGCCACAGCCCGGCTGCTCGAGACTCACTGACCGGGTTGGCGTCGATGATCTGACTACGCTCGAGATCCTGGCAATCATCGCCGTTGTGGAGTCGGTCGACCAACGAGTGAACGGACACTCCGCGCCGGTGCTCCAAATCATACCGACCTGAACTTTCGGGCAACTCGCGTACATCTGTCGGCCCTCCGATGCACACTACAAAACGACCAGGGCGCACGGGGAGCGCAGGAGAACGACATGACCGACGACGACAACGGTGACGATCAACCGCCTACGGCCACAGCCGAACGCGACGCAACCACGATTGTGCCCCCGCTAACTGAGGCTGCGCCGGACCTGGCATGGTCGGCAGAGGATAAGACCGAGGAAATCCAGCGCCAGTCGTGGCGCCTGACGTGGGGCCACGCCGCGGTGCTCCTGGCGTGCACCGGTGTGGTCGCGCTGGCGATAGGCTTCGCCGGCTGGGCGCTGGTGCGGATGCACGATGACGCCGCGATGCCTCGGCCGGTGACGAACCCTCCGACGTCGTGGGCCGCAACGCCGCCCCCAGCGTGGATGCCGACCACCCCGACGCCGCCGCCGGCAACCACAACTGCGCGGCTGCGCATCAGCAACCTGCCGGGAACCGATGACCTTGGCTGGACCGCATACCCCGGTGCACGCTCCGATTCGGGAGATCAGCCAGCTGCCATGGGCCGCACCGCACAGTCCGTGGTAGTGGTATGCCGGCTCTTCAATCTTAAGCGGGCAGTTGTGATTTCGCTCTCATAGGGTGTGTCGTTGCATGAGGTGGTGTCGGCGAGTCGACCAAGAGTTCTGACTCAACACCAAGAGCCCCTCCCCGCCAGTGCGGCGCAACTGGAGTTGAGACAGACTATTGAGACACGATCACCAGGCGGAATAACGTGCCGGGTGCCCGGCCCACGACTGTCTTATATGTGGTCTATTTCGAGAGCGCGTTCAACTCCGCTCGGGACTGGTCGATTTGGTCGTATGCGTAGGTCGCCATCGCGGCGGTGGTCATCGTCTCACCCTTGCGGGCGAGCGATTCGTAGGTCGCCTCGCCGAGGACATCGCGGAGGTGGGTAATCGCGGTGGTGATTTCAGGGACCGCCGCTGCGGCGAGGGGACTGCGTGCGAAACCGGCTATGGTGGCCGCCGGTTCATAGCGTCCAAGCCGGTCGAAAAGAACGG
Organism: Mycobacterium sp.; assembly: GCF_052144515.1. GTDB lineage: Bacteria > Actinomycetota > Actinomycetes > Mycobacteriales > Mycobacteriaceae > Mycobacterium. Next base: position 82 of record NZ_JBKQQD010000465.1, on the reverse strand, counting down.
CGAGGACGGCCAGCGGGCCGCGGATCGTCGTGGTGTCGCCCGCATTGTGGAAGTTGCGGATCGCCAGAGTGAGGTGATCGAA
>NZ_JBKQQD010000464.1:0-3663 GCF_052144515.1 Mycobacterium sp. | reverse complement strand
CACCGTGGAGGCGAGCGCCCACTTTGCGGCTCAGCTACCCGACCTGATCAGGGGCATCTTCTACGCGGGCTGGAATCCCAGCGCCGTCCCCGAGATGTACGACGCCGAGGCCTACGCTGCGCGGTTCGCCCGTGAGGCGATCATCACCCTCGACGACGTCGGGAAGGCGGCTGCGGCGACCACCGCAGCCGTATTGCATCATCTCCCGCCTCCCCAGATGGACAAGGCCCTGGATCAGCTCCCCAGAGAAATCCGCACCCTGCTGCAAGCCCAGCGGTGAACTTGCTCAGAAAACGGCGGCACCTACGCGGCTGACGGATCTACAACAGGCGCCGACGCCACTCTGCCCTCGGTATGATTAGCCCGGCCGACTTCGAAGATCGACTCAATCAGTGGCCACCCACCACCTTGGCGCCGTGGGATGCAAGCGGCAACAAGCTAACTCACGGGCGAAGCCCGCTGCTAGCCGAGGCCGGTGCCGAACAGCAGGCCCACCAGGTAGGTGATAGTGGCGGCGCCGTAGCCGATGAGCAGCTGGCGCAGTGCTCGCCGAACTGGCGGTCCGCCGGACAGCAGGCCAACTATAGCGCCGGTGGCCAGCAATGCGGTTCCGACGAGGGTGGAGGCCACGACAAGCGCGAGGGCGCCTTGGAGGCCGAAGAGGTAGGGCAGGACGGGGATCAGGGCGCCGGAGGCGAAGAAGCAGAAGCTGGCGAGCCCGGCCCTGAGGCCGGTGCCGATCGCTTCGTGCTCGTCGGTGTTCGTTGCGGCCGCGCGTGGGTGCCCGGTGATACCCAAAGTGTGGTTTCCGAGGACCTCGGTGGCGTACGCGGTAGCCTCCGATGCGCTCATGCCGCGAGCCCGGTAGACCAGGGCCAACTCGTTGGCGTCGACGTCGAGTTGGGGCAGCGCGGTGCGCGCTTCGGGGTTGGGGGCGGACGCTTCCAGCAATTCGCGTTGCGAGCGCACGGAGACGTATTCCCCCGCTCCCATCGACAGGGATCCGGCGAGCAGCCCGGCCATACCGGTGATGAGCACGGTGTGGTTGGACACCCCGCTGGCGCTGATACCCAGGACCAGGGCGAGGTTGGTGGTCAGGCCGTCGTTGGCGCCGAATACCGCGGCCCGGAAGCTGCCCGAAAGGCGGTTGCGGCCTCGGGTGGCCAGGGCGCGGACGACTTCCTCGTGAATACGCTCATCTGCCGCCATAGTGGGGGTGGCGTCGACATCGACGTTATACGTCGAGCGGGCCTCCGCCCGCTGGGCGAGGGCCAGGACGAACACCGACCCGAAGTGCCGCGCCAAAAAGCCCAGAATGCGGCTGCGAAGATTACTCCGGCGGGGCTTGTCGACCTGCTCGCCGAGCAGAGTCCGCCAGTACTGTTCGTGGCGGCCCTCGGCGGCGGCCAGGGCCAGCAGGATGTCTCGCTCTTCCCCGGAGCGCCGCCCCGCCAGATCGCGGTACACATCCGCCTCGGCCCGTTCATCGGCCAAATGCTGGCGCCAGCGGCGTAGATCAGACGGGTTCGGGCGCGCATCCTCGGACACGACAGCGCGCTCATCCGGTGTCTTGCGGCGAAACATTCTGTTGCTGCCCATCAAGGAAATCATTCCCGGTTGACGGGCGCGACGTCACAGCCACGGACGAAAGACACCGGAGCATTGCCTACGGCGAGGCCCTCGATCGAGGCCGAGAGGCTCAGCCCCGAGGTCGTCGCCTTCGAGGAGGACCTGCGCGCCCGCCTCGGCGAGCGGGCCAAGCCTCCCGCCCGCTGACCCCCGAGGCTCCCTCCCTCACGGCCTATCCTTAGAGAACCCTGGAAAGGCTGGGGCCTGGGATCGGCGGAGGGTCGGGTGACGGCCATAGCAGCGTGCCGGACGTGTGGCACTGAGCCTTTAGAGCACGCCCGGTTTTGTCACGGCTGTGGCTCACCAGTCAAAGACGGCGATACCCGGGCGGAGTACAAGCAGGTGACGGTGCTCTTCGCCGATGTTGTTCATTCGATGGACATCGCCGCAACCGTCGGGCCCGAACGACTCCGCGAGATCATGGCCGACCTCGCTGACCGCTGTGCCGCAGTTGTAGAGCGCTACGGCGGCACGGTCGACAAGTTCACGGGTGACGGAATCATGGCCGTGTTCGGCGCGCCGGTGGCGTTGGAGGACCACGCGGTTCGTGCCTGTCTTGCGGCGCTGGGCATCCAGGAGGAGACCGGCTGGCCGCTGAGGTCAAAGACCGGGACGGTATCGACCTGCGGTTGCGCGTCGGGCTGAACTCAGGCCAAGTGATTGCGGGTGAGATCGGTTCAGGCTCTTTCGGATACACCACAATCGGTGAGCAAGTCGGCATGGCGCAGCGGATGGAATCGGTGGCCCCGCCGGGTGGGGTGATGCTCAGCGCGTCGACAGCGCGACTGGTTGATGGGGCTGCGACTCTCGGCGGACCGGAGGTGGTCCGCATCAAGGGTGTCGAGGAACCGGTGCCTGCCCGGCGGCTGTTGAGTGTGTCGGACCGGGATCGGTCTGTTGCCGCTTCTCAGTCGGCTCTTGTGGGTCGGCGCTGGGAGATGTCCGCTGTCGAGGGCTTGTTGGACCGCGCTGTCGACGGCCATGGCGCGGTGGTCGCCGTGGTGGGGTCACCGGGCATTGGTAAGAGCCGTCTGGTGCGAGAGGTCACCGCGATGGCCGCCGCTCGCGGTGTGGACGTTTTCAGCGCCTACTGCGAATCGCACACCAGCGACATTGCCTTCCACGTCGTGGCACAGCTGCTGCGTGCCGCCTTCGGTGTGCGTGGCCTGGATGCCCCGGCTGCTCGTGAGCGAGTGCGCTCGCAGGTGCCGGATGCAGACCCCGAGGACCTCGTGCTCTTCGACGATCTACTGGGCATCGGGGACCCTAAGGTGGAGTTACCCAAGATTGATCCGGATGCCCGGCGGCGGCGGCTGACCGCCTTGGTCAACACCGCCTCGCTGGCCCGAAAGTCCCCGGCGGTCTACGTCATTGAGGACGCGCACTGGATCGATGAGGTCAGCGAGTCGATGCTGGCCGAGTTTCTGGCGGTGATCCCGCAGACGCCCTCGCTGGTGCTGGTCACTTACCGCCCCGAATACTCCGGCCTCCTGAGCCGGGTGAGCGGTGCGCCGAGCATCGCCCTGGCCCCGCTCAGCGATTCCGAGACCGGCGCACTGGTCTCGCAACTGGTCGGGCCGGACCCCTCAGTCACCGTCTTGGCCACCTTGATTGTCGAGAGGGCCGCCGGGAACCCCTTTTTCGCCGAGGAGATCGTCCGCGAGCTGGCCGAGCGGGGTGTGCTGCAGGGACACACCGGCGGATACGTGTCGACCGCAGATGTCGGTGAGGTCAGCATGCCCGCCACGGTGCAGGCCACCATCGCCGCCCGTATCGACCGGCTGAACCCTAAAGCGAAACGCACCCTGAACGCTGCGGCGGTCATCGGCTCGAAGTTCAGCCGGGACCTGCTCGACACACTGGGCGTCGAACCCGTCGTGGAGGACCTCGTGAGGGGCCAGTTCCTCGACCAGATCACCTTCACCCGAGATCCCGAATACGTGTTCCACCACCCGCTGATCCGCACTGTGGCCTATGAATCCCAGCTGAAATCCGATCGCGCCGAGTTGCATCGGCGGCTGGCCGCCGCGATCG
>NZ_JBKQQD010000463.1:0-9079 GCF_052144515.1 Mycobacterium sp. | reverse complement strand
CTACCCACAGTCCGCGCTGCACTCGAACGCGAAACCGCCGAACCTGTCGTGCACAATGACCAGGTGAGCGCAGCCTGATGCTCACCGGACCGCCACCGAAGTTCCACGGAACTCGGGACAACCTCGGGACTCCCTCTCTAGATGCTCTTCACTGCGGTACTCCTCGCGTTTGACAGTTTGTCATTGCCAAAGGCGGGGCGGGTTTCCGCTGGTCGCGAGTTGTCGCGGATTGTCACCAAACTGACTTACGATATTGTGTTTCCACAGCTAGATGGCTATTTCCTGCTATTTCGCAAGTGGTTCGAGTCCCCTTAGCTCCACCAAAATTGTCTATTTCAACCCGCCATTTCGCTTTACACCTCATGCGTCGTCACCTCCGAAACACAGCACCTTCCTCGGCAATGTGCCCGGCACCATGTATCAGGATTTCTGTCTCCGCCTTGGCTGCACGTCTCCTCGCAAGGACAAGTGCACGTCGGTCGGTGTAGTGGGGGCAAGGGCCCGGTCCGGTGAGCGGACCGCCCCAACCGGCCCGACCGTTGTCCCCAAGCACGCCAACGTGCTTCCCGGCGCTGGCGTGCGGCGCCACCGGCCCTGGCCGAGCCCGGGCGGTGCGGTGATGTCGCTCCCGGGCGCCCGACGGGCCTGGGGCGCTCAGTTCGTTCGCCTTCGCGCCGAATCCGTTCTCGGGCTCGGGGACATGCTTGATTTGCGCCTGTAGACCGTGGTCGCCTCTGAAGTCGCCGACGGCTTCGGTATCGCGCGGTTGGGGACGCGCGCAACTATGTTGATAGACAGCGCAATTGGCGCGGGCGAGCAGGCCATCTCTGCTTAGTCAGTCTGCGCATCGCTCAATCGATGGATTGTGGCTGAGTCGTAGGCGTCGGAGTGACGTCTTGGACGTTGCCGTCGACGTGCTGGCGGGTCGGCGGCACGCGGCCGAACGGGGCGTGTTCAAGCCACAGATTGTGGTCACTGCCCAGCACATAGACCGTGTTCGCGTCCACCGCCGAACACGCGATCACGTTGCCGTCGACGTGTTGGCGGGTCGGCGGCACGCGGCCGAACGGGGGGTGTTCAAGCCACAGATTGTGGTCACTGCCCAGCACATAGACCGTGTTCGCGTCCACTGCTGCGCAAGAGATGGCGTTGCCGTCCACGAGTTGCCTTGCCGGGGGGACGCTGCCGAACGGGCCGTGTTCAAGCCACAGATTGCCGTCACTGCCGACAACGTAGACCGTGTTCGCGTCCACCTCCGAACAGGCGATCACGTTGCCGTCGACGTGTTCGCGGGTCGGGGAGCCGCTGCCGAACGGGCCCTGTTCAAGCCACAGATTGCGATCGGTGTCGATGATATAGACCCTATTCGGGTCTCTTGCCGCGCAAGCGATCACGTTGCCATCGACGTGTTCGCGGGTCGGGGAGGTGCCGCGGGTGAATAGGTCGCGTTCAAGCCACAGATTGCCGTCTCCGCTCAGAACGTAGACCGTTGTCGCGTCGACTGCCGCGCAAGCGGTCGCGTTGCTGGCGGCGAGCTGACGGCTGGGTGGGACATTGCCGAACGGGTTGCCGAACTCCAGCCACAGCTTGCCGTCCCCACCCAGAACGAACACCGTACGTACGTCGACCGCACTGAACGTTGGCATACTCATTTTCTTTACCCTGTCTCTAGAATTTGCCGCCGACGGGTTCCCCACCAAATGCTCTGCTCTGCGAGGTGGTCCTCCGACGGGCTGACATATTGACGCCAGCAAATGTAGGACCTGGCCAAGTGAAACAATCGAGATGGATCCTGCAGTAGCCGGGCCCCCGGCACGATCCATTACGCGTCGATCAGGGTCGTTGAGGCAAGAGCGTGGTCCGCTGAGCGGACCGGGTTCTGGCCAAGCGATCGAGGCCCTGGCCAAAAGGGTTACCAAAGAAGGTCTCTGGCTACCGGCATAGCCGCTCAGAGTTCCAGCCCGTAACCGTCGTCGCCGCGGCTGCGGCCGCGTTGGTGGCTTTGTTCGGTGCCGCGGGTTTGGGTGAGGCGTTGGTAGGCGGCTTGACGGCGGTGCTCGCTGACGGTGTGTTGGCGCCAGGTTTCTCGCCGATGTGTGCGGCGTTGTTCGTTGCGTTCCAACAGTTCTGCCACGACCGGGGGCAGCTGGTGGTGTGGGGTGCGTTCGGCGTGGGCGTGCAGGGTGCGCGGGCGCTCGTCGTTGGCCAGGATCATCCGGAAGTGGTGGGCGGCAGTGTATTTGTTGCCGCGGCGCATCTGGTGGACCTCACCGTCGTCGAGCAGATGGCGGTGCTCGTGGTCGGCTTCGCCGGCCTGGCGGGTGTAGATGTAGACGTGGTTGTGTTCGCGGCCGCGGGACATGGCGACGTATGCCACTGCGCGGCTGGCGGATTCGCTGATCACGGCATGGGTGGTGTCGGCGGTGACACCTTGGGCGGAGTGCACGGTGGCGGCATAACCCAGGGTGATGTGGTGGCGCACGTAGTCGTTGTCGAAGACGGCGCGGGCCTTGTCGGTGAGGCGTTCGGCGGCGATGCGCCCGGTGGCGGCATCCAGCCCCGCGACGCGCCAGCGGTTTCCGTTACGGACCTGACTTAAGTGCTCACCGCGCTGGTGGCCGGGGCTGGGCCGCACATCAACGGTGGCGTCGTTGCGACGGCTGATGATGATGTGGCCCCGCCGGATTTCTTGGTCGCGGTCTGCGTGCACGGCGGGGCCCTCGACGGTCAAGGCGTCATGGAGGCGGTGGTTGAGCGCGTCAGCGAGCTCCCAGGTGTCGCAGATCAGCAGCGAGTCGTTGCCGGCGGCCCGGTCCGCGAGGTAGGCGTCCTGGGCGTCGGCGGCCATCGCGATCTGATCACCGGTGTGCAGACGGCCATGGGTGCGATACCAGCCGACGGCTTTGCGCAGCCGGTTGCCGTGCCCGTCGCGCAGCGCCAACGAGGCGGCCCGTTCGGCGGGGTCGCGCAGCCGCCCACACCTCGGAGAGCCGCTGCGCCCAGGGCAGCTCAGTGCAGAGTTGCTCGAACATGCCGCCCCGGGCTTTGACCGGTTCGAGTTGGTAGGGGTCGCCGACCAGCACGGTTTTCACGTTGGCCGCGGTGGTGGCTTGCCAGCAGCGTGTGCAGCTGTGGTGTGCCGACCATGGAGGCCTCATCGACCACGACCACGCTGCCCCGATCCAGGGTGAGCTCGCCAGCGCCGTGCAGCTGCAGGGCCTTAGCCAGGGTCAGGCCGCGATCCCCGGCGCCCCCGTGGATGGCCTCATCGACCGCCCTGCCGGTCGGCGCCAGGACAAGGACCTGTTTGTGTGTGTGGTGCGCGGCGGCGCGCAGCGCGCTCAGTAAGTGCGTTTTCCCCGCACCCGCGGGCGCCTGCAGCGGTTGCACCAAAAACGGTGAGGCCGCGATGTTGCCGACGGCGCGCGCCTGATCAGCAGACAAGTCATGCACGTCCTCACCGCGCACCCACAACCGCGCATGGCCGGCGGCCGCGTCGACCATGTCAAAGACGCGCTCCTCCTCGGCGATCACCGCGTCCACGGTGAACTTGTCATGTCCTTCGCGGTGATGCGCCACCCTGGTTGCGGTAACGCGCACGCCGACCACCTCGACGATCTCTTCAATGAGCGCGCGCGGGTCGCCGGGCGCATCGACGGGCAGTTGCGCGCCGACCAGCTCGACCATGTCGGCGCGGGTGAACGCGGCCTTGTCGATGCGCGCGGCCATGCGCGCCAGCCGCACCCGGTCCAGCGCGGTGCGCGCCCCCGAGCGGCTGCGCACCACCGATGCGCGCCGCGCACTGCGCGCCTCAAAATGCGCTGCGCGGTCGAGCTGCAGACCGCGCGCATCGGCGCGCCACTGCTCCTTGAGCGTCTCCCAGGCCAGTGACTCCGGCTTGGCCGGACGGGTGGCTTTCTGCGCGGCGGCCAACTGCGCGGCGGTCGGTTCCCCGTCGACCACCACCAGATTGTCGCGGGCCCATTCCCGTAGCCGGGTGGAGCGCTGCGACCACGCCTTGAGGCAATCCTTGTCCACGCCGGCAATTTCGGCCATGCCGGTGTGCTCACCGACCGGGCTCCACTCCAACCCGAGCTCGGCATGCAGCTCATTCCGCAGGGCGGCTTGATAAATGACCCCGGCGGCCTTGGCCTCGTGATACAGCGACGTCGAGTCCAACGACACCAGTGCGCCGTCGGCGCGGACCTGCCGGTTGGGCACAATCATGTGGGTGTGCAAATGCGGGTCGCCGCATCGGGACGTTTCGTGTTGGTAGGCGATCGCCACCAGGCCCGGCAGCCGTTGCAGATCCTTGGTTCCGGTGAGCGGGTTGTGCACCCGGGTGTACCCAGCGTGGTGATGCAGGTAGGTCATGGCCGCACTGATCGCCCGCGTGTGGGCGGCCTGGATGGCTTTTTCGCCGACATCATCGGTCAGTGCCCGCAGCAGCGACACGCTTTTCGGGGCGGCGAGGGTCAGGTCAAAACCGTGCACGCTGCCCTGGGTGAAGGCCCGCCCGCTGACCCCGTTGGAGGCGATCCCCTCGTCGAGCCAACGTGCCGCGGTCTCGGTGTCGGCAAACCCACCCGCTAGAGCGGCCCCGTCCAGCCCGGTGCGCTCCCCGACCGCGGCCGCATCGCCGACGACCAGCCAGGTGGGCACCCGAGTGTCACCTTCGGTGTAATACTCCCCCAGCCCGCCGTTGGCCCGCGGACGGTCCATCGCAGCCTGTTTCGCGTGACTGGCAGTGTCGTTGTAATAGTTGATGCTCCACCGCGACAACCGCGAGATCGTCAACACTGAGTACCACCTCACGCTCCGGCGGAACGAGACCGCCTGTGGCGGCTTGCTTTTCGGGCGCGATCAGCGCGCCCGAAACCCAGTATTGCACCCTTGTGCCAATGTGCCGTGCAGAAACTCTGGGCAGGTTAGCCGAGGAGGAGATGGTGAGAGTCCATGTGGGACTGTGGTTTCAGATGATACACGTAGGAATGTGAAGGGATGGATAGAGACAGGTATCGATGAGAAAGCTTTGAACGTGGTGGGTTTGCTTGCTGGCGGCAGGCAGGCGCAGAGTGGCGCGGTCGGCCACTGCAGCGCCGCAGCCGATTTCGTATGGGATTCAGGCGATGCGTTTGATGGTGGCCAGCTCCGATGCGAGGTGTTCACGGGCGATTTCGGCGTCGTAGTGAGCCTGCATGTTGATGAAGAACATGTCGCTCAGCCCTAGTGCGCGCGAAAGCCGCAGTGCGGTGTCAGCAGTGATCGCGCGCTTGCCGTGCACGATCTCGTTGATACGGCGGGGCGGCACGTCGATCGTTTTGGCGATCCGGTACTGCGAGATGCCCAGCGGGTCGAGGAATTCGGCCTTGAGGATCTCACCGGGGTGGGTGGGTGCGAAGTCGGCCATTGCGTTTGTCCTTTCTAGTGATAGTCGACGAGCTCGACGTTGCCGGCGCCGCCGGCACTCCAGGTGAAGCAGATGCGCCACTGGTCGTTGACGCGGATGCTGTATTGGCCGGCGCGGCTGCCGGTCAGCTTCTCCAGTCGGTTGCCAGGGGGCACCCGTAGGTCGTTGATGCTCTCGGCGGCGTTGATGAGAACGAGCTTGTTGTATGCGAGCCTGCTCAGTTCCGGACTGAGTTTCTTGAGGTAGCGGCGCTGCCAGATCGCCTCGGTCTCCTTGTCCCGGAACGAGCGGATCACTCGTCCAATAGTAACGCTAGGCGTTATTAACGGCAAGCGTTATGGCTCAGGGAGGGCCGAAGATTGTGCACGGAGTAGCCGCCGGGCGAATTACAGTAGTAAAATAGGACTCATCACGAGGGGATCGTATGACTCACACACACTCCCCGAACCCAGCTGAGCATAGCTCATTCAGCGGCAGGCCTATCAACGGCAGCTGGCTTCTCACCGTTTCCGAAGCTGCTGCCGCGCTGCGTATCTCACGCTCGTCGATCTATCGGCTCTTCGATGCCGGCGAGCTTGCGTGGGTCCAGATCGGGGCCTCGCGCCGGGTCAACTCGGCGGAGATTGATCGCTTCATCGTGGCGCACACCGGGGCCGCCCTTACACCGCAAGCCAATGGCTGAGCGTCGCCGGCTGGCGCCGACGATGAGCGCCGAGCTGGCACGTCGCGCCAGTCGCGGGTCGCGGCGAGCCGTCATCCGTCCAGTCGCGAATTGCTGGAGGTGCTCATGTTGACCGACGATGGAGAATTCATCACGGTGCAGGCTGCAGCCAGCCGACTTGCCGTGAGCCGACGGATGATCTACCGGCTGATCTGGGACCAGAAGGTCAGGTCTGTCCAGATTGGGCGATGCCGGCGGATCGTCCGGAAGTCATTCGACGACTATGTCGCCGGCCTCATCGATGGCGCTGCGTGATGGCGCGCCGAAAGCAAACCAAGAAAAACGCCAACGGGGAAGGCGGCGTCTACCACCGCCCTGACGGCCGCTGGGAAACAAAGTTCTTCGTAGACACACCGGACGGGCGGCGCAAGCGGATCACCGTATACGCAAGCAGCGAGCGCGAAGCGCTTGACGAGTTGAACGATCTTCGCGACAAGCAACGCCGCGGCATCCCGATCGCCACGACGACATTGACTGTGGCGGATTACATGGCGTATTGGCTGGAACACATCGCCGAACCCGGCATCCGGCGGACGACGTACGCTACCTACGAGGGGGACGTGCGTCTGCACATCATCCCCGGTATCGGCAAGCGGAAGCTGAAAACCTTACAGGCCTCCGAGATTCGGCTTTGGCTGAACCAACTGCGGACGCGGTGCCAGTGTTGCGCTCAAGGCAAAGACACGAACCGAAAAACGCCGAGGTGCTGCGCGAAGGAGGAGCCGGAGTGCTGCCGGGACGTGTTGTCGTCGAGCTCCATCCGCCACGTCCTCAGAGTCCTGCGTGCAGCGCTGCAAGACGCCGTCGATGAGGAACTTCTCAGCCGCAACGTCGCCCGGCTGGTTCAGCTACGGGTCACCGATGACCGAAAAGTCCGCAGCTTCACCCGCGCCGAGGCGCTGCGCTTTCTCAAAGCCGCCGAACAACACAGGCTATACGCGCTCTGGGCGGTGGCCCTGGCGATGGGACTGCGTCGTGGCGAAGCGCTGGGTCTTGCCTGGTCCGATGTCGACCTCGAAAACGCCCGACTAACGATCCGCCAGGCGCTACACCGGGTCGACGGCGAGCTTCAACTCGAGCAGGTCAAAACGGAGGCGTCGGTCGCCGTGCTGCCCGTCCCGGCCCCGCTGGTGAACATTCTGCGCGGGCACCGCACTAGACAGCTTGAAGAGCGCTTCACGGCCGGCGCTCAGTGGCGCGACACCGGGCTCGTCTTCATCACGGCAAGCGGCGGCTTCCTCGAACCACGCAACATCAACCGCACGTTCCACAGCCTGTGCGCTCGGGCAGAGATTCCGCAGCTGCGTGTGCACGATCTTCGCCACTCGTGCGCCACCCTGCTGTTCACGATGGGTGTACCGCCCGCGACCGTGCAGCGGATTTTGCGACACAGTTCGATCACGGTGACTACGGGAACCTACGTCGAAGTGATCGAGGCGGTGCAGCGTGATGCCTTGGACTCGATGGGCGCCCTGTTCGAACACGTTGACGACGAATCGTCGGGCCGGTTGTCGTCAAAGAAGTCACGGTTGTCGTCACCGTTGTCGTCAAACGCTCGAAAATTGGGGCCCTGAAACCGTATTTCGCCTTGTGGAGCTAAGGGGACTCGAACCCCTGACCCCCACACTGCCAGTGTGGTGCGCTACCAGCTGCGCCATAGCCCCAAGAAGTTGTGCTCATCGAAGCTACACCACTGCCAACTTTCCTTCAAAGTTGCTGCTCAGGCCAGCTCAACGTCGGCCTGAGACGGCAAGGCATCAGATACCCGATCGAGCGCCGGCCGCGTTTCCGGGGCCACCACCCAGCCGACGGCGGCGATCAGCAGAACTATCCCGCTGATGGCGAAGCCCCAGCCGTAGCCCATCTGCTCGGCGACCCAACCGAGCGTCATGGATCCGACGATGGCACCCAGATCGGCCATCATCTGCACCATCGCCACCGGCATGCCCGCGCGCGCCTCACTGCCGAGGATGTCGGCAACTGCGGCCTGCATCGGCGACATGTAGATGCCCGTCGTCGCACCGACCACACACGCCACGGCCAGAAACGCCGGCAACGACGACAGGGCGCCCAGCCAGACGGTCGCCGCACCGGACGCGGTCAGGCCGACGATCAACAAGGTGCGCCGTCCCATGCGGTCAGACGAGTAGCCACTGGGGATGACGGCAAAGCATTACCGGCAGCAAACATCGCAAGCACGAGACCGATGATCCCGACGCTCCGGCCCATGACGTCGGAAATGAACAGTGGGACCAGCGCGACGCGAAGCCCGAATGCCGACCAGCCAGTCGCAAAATTGGATAGCAGCGCCGACCGATATGCGCGAAACCGCAGCGCCTCTCGCATCGTCACCGTCGTGCGTGTCGGGGGCGCGGGCGCGGCCAGCTCCGAATCCCGCAAGCTGTAGAACAGCACCACTCCCACACCCAGCATCCCGACGCCGTAAACGACGAACGGGGCAGTCAACCCCCACCCCGCCGTTAGCCCGCCGATCGCCGGCCCGCAGACCCCCGCCCACCATGAACGAAGTGGTGAATATGCCCGCAACTCGCCCGCGCGCGTCGACCGGGCTGATATGGATCATCAGTCCCAACGCCGAGACATAAAACAGCGTCGACCCTATGCCGCTCAGGGCACGGAAAACCAGCAGTTGCCAGTATGTTTGGGAGAACGCGCACGCCATGGTGGACAATGCCACCACCAGCAAACCACCAATGTAGATCCGCCGCTCACCCAACCGCTGCACCAGCAGGCCGCTGACCGGCGCAAAACACAGCCGACTCAACGAAAAGACGGTGACTAAGAACGTCACCGCCTCGATGCGAGGTTGTCCCGAGTTCCGTGGAACTTCGGTGGCGGTCCGGTGAGCATCAGGCTGCGCTCACCTGGTCATTGTGCACGACAGGTTCGGCGGTTTCGCGTTCGAGTGCAGCGCGGACTGTGGGTAG
>NZ_JBKQQD010000462.1:0-11163 GCF_052144515.1 Mycobacterium sp. | reverse complement strand
TTTCGCGGGCATTCTTACGTGAGGCACCGAAGGCGTTTCGCGGGCAGTTTCCATGAGTCAAGCCGGCGTTTGGCGAATCACATTGGTGCCATTTATAATTGATCCAACGCGCACGGCATAGGGACCGCACCCAGTTGGCGCGTCGCTCGCACCGCGAACCGGCGGCATGGGCACAACCGGGGACAGCGGACTGAACCGCGAAACTCGAACGAGACACGTTCGGGAGTCCGCGCATGTCCACCGCATCCACAGCCGTCCCACCCAACTTCGTCACCGCCAGCCCGTTCTGCGAGCGGTTCGACATTCCCCCCGGCTCCCTCCCGCGTCTCATCGAGGAGGGACTGCCGTTTTTCAGGCTCGACGCCACACGCCGGGTGTTCCCGGTCGACGAGTGCGAAGCCTGGCTGCGCGAACACGGGTACTTCGTTGACCCCTATCGCGCCGCGATCAAGAAGCTGATCGACGACGCGCCGCCGCTGAGCGCCGACCAGGCCGCGAAGATCCGCGCCGTCCTCGGCGGCGCGGTATGAACACCCCACAGCGGCTCGCCGTCACCTGGGCATCGGATGTTTCTCCCCAGCCCGCGCCGTGGTCGCACTTCCCTCACTGCCCGAACCCGCACTGCGACCGGCGGCTGTGGGCCGCTAACGGCCAGCGGTGCTCCGACGACCCACGCGGACCGATGATCGGGCCGACCAGCGATGGTCGCTGCCCGCACTGCAATGCCGACCTGCACTGGTACTGCGAAGCGTGGCTTGGCCTTCGAGAGCGAACGGCAAAAGGGGAGAAGTGAACGGGGCCGCCCCGGCCAGGGCCAGGCGGGGCGGCACCCACCACACAACACGACCCCGAGGAGGGAGATCGTATGGACAAGTTTGCCACACCGGCCGACCCCGCTGGCGACGGCAGCGTTGCGGGTGCCGGTGACCCGGCCACCAACGGCGCGGTCGTAGGCGACCCGAGCGGCAACGGCCACGTTCCCGCCGAGCGGGTCGAGGTCGAGGGCTACGCCGCTGCGGTTCCTCTCTACACCGAGCGCGGCTGGGTCGGTGTACTACCACTACCGCCGGGGAAGAAGAAGGACCCGCCGAAGGGCTACACCGGCCACACCGGCAAGGTGCCGACACCCGAGCAGATCGCGAGATGGGGCAGGACCAAGCCCTACGGCAACATCGCGCTGCGGCTGCCCGACACCGTGATCGGCATCGACGTGGACGCCTACGGCGACAAGACCGGCGGGCGCACACTGGCCGAGGCGCAATCCCGTTGGGGCGAGCTGCCGCCCACGGTGCGCTCCACCAGCCGCGAGGACGGGGTGTCGGGCATCCGGCTCTACCGCGTCCCGGCGGGCACGGTGCTGCCGGGGGTCATCAAGCTGACGCTGGACGACCGCACCGAGACCGGCGACATCGAGATCATCCAGCACCATCACCGCTACGTGATCGCGAGGCCGTCGATCCACCCGGAGGGCCGCCTCTACCAGTGGCTCGACGAGAACGGCCAGCCGACCGACATTCCGGCGGTTGATGACGCACCCGATCTCCCTGCCGGGTGGCTGGACGGGCTGGCAGAGCTGGCACCGGGCACGAACAGGACGACCAAGGCGACCGAGGCTCCCAGCGGCGGCACCCAAGCCGAGGCCGAGACCCAAGTCGTCCAGGACGGCGCGGTGACCGAGGGGGCGATGTCGCCGAGAGTGCTGGCACGGCTCCAGGAGGCCCTTGCGGCGTGCTACGGCCCCAGCCGGTTCGACACCGTGCGCGATCACGTACTGGCGTTGGTCCGCTACGGCGAGCAAGGCGAACCCGGTGTGCGGGTCGCCGGGGCGGCGCTGCGGGAGGTCTACATCGCCGCCGTCGCCGAGGACCGCGATGGTGGTGAAGCCGCAGCCGCCGCCGAGTTCGACCGCCACGCAAACGGAGCCCTGCACCTGGTTGCTGGTGACCCGACTCCCGATCCGGTGACCGTGAACCTGCTCGGCGACGAGCGCACCGACTGGTCGCACCCGCCCAGTGGCCAGGAGGGCGACGAACAGGAGAAGGCACCACCGAGCAACGCTCGTGTCGTGATCCTGATGCCGGTGTCGCAGATCAAGGACGACGCACCGACGTGGGCATGGGAATACGACGGACACGGACGGATGATGCTCGGAACCCTGGTCACCCTGGCGGGCCGTCCCGGTGCGGGAAAGTCCACCGCTGCGCGCTGGTTCGCTGCCGGGTTCACCACCGGGACCCACGCCGGGTGCTTCCATGGCCAGCCGCAGAACGTCGCCTACGTCGGCACCGAGGAATCATGGGAGTACATCGTCAAGCCGGGCCTGCGCGCCGCCGGGGCCGACCTTGACCGGGTGATGAAGGTCTTCATCGAGAAGAGTGGCATGGCCACGAGACTGCTCGCGGCCGAGGACGAGAACGCGCTGATCGAAGCGTTCTGCGTCGGCAACGTCACCGTGGTGATCGTCGATCCGCTCATGTCCTCCATCGACGGCAAGGTCGATCTCTACCGCAACAACGAGGTCCGCGACGTGCTCGAACCGTGGGCGCGCATCGCCCAGAAGATCAACGGCCTGGTGATCGGCGTCGCCCACCTGATCAAGGCACCCGGCGCTGACGTGGTGGCCGCGATACAGGGCTCGTCGGCGTTCGGTGAGGTCGCCCGTGCGGTGTTCGGGCTCGCCAAGGACACCAACGACGACCGGGTGATGACGCAGGCGAAGAACTCGGCCGGGCCGGAGGGCTGGTCGGTCAACTACAGGATCGCCGTCGATGAGGTCGTCACCGACTCCGGCAGCCCTGCCGACGCTGCTCGCTTCGAGATCACCGGGACCACCGATCGCACCGTCAGCGACATCCTGCGCGAGCAGGCCCGTGGTGGCGGTGGTCGCGGCGGCGGTGCTGCCGAGGTGGCCCTGTGGCTGGGCACCTATCTGGCCGATGGGCCGCGCTGGGCAGCTCCGGGTTACAGCGCAGCGGAGCGGGCCGGGTTCTCCGAGGATCGTGTCAAGCGTGCGAAGCAGTCGGCTCACATCCGTTCGGTGCGGGCCGAGGATCGCTGGTACTGGGCCACCGATGCGCAGATCGAAGCCGGGATGACGCCGGTGGACCCACCACTGGACAACATCGTGGCGTTCCCGGCAGTGGAGCCGCAGACGGTCAACCCGTTCCCTGGACCCTCGACGCCCGACGAGGGCGACACGGTGGACGAGGGCGACGACGAATAGTGCGCCCTCGTCTCTAAGCAATTGCTAAGCATCCGGGTGCGCCCTTGCTTTGGGGAGCGGTTGTGTCGCTATCAGCGTGCGCAATGGCAAGAGCGCGCCTCACGCGCGCGCGTAGACCCGCGCCCTTGCGCCCTTGCGCTCTTGGCTGGTCAGAGGCATTTCCACGGAACCAAGAGCGCACGCATTCTCTTGGGGAGGGAGGTAATTACCTTCTTCTCCTACAAGTCCGCTCGAACAGACTTGCGAAGGGCGCAAGAGCGTAAGAGCGCGGTGTCTACGCGCGCGCGAGCGCCCTTGCTCCGCACTCTTGCTCGCCGTCCGCTCGGCTGGGTGGAATTGCTGCCGTCGCGCTGCCGGTGGTTGACATAATGTTGACGGCATGGCCGCTACGTCAAACCGCGAAGATAGCCGCCAGCGCGCCGAGCGAGCGGCCCGGCTCCGCGCTATGCAGCGCACCTGGGCTGAGGTTGCTTCTGAGTGCGGGTACAGAAGCCGCCAGGCCGCGGCCCAGGCGGTGGAGCGGCTCGACTCCCGCCACCCGCCGGAGTCTGTCGAGTCGGCGCGTCGGCGGGCAGTCGACCGGCTGCGCATCGTGGACTCGGTGCTGCTGGGCCGTTTCGCCGACGCCGCCCGACGCGACGATGACCAGGCGGTCGCGTTGTTCGCCCGCGAGATACGCGGCACGACCATCGAGCTGTCAAAGCTGCTCGGCCTGTACGCGCCGCCACCTACGCAGCAGGTCGACGTGAGCGTGTCCATGACGCCGGCCGCGATCATCGACCGCATGGAGGCCGACCTGTTGGCGCTGGCGCGGTCCAACCAGAACATCATCGAAGGCGAGGTAGTCCCGTGAGCACGCCGTACACCACTCCCGACGACATCATCAAGGCGGCAGCCTCGGTGGCCCGCGACGTGGCCGAGGGCGCGCTGTCGCCGGCCGCGCTCGAAGCCGAGGCGGTCTCGGATTGCCGCTCCCTGTTCGCCACGGTCGTCGGCGAGGGCGACCCGCTCTGGCCGCTGCAGTGCGAGGTCGCCCGAGGCGTCCTTGCGGCCGGGGGTATCGGAGTCCACGAATTACAGGAATGGCTCAGCGTAGCTAAGCGCGCCACAGCCACCGACTGACGCAGCACGCGGGTTTCCCCGCGTTCTTGTCGGCCCCTATCGAAACTAAAGTTTCAAGGTGGCGCGTCCTACGCCGCACGTCACGGCCATCGTCGCTGGTCACTGTTATTGGAAGTCCTATCGTTATCGTTATAGCTTTGCGCGCACTTTCGATATAGACTTGAGGGTATGACCACCACCACAGCAACCACCACCACGGCGGCCAACCGTGACGAGATCAACCGCCGTAATCGGGAGCGGTACAGGGCCAACCCCGATGAGATCAACCGCCGCCAGCGGGAGTACTACGAGGCCAACCGAGACGAGATCCTCCGCCGCAGCCGCGCCGCATACCCTCGGCGTTCCTCCCGTGTGCGGGAGGTACGGGCAGCACTGGACACCTCCCGGTCGGGATCACCGTGGACACCAGCAGAGACGCGGATCGCTCTGCGGGAGGACTTGCTGTGTGTGGAGGCCGCTGCTCTCCTGCGCCGGTCACCTCAAGCTGTATCGAGCCACCGTTCGCAAGTGAGACGGACCCGCCGAGCCGCAAAGGAAGCCGACGCGAAGGGCCTTGAGCAGTGAGGCCCGGCGACGGCGATATGACCACCGACACCGCCCCAGCCATCACCACCGCCCAAACCGGTGCGCTGCTCGGGTATGCCCGCGTCAGCACCGGCCACCAGTCGCTTGATCAGCAGCGTGACGCCCTGCACGCGGCCGGCGTCGACCCGGCGCGGTTGTACTCGGACAAGTTGACCGGGACCTCGACCAAAGAACAGCGGCCGGGACTGGCGGCGCTGTTGGACTACGCCCGGCCGGGTGATGTGATCGTCGTGAAGGGCATCGACCGGCTCGGGCGCAACGCTGCCGAGGTCATGCTGACGATCCGCGACCTCGGCGAGCGGGACATCGTGCTGCGCTCGTTGCGGGAGGGCATCGACACGTCGAACGCGACCGGCCGGATGATCGCGGGCGTGCTCGCCTCGTTGGCCGAGTTGGAGCTCGAACTGCTGCACGAACGGCAGGCTGCTGCGAAGGCGGCGCGTAAGGCCCGCAACCTGCCGATCGGCCGGCCGCGCAAGCTGACGCCCGATCAACTCCGTCAGGCACAGGCCCTCCGAGCGGCCGGGGAGCCGGTGCCCGAGATCGCCAAGACCCTCGGCATGTCTACGCCGAGCATGTACCGGCTGCTGGCCGAGGCGACCGCCTGACGACCAATTCCCCTGTCCCGCATAGGCTTTGTAGCTTCCACGTTTGGCAGCTCGCACTCCCGGCAGCTAGACTTGGGGGCTATGAGCGATGACGTTTTCGGTGCGGCGGTTGACTTGTCGACAATCTCGATGGCGAGCTGGAAGGCAAGACTCGCCGCCTACAAGTCACGCAGCGTCCCCGACGACGACCCTCACGTCGTGAAATGCTATGCGGGCCTTGATTATTGGAGCTACAAGAAGCTGGCTGACGAGGCGGTCGCCTCGGGGCTGATCACCAAGGACTTTGCCGATGCGGCGCTGGCCAAAGCACGCCAATACGAGCAGCCGGCCCCCCGATATGGGCCGCGCGAGACGGTGGCCCACTGATGATTTCAACTACAGACCTGCGCAGGGCCGAGCCCGTAGCTCGCATCGGTGAACTCCTTCTCTCACCGTGGCCCTTCGCGGGGACCGGGCGCGGGAGGCTGGCAGTCTGGCACACTTTCGCCGCCTCCCGCGCCTCCCACAAGCCGCTGCGAGGGATGGTGCCGAGACTCTCCTGTCCACCGCCATCTCTCGCGGCCCTCAATCTGCGGGCGGCGGCGGCGGCCGGAGTAGGCACCGAATGTCATCACGCCGCCGCCCGCTCCGGCCTGCCCGGCAACCGGAAGGGATGACCGCGCGTGAGACCGCGTAAGCATCGTTTTGACGAAGCCGCTGCAGCCGATCAGGATGACTACACCATCCAGCTTGAGCAACGAGCACGCCGTCGCAAGCACCTGCCCATCGTGTATACCGAGGGCCTCGATCTGCTCCAGGAGATCGACGACCTCCTGCGGCCGCTGGCGAAGCGCATCACCAAAGCGCCGGCCGTCTTCGCGGCCGATGTCGATGAGCTGGCAACCGCTGTCCACCGGCTCGTTCAGCGGGTCGCCGACGGGATCACGACCGCCCACCACAAGCGCACGGTGGCGCACCTGAACCTGCCGTCGCTCAAGGAGCGCAGCGAGATGCTCAAATGGCTCGCAGACGCTACCGAGCGGCCGGCCCCGCCCGCGATCAGCGACGGCATGTTGTCCTCGGGCGAATGGGCACGGGTGCTCACCGATCACGTCGCCCCGTGGTCCCAGCCGCTCTCCGAGCTGCTCAGGCGTGCCCATCCACCCAACGCATACGAGCTGCGCGGCGCGCCCAGTGCCAGTGAGATCGTCGTCAGCGCACTGTGCGAGGTGGACCTGGCCGTGTTGTCGTTCAGCAAGCACCTAAGCCGGACCGAGGCACCGCAGAAGACACTGCAGCGCAACGCAATCGGGGCAACTAAGGCCGACGCAGCGCGAGCCAAGCTGGCCGCGCTGGACATTCAGGTTTAGGAGGACCACACCATGACCGTCGAACAGACGCTTTTGCCGATCACCTGGGACGCGCCGCTGGCGAATCCCGCTCCCGGCGGATTGGTGAATTGCACAAGTTGGACCGAGGAAACCGGGGCGACCCGTTGGATCGCCGAAGGAGTCCGTGTCCGGCCGCACAACTTTGGTGGAGCCGACAGCTTCGGGGTGTGGGGCTCGGACTGGTGCTTGAGCCCGGATCAGCTCGGCTCCGGTGAAGGCGACGAGGTCAAGACGGGCTCCCGGCCCGATATCCCGGACCCGTTCACGGCGGTCACGCTGTACGCCTTCGATAGCAACCAGTGCGGCGACCTGACCGCCGCGTCAATGGCCGAGGTACGCCAGCGCGCCGCGCAGAACTTTCAGCTCATGGAATCAGTGGCATTGGAGCGAGAATTCAGCGCCAGGTTGTTGTCCGATGCCGGAATCCCTTCCGACGCTGCCGACCTGGTCGAGGCCGTCTCCTTATTGGAGACCGCCTTCGCGCTTTCGAACACTGTCGGTGTGATTCACGCCTCGCCGAAATGGCAGGCGGTCGCAGCGCAGTCCATGCTGCTGGTCAGCTCCGGGTCAGTACAAAAGACGCCCGGCGGGCACAGGTGGTGTTTCGGCGGCGGCTATGCCGAGGGCCTGGGTGACCAGATCGTCGGGACGAGTCCGCTTTATGGTTGGCGCGACGCCGTAGTTCTACGGGAAAGCATTGAGCCGCAAACCAATACGTTCATCGCGATCGCGGAGCGAAATTTGCTTGTGGCCTGCGAGGCAAATCTGGGAGCCGTGACGATTACCGGATTCTTCGTCGTGGGATCGGCGTGACGGGCCACAACATCAATAACGAGAGGTGACCGATGACTACCGCTACCGCAATTGACCGGCTCGCGGACCTGACCTACCGGAACAAAGTGCCAATGCCGTTGCTGGACAGTGTGATTAAGCACGAGCACGCACGAATTGATCTCTGTTGGCACGAAGCCGGTCACTCGGTAGCTGCTGTGGTTTTCGGCGGTCAGCTTTGTTCGGCGACGGTGACTGACGGTGAGCGCCAGGGCGATACGCTCGGCCACCCGACCGGCCTGACGACGCTCGACCTGCTGCCACCGGGCCGCGCCGAGGCGATCGCCTACGCCGGGCCGTACAGCCAGGTGCGGGGCCGTATGAAACGTCGGCCCACGCGCCGCGAGCTGACCGCCGCGTTCGACGGCATCGGACGCGAGGACCGTGACGCTCTGTGCGCTGCCGGCGGTTCGGCTATGGGTTCCGACGTGGTGCCGCTGCTGGAAAGATGTTTCACGGCGGTTGGGATAGTGGCCAAGCAACTGTTCAGCGACAACTGTGTCACCCACGCCGATGTCTGCAAGGCGCTCGGAATCCCGGCCTCTGACAACGGAATTGAACGGTCGACGATCTTGAGCGGGAGCAGTCCTGGATCGTTCGTCATCACGCGGCCCGTCGCGTAAGCGACCACCTAGACTCTCACCACCGCACCCACGGCTCCAACCACCCAACAGTAAGAAACCGGAGCCAAGGTTATGTCCACCACCACCGTCGAATTGACCGACGAACAGCTCGAAGAAGCCATCCTCGCGGCGCTGGCCCCGAGCGGAGAGGAACTGATGCCCTGGACCGTGATTCGCCATCAGGTGCCCGGAGAATTTTGGGCCAAAGAGCGGGCCATGCTGCGGTTGCATGAGGCCGGAAAGGTCTATCACTTAAAGCTCGGAGGCCGGCCGTATGTCGGTCTCGGCGACGAGCTTGACCGGCAGATCGCGGCGAGGTACAAGGCGCAAGGCCGCGTGCGAGGAGTGCTGGTGGCATGACCGCGATCCAGACCCTCGTCGCTGCCCGTGCGCTGGCGGCGCAGCGGGCTAAGCAGCGTCCGAAGACTCCGGCGGAGCTTGCGAAACTGCTGGACCCGAAATTCGTTGTTACGCCAACGATTTCGCTTCTGTCGAACCTGGCGGTGCGGTCGGTGACCGAGCCCCAAAGGGACGTGGTGTCCACAAGTCCGAGAACTGGGAAGTCACGGTTGCTGGCGATCTGGACCGTCGTCTGGGCACTGTCGAGAAACCCGGACATGCAAATTATGGTGATCGGCCATAGTGATGAGCTTGCCCAAGATCATTCGCGCTCGGCTCGGCGGATCATCAACGAGCACTCCGACTATTTAGGTATCCGGCTAAGTCCGGATAAGACCAGTGTCGGGCATTGGACGGTGGACGGGCACGCTGGCAAATTATTGGCCCAAGGCGTCAACTCGGGTGCCGTTGGGTTCGGCGCAGATTTGTTGATTCTGGACGATATTGTCAAGGACCGGGAGCAAGCTGAAAGCGTCGCGCACCGTCGCAGAATCCTCAATGAATACCGTAGTTCGTTGGCCAGCCGTGTCCATCCTGGCGGCTCTATCCTTCTGGTGATGAGCAGGTGGCACCCTGATGACCTGGCGGGCGTGCTGCTGCGCGAGGAGCCGGATGTCTGGCGGCACACCAACATTCCCGCCGTGAGCGAGGCCGGAATCCCCGATGCGCTGGGCCGCGAGCCGGGCGTGGCGTTCATTTCGGCGTTGGGGTACACGCCGGAGCATTTCGCGGCCATACGGCGCACGTCGGGTGAGCGGGTCTGGTACAGCATGTACGAGGGCGTCCCCGCCGCGCCGGAAGGCGGTTTGGTCAAGGCTGTTTGGTTGGATAATTGGAGAATGCCTTGTGCCCCAACGCATCCCGTCTTTACCGTGATCGGCGTAGACCCGGCAGATTCCGGAGAGGGCGACGCCGCAGGCATCATCGCGTGCTCACTGACCGCCGAGGGTGTCGTCGCCGTCATCGCTGACAAGTCGGCTGTGCTGACCTCTGATGCGTGGGCCCGGGCTGCGGTCGAATTGGCCGTTGATGTCGGGGCAAGTGAGATCGCCGTGGAGGCGTTCGCGGCGGGGGCCACCTACACCAGAGTCGTCAAGGAGGCCCTGAGCCGCTACAAGCTGAACCGCCCGATCCGCATCACCGCCTGGCCGCCACGCGGTAGCCAGCGGGGCCGTGGTGACGCGATGGCCCGGGCGGCTGCGCTGCTTCAAGGGCTCGAAACTGGCAGCTGTCGCCTGGCCGGGCATCTGCCCGATTTCGAGCAAGCGGCCGTGACGTGGCAGGCGGGGCAGCACTGTCCCGACAGCCTCAGCGCCTTGGTCGTTGCATTCGACACGTTGGTTCACAGCACAGGTCAGCAGTGGTCGTTCGCAGCCCCGCTCGCCGGGTCCATCACTGACCGCGCCCCGGTCACCTCCATGACCGAGTTCTTGCGGCGGCGGGTGTTGTGACCCGGTATGGAGGGCTGTGCTGAGGTCATGCCGATCACTGACTGCGTGCGCTGACGACAGCAGCGACACCAGAGGCACCACATCGACTGGTTCCTGCCGAGCAGGATTTCAACGAATCCAGCAATCATTCGAGCGCGCAGGATTAGGCTCCTGCTGCATGCGGGCGAAGGCACTAACTGCGCTGGTGGTCGTAGTGGTGGCGTCAACAATCGTCGGCTGCGGTGGTCAACAGACGGCAACTCCCGGCACCACTACATCCGCAACATCATCGGCCACCACATCGTCATCGCGGACGAGCACGACGTTATCCACCTCGCCAAAGAAGTGGACCTCCGAGGCCATCAGGGAATGGGGCGCTCGCGGGGACGTCATATTCGACGACTGGAGAAGCGTGCTCGGCTGGATGGCGACTGCCATGAGGGCGGAAGACTACAAGGGGATGAGGGGGGCGTGCGAAAGCCTCGGTGAAGTAGGACGAAGGTTCGCCGACATGTTGCCAGGCCCGGAATCGGAACCGAAACTGAGCGCGATGGTCAAAGGGGCATCCGACGACATCGCCGAGGCAGTGAAGCACTGCCAGACTTTCGGGCCAGGCACCAGCCAGGCCGACCTCGATGAATTCCTGTCGCACATGAACGATGCGATGAACCATTTCAGCGGCTAACTGGCGCGGGCATTTTCGGGTTCTCCAACATGGCCGACGAGGCTGAGCCAGATTCGGGGACCACGTCTGCCGACGATCAAGCACGGTAGTCCAACGGCCTATCAGGGAAACTGACAGACTTTTGGCGGGCTGTGTCGATGTCGTCCACCGAGGAGAGGCGGTCTCCGTATGAGCGGGAAGCAGATCAAGCTGTTCCTGATCGACGGGACACCAGGCGGTTTGACAACCGCTGAGATCACCAACTGGACCGGCCATGTGTTGTCGGCCCGCCGCTCGGACCTGGCGGA
>NZ_JBKQQD010000461.1:0-3544 GCF_052144515.1 Mycobacterium sp. | reverse complement strand
GCCCGACGTGTAAATGATGTAGGCGATGTCGTCAGGGGCCGGCACCTGCAATGCGGTGCTGGGTTGGGCCTCCACAGCGGGTGCCTCGATATCACTGATATCGAGGACGGGCATACCGCACTCATCCAGCCGGTCGGCCAGCGCGGTGGTCGTGATCGCGGCGATTGGCGCGGCGTCGGCCAGCATGAAGCCGATACGACTCGCCGGCAGCCCCGGATCGATCGGCAGATACGCCGACCCGGTTTTCAGCACCGCCAAGATCGCCACGATCGCCTCAGCGGAACGCGAAAACAGCAGCGCCACAATATGACCCGGGCCTGCCCCGTGGCCGGCCAAAAGGTGCACCAACCGGTTCGACGCCTCGTCGAGTTCGCGATACGTCATCGACCGACCCTGGAAGGTCAGCGCTGGCGCTTGAGGCGTCCGCGCGACCTGAGCGGCCCACAACACCGGAATCGACGCGGCCGCCGGCACAGACTCGGTCAAAACCGCCCGATTACCCCAATCAGCCAGGCGAATATGCTCCTCGGCGTCAAGCGCATCCACCGACGACAACGGCCGGGCCGGGTCGGTGGTCATGGTTCCCAACAGCCGCGTGAATCGTTGGATCAGCGTTTCGATGCCGTCGGCGCCTAACACTTCGGTGTCGAACTCGACGCGAAAACCCAACTCGGTCCCCGGCAGGGCGCGGATCATCAGGGGGTAGTGGGTGTAGTCGCGGCTTTTGCTCTCGGTGATGACGAGTCCGTGATCACCCCGCAGCGCGCCGGCGTCGATCGGATAGTTCTGGTAGACGAACAGGGTGTCGAATAGTTGCTCCAGGCCGGTGATCTGGTGGATATCGCGCAGCGCCAGATGCTGATGCTCGAGCGTGTGGTAGTGGTTGTGGTGCAACTGATTCAACAGGTCTGCGGTGGTCGTGGTCGGCGTGATCGTCGCCCGCACCGGCACCGTGTTGATCAACAGACCCACCATCGATTCCGCGCCGACCACATCCGTTGGCCGCCCCGAGACCGGAACGCCGAAGACAACGTCGCACTGGCCGGTCAGGCACATCAACAGTTGTGCCCACGCGCCCTGCAGCACGATGTTGAGAGTCGTGTGGGATGAGCGTGCCAGCTCGCTCAGGGCGCGAGTGGTGGCTTCGGGCAACCGAAACGAGCTGACGCCTCGCTCCCCGAGTTCCAGCCGATCCCGGGCGGCGACCAGTGTGGGGGTGTCGAGGCCGGCCAACACCTCACCCCAAGCCGCGAGCGCGGCATCACGGTCGCGATCGGCCAGCCAGGTGACGAACCGGCGATACGACCCGGCCGCCGGCAGTCGCTGCTTGCCATAGCCGGCGAAGATTTCGCGCAACAGGATCGGCATCGACCAGCCATCGAGCACGATGTGGTGATTCGTCAGCACAAACCGATACCGCTGCGCGGCAATGCAAATCAGGGCGGCCCGGAACGCCGACCCGCTGGCGAGGTCACATACCGCTGCGCGTTCGGCGGCACATACCAGCTCGACCTGCTCGTCGGTGTCGAGCTCCAAATACTGCCACGGCGCTATCGGATCAGCCGAGATTATCTGCACCGGCTCATCGAACTGCTCGCAGAACCGCGCCGCCAGATGGGGATGCCGCGTGACCACCGCTTGCACGGCAGCACGCAAGCGCTCAGGGTTCAGGTCGCCGATGATGGTGAAATCCAGCTGCACCGCATACACGTCGTCGTTGCCCTGCGCGGTGCTGGCGTGAAACAGCAAGCCCTGCTGTATCGGCGTCAGGGGCAATATGTCCGCGATCGAGTGCTGCCGCTGCAGCTCGTCAATCTGCTGCTGGCTCAGGCGCGCCGGCGCAATGTCCGACGGCGTCAATCCACCGCCGCCCTGTTGCACATGCGCGCAGATGCCCTCGAGGGCCTCAAACCATAACTGGCCCAACCGAATCATTTGCGCGCGATCAACCGCTGACGGCGCCCACATCCAGTCCGCGTGCAGTCGCGGCCCGGCGGCGGTGTCGACGGTGACGGCGTTGACCTCAACGGTGTGCATCAGCGGCATCGCCAACCCGGCGCTGCCTTGGCCGACATCCTGCGGGAAGATCCGCCAACCCGCACCGGCGTCGGCCTGGGCGCCGAGGCGGCCCAGGTAGTTGAACCCGATCGCCGGATCCGACCCGGACAGATCCACGTCGGCGCTGAGATAACGCAGCACCCCGTAGGTCAACGGGTCCGGAAGGGAGCGGAGCTGTTCCTTGGCGTCCTTGACCAACGCCCCTAGCGCCGCGTCACCGGCGGCGACCTGCGACCACGGCAGTCCGCCGATCGTTAACGACACCGGGTATTTGGCCGTGAACCACCCAACGGTGCGCGACAGGTCGACATCGGGGGCCAAGTCGTCGTGGCGCCCGTGGCCCTCGACGTCGATGCCAATCGGCGCGCCGCCGTCACCGAAACACTCGGTGCACGCCAATGCGAACGCGATCAACAGGATGTCTTGCACCCCAGCATGAAACGCGGCGGGAACCACACCAAGCAGCGAGCGGGTGGTCTCGACATCCAGTGACACCGACAACTGCCCAGCGGTGGCGAACGTGTCCACCGCGGGACGCACCGCCGGCAGCACGGCAGGCGCGGCGAGCACCCGCCGCCACCGGTCCGCCTGGTCGAGCACCGCAGGGTGGTGTGAATACTCGCCCAGCAGCGACGCCCACCGCTGAAACGACGTGCCCGCCGCCGGCAACTCCACCGGCTGCCCGCAGCTGTGCTGGGCCCAGGCGGTGGCGAGGTCGCCCAGCAGAATCCGCCAGGACACCCCGTCGACGGCCAGATGATGGATCACCAACGCCAGCTGGGCAGTGTCGGTGGCCCACAGCGCGCTCAGCATCACCCCGGCGGCCGGATTCAGCCGGGACCGGCCCTCCGTCAGCGCTCCGTCGGACAGCACGTCCATGCTCTGCAGGCAACTTTTCGCATCCACCGAACCCGGCTCCGACACCCACAGCGAGCCGTCGTCGTCGACCCGTAAGCGCAGCATCGCGTGTCGATCCAGCACGGCCTGCAGCGCCACCGCGACGTCGGCCTCGGTGACGTCCGCGGGCGCCTGCAGCACGATCGTCTGGTTGAACTGATCAACCGGGCCATCTACCCCCTGCAGCCACCGCATGATCGGGGTGGCCAATACCTCGCCGATCCCCTCGTCGATCACGGCGGCCGCGCCGCCGGTGACCCTGGCCACCCGGGCCACACCGGCCACGGTCTGCTCGACGAAGATGTCGCGCGGCTTGCAGACCACGCCGGCCGCCCGCGCCCGGGCCACCACCTGCATCGACAGGATGCTGTCGCCGCCGAGATCGAAGAACGACTCCTCGACCCCGACCCGTTTCATGCCCAGCACCTCGGCGTAAATGTCGGCCAGGATCTCTTCGACCGGGGTCGACGGGGCGCGATAGGCATCGATATCGCCGTATTCGGGTGCCGGCAGGGCGCGCTTGTCGAGTTTGCCGTTGACCGTCAACGGCAGCGCCGCCACCAACACCACCGCGGCCGGGATCATGTAC
>NZ_JBKQQD010000460.1:0-2521 GCF_052144515.1 Mycobacterium sp. | reverse complement strand
CAGATTGGCTCGTACGATAATTCCTCACTGGGGCCTCCCACATCTTGTGGCTCTACCGGCCAGGACCACCCTGTCGGCAACCCACGTTCACATGTGAGCGGAGGCCCCAGCCCCCCATACCGTCTAGACGGCTGAGAAACTAGTGTGCTTCGTTCGGGCACGCCAAGATCGCCGGCGCAGCCCGCCGGGTCTGTCGGCGCAGAACCCTCGCTCTCGACGGCGCGGGCGGCGCCGGTGATCGCCGAGGCCCGGCTGCGCGGTGGCAAAGGCTGGCTCCGGGCGCGCCGCAGCCTCGCAGGTCAGCAGACCATCGGCATCGCCCGCGCGTGCGGGGCGAACGGGCCGATCACGCTGCGCGGCGATAGCGGTTCTGGATGATCGCGTTGAGAAGCTGGTCGGCCATGATCGAACCCGCTACCTGCGGATGGGACACAACGGCCGCGTTTCGCCCAGCCAATCGCACCAAGGCGGCTGCGGCAACAATGGCACGACTCATATGGGGAGCGTCGCGCGCCACTTGGCGGGCGTCCTAGCCCAGCGCAGGTAACCGCGGGCTGCTGCGCGCGGCCGAGGCGTCGCGATGATCTCGACGAGGTCGCGCTGACCGCTGGCCGAGACCCGGCGACCAAACACTCTGCGGGCGGTTGGTAACCCTATCGCGCGCTGTGAGTTCAAGAAGGTTTGGTCGAACAGATCCAGTACGTAGCTAATTCTCCTAAGAACCCCTTTTTCGTTGACTGCAGCAATGGCGTATGCCTACGGACGCATTGGTTCACGGGATGGCCAGCCGATGGTCGCGGTCAGCGAGAAGTCGTCCAGCGTCTGCGAAAGGACGAGCCGCAACTTGTCACTCGAGGTGAGACGGCCCGGCTGATAGGCAAGGACCGAGATGGTGATCTGTTGGTGCACTCTGAACGAAAGCAACGCCAGTATTCCGCCCGCGCGGTGCGCGGTGGCCGTGGTCAGGCCCGGCCAAGGAGTCCGCGCGGTTAAGTAGTCCGCGTCTGTGCCATCAGGCCGGTTGGCGATCGAGGGGACCGTGCCGATGTTGGATACGCCGACGGTGGCCGGCGCGCCGGCGATCACATTGACCCAGTGCCTGATGAGTCGCTTAGGCAACAGGGGAACGAGGGGCAGCAGTGCCCACCGCTCGTCGGGCACCTCATGACGGCGGCTGAGCGCTCGCTTGATTCCGGCCCGGATCTCGCGCAGGTCCGTCGCCGCGGGTGCAGGATCGACCGTAATGTCAACATTCGCGAGTGCGTTGGAGCGAGAGTCGTCGGCG
Organism: Mycobacterium sp.; assembly: GCF_052144515.1. GTDB lineage: Bacteria > Actinomycetota > Actinomycetes > Mycobacteriales > Mycobacteriaceae > Mycobacterium. The sequence goes on along the minus strand of NZ_JBKQQD010000460.1, from coordinate 1,236 downwards.
GTGCGCTCGCTGACAGCTATCGACAAGGTGACCAAGCCGTCAGCAGTTACCCGTCCCACCTGCTGGCCCAGGCGCGCCGCCACTCCCGCGAGCAGCGCGGTGCTAGTCCCCCCCAGCGAATTTACGCGCGCGTCCCATTCATCTTCATCGATAAACACTATTGCCGTTGGGGGCGTGATGCGTTCGTCCGCTGCCGCAGGCGGCGGCGCAGAGAGTGGGGCGGTAGAACCAGCATTGCCACGGTTCTTCCGAAGGAATCGTGCTGCGGCGACGGCGGCGCGGCCGACATGGGGGATGTCGCGCACCGTTTGGCGGGCGTCCTCACGCAACGCCTGCCATCGCCGGCGTGACGCGGCAGCCGGCCAGCTGATTGCGTTGTCGTAGCCGCAAGCCGCGTCCGCTATCGCCAATTCCGCCCCAATCCCGTCGGCAAGGCAATGGGAGACGACCAGGCTGACTCCCGCGCCGCCGTCGGTAAACGGCAGCGCTGCAAGATGCCACCCGGGTCCATGCTCGGCATCTATCGGAGTGTCGGCCTGCTCGCTGAGCCAGGCGTCGAATTCTTCACGCGGCCGAGGCCTCCCGACGATCTCGAGGTCGGACTGATCTCTCGGCGAGACCCAGCGATGGCGACCGAACGGCAACGGCGAGCGTTCGATGCGGCGGGATAACCGTCCCCGCTGAAGATGGCGATGGAACCGCCGCAGGCCGTCGATGTCGATTGCCCGGTTGTACACCCAGACACACTGGAACAGGTTGGTGACTCCGATCGCCCGCTCGAAGCCGAACGCGGTCTGGTCGGCCAGATCAAGTAAATTGTCCATCTCCTAAAGTCCTCTCTTGTCACTTGCCTAGGGCCTGTCTCTTAATTCAGTAGCCCCCACGCGGGCGTGGATGACTGCACAGGCCAGTAGGACGCCGCCGCGGTAGGTCAGGGCGTACTTGTCGTACCGAGTCGCGATCCCGCGCCACTGCTTGAGCCGGCTGAAGCCACGCTCGACGGTGTTGCGCAGCCCGTAGAGCGCGGCATCGAATGCGGGCGGGCGACCGTCAGATCGAACTCTGCTAGCGTGCGCGCGGCCAGCTCCTGCAGGTGGGGCTTCGTGTTTTGTCCGCCGGGCTGATAGGCGACGATGCTGATCGACATCTTGCCGCAGATGCGTCCACCCGTCATTGCGAGTAGGCCGGATCTTTGCTCCAGGGCCTGTCGCGTGTTGTGTCGGTCTATCCCTCGTA
>NZ_JBKQQD010000459.1:0-6032 GCF_052144515.1 Mycobacterium sp. | reverse complement strand
TACTCTTCTTCACGGCGGTCCCCTTGCTGTTGGTGTTCTTTGGCGGAACGCCCGACACCTACCACACGGCAGGAATCAAGCGGGGGACCGCCACCTCAACTTCCACGAGACCCGGGACAACCTCGGGAGTCCCGCGCAAAAGCTAAAGTTGAGCGCCATGGATGAGCAGCCTGAGACTGCGGCAGGTCCGGCCAACGACGAAACAGAACATGTCTTCGCCAACGCCGAGACGCAACAGGAATGGCGAGCGTGGTCAAGCCCGGAGACCGGCCGGACAGCGCGGCGGTCTGCACGGGAACGGTCGTCAGCATGTGGATCGCGTGATGGCTTCGCCAACCCTTGACACGACCGCTCGTCAGCACAGGATCGCCGGTATGAGGAAAAGCAGACCCCAAAGGGTTGGATGGCCTCTGCAAGAATCGGGGCATGTCGCAGACGTCGCTGATGCCGCGCGAGATGTATTCGGAGGCGGAGGCCGCCCTCGTGGGTAGCCGGCGCGTTACCTGCGGAGGCGAGTAATGGGCGACTCCGGGATAGCGGGTCTTTGGCTACGTCTGGCCCTGGTCCTCATCGTGGCGATGTTGGTCGGGATCGGGAGCGTGTTGCTGGCGAATCGCACCCTCCCCAAACCGGTTGCCGAAGGCCACAATTCGATGCTGTCGCCGTTCCTGACCTGCGTCGCGCTCGTGTACGGCCCTCTCCTCGGATTCACCGTCGTCGTCGCCTGGGGGCACTTCTCCTCCGCTGAGGCTAACGTCGCGCACGAGGCATCCACTCTTACAACGATGTACCGGCAGACCGTCGGCATGCCTGTTCCAGAGCAGACACAGATGCGGGAACTGCTCCGGAAATACGCGAAGACGGTCGAAGGCCCCGAAGGCAACAAGCAAGACGTTGGCAGTACTCCCGACACGGCACAAGCCGCGCTCACCGAAATGTACAAGGTCCTCGCGCGTGAGCAATCCAGTGTGGCATCGAACGCGACGAGTGGAGAGTTTCTCGGCCAGCTGACCGTACTGGCGTCCGACAGGAATCAGCGAATGCTGGACGCCCAACCCCGAAGACCAGGGTTGCTGTGGGCCGGTCTCCTCTCAGGCGGTGTCGTACTGGTGGCGCTCAGCGGTTTCATGCGCCTGGATAGCACACGTGGTCACCTAATGCTCTCAAGCGCGATCGCCCTTCTACTCGGCCTGCTACTGTTCATCGTCTTCTGGCTCGACCATCCCTTCGAGAACCCGCTGGGCATTACTTACGCACCGTTTCAGCAATCCCTGGGAGCTTTCGACGCAATCGACCGCGGCACATGATCAGGCCTCGGTAGCCCCGCCGATCTCCCAAGTTTCACGAGGCATCGGCCGGGCCGATCCGCCGAAGAGAGGTTGGTGTTGACCGTCGAGCGGCTCGCCCCCGGTGCCGTGAGCGTGGGATCGCGCAACCACTCCCGGTAACCGACACGACGCCACTGCTCCTCGGCCTCGGCGTACCGCTGCCCGTCCGCTCGATCTGAGCCCGCGCGTCGGCCATCAGGCCGTGGCCCTCGGACCCGTCCCCGAAGTCCGCCCGGTAGATGTCGAGGAGCGAGACGGAGCGCCCGTTGGCGTCCACGAACCGCGCTTCCTCGGCGACTTGGGGGACGTCCCAGCCGGGCGACTCCTGGGTGACCGTCGCTATCCCCACGAACTCGAATGGTGGGACCGCCTCGTAGCCGGGGTTGCCGTCCAGCAGCGCCAGCTCGCGCTCCTCCAGGTCGTCCTCGTCGTCCAGGTCGTCCGCAGCGGCGAGCATCCGGTGAACCGCCGACTTGGACAGCTTCAGCTCGTCCGCAATCGCCCGGATGGACAGCCCCTCGTCACGCAGCCGCAGCACGTCATCATCGCTGGTCATGCGCCCATTGTGGACCCTCGGCAAACGCCCATCCGGACCTGTCCCAGCGTGTCCCACCTGTCCCGCGAACCGTCCCACCCGCGCTGACCAGGGGATTACCCACGCGTTTGCTCGAAAACCGTTGCGGCCCCGTTGAAGCGGTAAATGGCGACGGCCTGACAGCGCCGCCGCCGAGCGGCCGATTAGTAGGGACCAGCTACCCCGCGTAGGGCAGTGCGCGGTGCCGCCGATTATCGACATTCTGCTCCGTCGGCAGAGACCGCGATCAGACGGCTTTGGTGACGCCGATGTAGGACAGCACCACGTCGGATTGATCGGTCACTCGGGTCAGCGTCGCGTAGGAGCGGATGAACGACTGGCCGACGCATCCGTCGATCTTGACGTGGAAGTTGCTGATCATGACCCAGGGATTTGGACCCTTGAACTCTTTCTTGACCACCGGCACCACGATTACGAGGCCGGGCTTGAGCCCCACGGTGAGCACGCCGTTGACCGGCACGGAAACCAGCGGCACAAGACCCGGCGCACCGGTCAACAGGCCCGACAGGCCGAGGCCCGGGCTGACGCCGGCGCTACCCGCCATCGTGACGCCGTTGGACGTGCTCATATCGATTCCGCAGCCGATCTCGTAACCCACCTCGAGCTCGCCTCGAGGCTGTTCCGGTCCTTTGAGCGAACCGACGAATGTTCCGCTGGAGAGGTATTCGCGAGACGAGACCGCGGTGGTCAACGGCGCCACGGGAACTTGCATCTCGTCCTTCGCGCCGAGGGCAAGGCGCCAGCCGTCAGGAGTGTTGACGGTTGCCGGGTCGGCCGAGGGCACCAGCCCGTCGGCCGGTGCCGCCGCATCGGGAGGAGCAGGCTCAGAATCGGGATCAGCACCTGCCGAAGGCGCGGTGGTCACTGACATGACGAGGCAGACCGCGAGAACCGCCGCACGACGAACCACCACGGCCAGCGGCATCACGGCTTACACCGTAAGCAATGGCCGATTCGAGTTGTGACTTTCGCCGGTCGACCAAACCAAAGTTGTTGTGCATTCGCAACTGATATGCGATATGGGCGCGGAAGGCTGGGAGGACCGGTGGTTCTCGTCGGCGGGCCAGCAATCCTGGACTTGCTGGTTCGCCGGCCGGCTATAATTGTGCCGGCGGCTAGCCCTGGGGGATAGCTAATGATTCGGGGCAGACGGAGAGCGCAGCCATGAAACGTCACAGGTTCGCTCGCGGACTGCTGGTCGGCGGGATGATGAGCTTCCTGGCTCTCGCGGGTGGCACCGGCGTAGCGCAGGCGCAGCCAGACCCTTTTGTGCCGCCGGTGCCGGGGATAATCGATCAATTGCTGACGTCGACTCCAGCACTGTTTGTGGATCCGGCCGATGAAGGCGGTCCATCAGCCAACTGGGGTGGTGTCGGAATGTATTGTGAAAATCAATTTGTCCGATGCCGGTAGACGGATCGCCACAACCAGGCGTGACGTTCCCCCTCCCTGCCAGCCTCTCCATTGGGGCCACAGGACTCTAAAACCAGCCGGATTCATCCACAGGGAATACGCCACCTCCTTCACGAGCAGACGCGCGTTATCTACGTTGGCCAAGCGGTAGTCGACGGAATCTTGGGGCGCAGGGAAGTCACCTCATGCGGGCAAGGTTGTGCCAAAAGTTCTTGAGGCTGTCGGTGCCACCGAAGAGCGTGGTGAAGTTCGTGGAGTCGACGAGAACGATGTCGCCGGAGCGTTGGCCGATCGGTGGCATCCAGATCAGCGCGTTGAATTCGGTGTTGCCCGCTGCGGTGAAGGGGTGGGGCCTGTCGGCATCGATGCGTTGACGGCCCAGCACCCGCACCGAATCGCTTTCCGGCGCGGTGAGTTCGTAGTGCGGCAGGTGCGGGTGGAAGTTGAATGTGGTGACGTTCTCGAGCAGCCTCGCGGTGTCCAAATCGCTGAACGCGGTCAGCGGTGCGATGTCCTTGGTGCCCTCGACCACGGCCGGACGCAGCCCCCACCTGTTGTGAACCGGAACATCGAGGGCCTTCATCAGTGAGCGGGTGTATTGACCGAACCGCTGCTGGCGCGGCACCAGCGGGTCACCGTGATGGTGGAATTCAACCTGACGCTGGGCGAAATCGTCGCTGAAGCCGACGTCGTGATGCGGTGCCAATAACAAGCATGTGCCCTCGCGCTGCAGCCATTCCCGGACGGCACTGATCTCCCCCGGTGCGGCTTCTTGTTCCGACAAGATGTGGTCAAGCCCGAACACCATCAGGGTGTCGGTGTCGGCAAGGATCCGTTCGTCAATCGGAAGTTTGTAGCCGGCCTGGTCGATGCGCTGAAACACGGCAACGCGGTGGCCCGTCGCGTCACCCGCCAACTCCTGAAACGCCAGCGTCGAGCGGTGGAAAAGCTCCAGCGTTCCGGCGATCCCTTGTAGGAAATGCGCCTCGTCGTATTCCGTTGTCTCGTAGCTCGGCCACAACGCGTTTCGGACCTCTGCCATGGTGGAGAAGCGGTTGTACATCTCCGTCGGTGCGCGTTGGGCTTCCCACGGGTAGCTCCAGGTCCAGTAGATGCTGATGCGCCGGCCGCCGGTGTGGGCACGCGCCGCATGGCTTTGGTTGTAGGTTCGCGCTGCGGGAAGTGCGCCCATGGTGAATCCTTAACGTGATCAGTCGAGCGCCGCGAGGTAGCGCATCGCATTGATACCCGGCAAGAAGAAGTAGGCCCCGCCCTTGAGGGTGGTGAATGCCGGCAAGCCTTTGTGCACCGTGCGGATCGGCCGCTTGGGAATCGTGAACTCCAGTGTTCCGTCCTGGGTTCCGCAGATCGGGTCGTGCTCGTTGCCCAGCTCGTGGAAGGCGCGGTCGTTGATCCAGACGTTCTGCGCGAACTCGAATTGCCTAACCAGACTGGCGCAAATGATGAACGCGGCGATGCCGCGATCGACTCCGTCGTCGGGCGCGCCCTCGGGCAGGGCAGGACCGTAGGTGGCCCCCCGGCGAATCATCCTGCGCCGGTTCATATTGTGCGCGGTGTCGCGCGGGTTGAGGCGTCGCGCGTGCGACCCGAGCGGGCAGGCATACCCGAGCGGATCCATCTCCTTGTAGTTGAAGTCGTTGTTGCGCATGGGATCCGCGCCGAGCTCAGGATCATCCTTGTCCGGTGCCAGCACAAGCGGTGCGCCGCTGCGCCAGCGCCCCATGAACTTCGCCGCGAGTAGCTCCTCAGCATCCGGCGTCTCGGCCTTGTCGCGGATATAGTCGCGGAAAAGTCCCACGTGCTCCTGCAACCGCCGGTAGGCCATGTAGCTTCCATTGCGGGCCAGGGCTTCTGGCCGCGGCAGATCTGCGACCGGCCCCAGCTCGTCCGGATAACCGAGGATGAACTCGCCCGGCTTCAGCGGCGCCCCCGACCCCGGTGTGGGCTCTTCACCCGATCCCTCGATCACCGGCTGCGACAACCTGTCCCGGAACCCGAAGTGATCGTGTGCGTAATTGAACGGCGGCGTCGCGTTCAGATCCAGAAACGACAGCCGCCGCACGCCATCGCACCGGGCCACCAGCTCGTCGTGCACTCCGCTGGCCCGCCCATGTTCAGCGTCGTCGCGAGCACACAGGATCGCGATCGCGTGCAAGTCGGCGCCTGCCAGCCCGCCCACCCAGTTTTCCGGGTGGGCGGCCCCGGTATCGCCCAAGATGTCGGCCCGGGCGGCCATGCCCTGGCGAAACGCCTCCGGGAAAGTTGCCAGGGATTCCTCGGCAACCCCCAGCGCCCGCAAGCCATTCCACGTGAACGCCAGCGTGACCCAGCGCTTGGTGCTATCCATCGAGGCTTGCGCCGCGGCGGCGGATTCGACCACGGGGATCAGCTCGGACAGCCACGCCCGGCCCCCCGCCGGGTTGCCGAACGTCAGGAACTCGTAGCGCCCGGTCATCGCCGGTGTACGGGTCAGCAGTATGTGCTGGATATCGTCGAACTCAAGCATCAGCGCACCGCCTGGTGCGGATCACTGCATCTGATCGAGCATGTCGGAAAATGCCGCTTTGAGCCGCAGCGCCTTCTTGATCTCATCGGCCGTAACGTACGGGTACTCGCCGTACTCCAGGAAACTGGGACACTGGTGTTCGCGCACGAATTTCACAAACGCCGCGGGG
>NZ_JBKQQD010000458.1:0-7221 GCF_052144515.1 Mycobacterium sp. | reverse complement strand
CGCCGCTGCCGTGTGGATCGCCTCCGGATCGGCAAAGATACCAGAGATGCAGGCCTTCCGGGTGCTGGTCCAGCGCTCTGGGATTCTTCCTGACGTCCTGACTGGTCCATTTGCATACATACTGCCGTTTTTTGAACTGGCGATAGGCCTCTATCTCGCTGCAGGGCTGTTTGTGCGGGGAACAGCGTTAGTCGGCACGCTGATGTTCGCTGTGTTCTTGGGCGCCCAGGCATCGGTGTGGGCGCGGGGCATCAGCCTGGACTGCGGGTGCTTCGGCACTTCCTTCCTGCAGACCACCGTCGGCCCGCTCACGATGCTGCGGGATTTCCTCCTGGCCATCCCTACCATTATGATGCTCGCCTTCCAGTTTCGCGTGCATCGGAAGCCATTCGAGCGCTGAACGGGATTTCCCGGATTTTCAGAAGAATCTCGGGTGGCGCGCTCCACCTGATGAGCTGACCCGGTGGAGGGCTCCACCGAGTCGTGGATTCCGTTTATCGGCAATATGTGTTCCCTGCTTCCCCCTCGACCAATCACGTGTGTCACTTGGATAGGTAGCTTACCTGGCTCAGCTCGATGACTTTGCAGAATCTGTTTCTTCGGGAAAAGCTGACTTTTCGGTCAGTTTCTCTGCGCGGTCGATTGATCGTTTGCCGTTGCCTTTGGCGTGATCGAGTGATCGTTTGCCGTTGCCGTTGCCGTTGCCGTTGCCGTTGCCGTTGCCGTTGCCGTTGGCATGGCCGTTAGTGGTGGTTGGGAACCGGTGATGTGGCAGGCCGAACGGTGGCAACGCGTGGGCCAGCAGATGGCCAGTTGGTCGTTTGCCGTTGCCGTTGGCGTGGCCGTGGCCGTTGGTGGTGGTTGGCAACCGGTAATGCGGCAGGACGTAGGGGCCGAATAACGGTAGTGCGTGGTCGGGCAATTGGTCGGTTAGTCCGTTGCCGTTCCCGTTTATCGTGGTTGGCAACTCTGGCGCCGTTTTTTGCTGGGCGCTGGTGAGGCGATCCCGCAGGCCGTTGGAGCCGAACAGCGGCAGTGCGTGCAGGAGAATTGGGTCGTCGATTGCGTGGCGGTCGTCAAGGGAAGCGACGCTGACTGCTGCTAGCGGAGGCACGGAGGCCGGGGCAGTGCGGCTATTTACGCTATTCACCCATGGGAGCCGGGCTAGCAGCTTGGGCATCCGTACCGGTTTCCGTGCGCTCGAGCGCCGTTTATTGCGTTGTCCCAGTCGTGACGGCCACCAGTTTGCCTGGCCGATCAGTGCGGCGATGGCCGGCACCGTAATAGTGCGCACTAAGAACGTATCGAGCACAATCCCGATGCCGATGATGAAACCAGCCTCGACCATCGAGCTGATGCTGGCAGCCACCAAGCCGAACATTGAAGCGGCGAAGATAAGGCCCGCCGAGGTGATCACACCGCCGGTCGAACCCACGGTGCGGATTACACCCACCCGCACGCCATGGGGTGACTCGTCGCGGATCCGCGAGATGAGCAGCATGTTGTAATCGGCGCCGACCGCGACCAACAGTATGAAGGACAGTCCGGGAAGGCTCCAATGCAATTCCTCACCGAGAATGAATTGGAAGACGATGACACCGATGCCCAGCGCCGATAAGAACGAAATAAGCACCGAACCGATCAGATAGAGCGGTGCAACGATCGCTCGCAGCAGCGCGACCAAAATCAGAAAGACAATGACGACGGTTGCGATGACGATGAATTGGATGTCCTGATCATAAAGGTCGCGGGTGTCCTTGGTCCCGGTCGGAAGTCCTACCAACGCGATCTTGGCATCCGACAGCTCGGTATTCGGTTGAGCCGACCGTGCGGCCGCGAGGATCGCATCCACCTGATCCATGGCGGCGTCGGTGGCCGGATTAATTGCGCTTTGTACGAAGTACCGTGCTGCGTGCCCATCGGGCGATATGAAAATCTCGGCAGCTTTCTTGAAGTCGTCTGTGGTCAACATCTGTGGTGGAATATTGAAGCCGGCCATCGACGACTTCTGGGCATCGTGCTTCATCCCCAACAAGAATGACGACGCCTGGTTGAGTCCTGCTCCCAACTTCTTGGTCTGAGTGACCAGTTCTTGCACACCGTCGGCAATTGCCCGGCTGCCGTCGGCGAGGGCGTTGGCACCTTGTTGCATTTCGGCTACCCGGGACTGGAGGCCGTTAGTCGACCGCAAGAGGCTGACAGCTGTGTGCAGTGATTGCTGCAGTCGACTCACGGTCGAGCCGATGGACTGCGTTTCCTGGGTCGCCCGCAGGTTACGAGCCAGATCAGCAATGCTGTTAAGAGTTCCGTTGTTCTGTGCGGCCACCAGCGCCTGCAACTCGGCCCGCGAGCTCGCGCAGGCGGGGTCGGCGGAGCAGACCGGGCTGACGTTAAGGGCCGCCACCATCGGCCTGGCCCAGGCGACGGTGTTTTGAACATCCCCCATATTGGCGCTAAGCGCATCGCCGAGTGACCGCATGCGGCCGGCGAGTTGGGCCGTGCGGTCAATGTCGTTGAGCGTCTTATCCCCGCCCATGGCGTTCTGCATCGCCGACAGCGCCGTGACCAGCGTGTTGACGGTGCCGACGGCCCCATTGACTTGGGTCCGCACCATGGCAAGGGCGTCGGCCAATTGGTTAGCGCCGCCGGCCAGCTTGTCCAGGTCGCCTCCGTGGGTGCTGATCACGTTGGAGGCTTCGTCGAGTTTGCCGCCGACCTCGCCCGCCTGATACGACACCTTGGTCTGCTCCAGCGGTCCACCGTTGGGCCGGGTGATGCCCCGTACTAACGTGATGTCAGGCAATTGGCTTACCCGCTGTGCCATCTGCTCGAGGTCGGCAAGCGCGCCAGGTGTTCGCAAGTCGTGCGATGACTGGATAAAGAGCAGCATCGGAGTCATTGCGTTCGTCGGGAAATGGCGATCCATCGCTGCGAATCCGTTGACGCTGGGGACGGAACGCGGTAGTGACTTGAGATCGTCGCGGTTGAAGCGCGCGAAGCTCACGGAGCCGGCCAGGATGATGAGGATAATCGCACTCGCGACCAGATGGATCCAGGGCCTGCGCACGACGCGTGTTCCGGTACGCCGCCAGAAACGATTGGTCTGGTTACCTCGCGGCTTGATCCAGCCACGTCGCCCGGCCAGCACGAGGATGGCGGGAAGCAGCGTCACCGCAGCCAGGAACGCCACAACGACCGCGACTGAAATCGCCGGACCGACTGTTGAAAAAATCTCGAGTTTGGCGAAGATCATCGCCAGAAACGTGACCGCGACAGTGGCCGCAGACGCGGCGATGACTTTGCCGATGGACAACAATGCATTCTTGACCGCTTGATCCGAATCCGCGCCGAGCCGCACGTAGTCGTGATAGCGGCTGATCAGAAACACGGCGTAATCGGTTCCCGCCCCGATCATTACCGCGCCCATCAAGACAATGGTCTGCAGGCCGGTAGGCAATCCCAATAAGGAAAGCCCTGACAGAACCCCCTGCGCGGTCACCACGGATAATCCGATTGTGGCCAACGGCACCAACATGGTGACTATGTTTCGGTAGATAAAGAACAGGATGCCCAGCACCAAAAGCCCGGTGCCTATTTCGATCACGTGCATGTCACGCTGACCGATCTCGGTGAGGTCGGCGGCGATGGCCACGGGTCCCGCGTAGTGGGCGGTCAGCGTGGATCCTGCGAGGGTCTTTTTGACAATCTCAGCGACGTGTTGGTACGCCGCCTGGGTCTCGGGTGCGATTATCTCGCCAGCAATGTTGATCGGTACATTCCAGGCCTTGTTATCCTTGCTGGCCAAGATCTCGCGCAGGGGTGGCGCTGTGACGAATTCCTGTACCGACATTTTGTCCTGCGTGTCCTGATGCAGGTTGTCGATCAGTCTGCGATACGTATCCTCATCGGCGGGCCCCATCCCATTCTCGTTGGTCAAGACGAGTAGCAGGAGGTTGGACCCCGCACCTGTTTCGTGGAACGCATGGTTCATCGCCCCAGTCGCGACCATCGTCGGGGCATCATCAGGTATGGGTTTGGCCTGATGCTGTGCGGCGACCACCGGAAGGGGTGGCAACGTCAGTATCAGGACAGCCGCGGCCGCGATCCAGAACGCGATGACCAGAAACGGCCACCGCGCGACAAAATCGCCCAGCCGCTGGAAGATTCCCCCTGGGGCTACGTCGGTTTCGTCGATCCGGCGTGACATTGCGCAACTGTATAGCTGTATAGAGTGACCTACCAGTCGCGTGGCGTAATCGCTTATTGGGCGCTGCGTCGGGCTAGCGCTGGACTGGGTTCAGGACGTACGTATGTGCCAGTTCTAGCAGGTTAAGCCGCGTTGCGGGGTCTCCGTCGCAGCGAGCGCGCCACCCCAGCAGGTCCCGCCGCACGTCACCTGATGACCGATAGTGGCTGGTCGAAGCTCTTTTGCGGCAATTCGACGGTTGCGCAAAAAAATCGGCCACACCAAGGTAGCGTTTCCTGCTATGAGGGGAACCGTGCGCCCGCTGGGACTATGGACGGCGCCGGACCCTGTGCGTATAGGCATGCGGCGGCCTGTCCTGAATCTGTTCGCGTTTTGGAGGTAAACTACCTATCCAACTGACACACATAATTGGCTGAGGGGAAGCAGGGAACGCATGTTTCCAATTAACGGAATCCACGACTGGGGCAGTCCTCCACCCGGCCAGCTCATCACGTGGAACTCACCGCCCGAGATTCTCCTGAAAATCCGGGAAGCCCCTGTCAGTGCTGTACCGCCCAGCTATCAGCAAGCCCAACACCTCCGTAGCTATACCGACTATGCAGCCCGGGGTAGCGAAATGGCGCGGCTGTATATTTTAACGTGGGATATAGCCGGTCGGTGTGATATCCGTGCCATGACTCACGTCATCAACAGCTACCTTCGTCGCCACGATACCTATCACAGTTGGTTCGATTATAAGGATCCGGAGAACATCGTTCGCCGAACCATCCGCGACCTCAAGGACATTAAGCTAGTTCCGACCAAGCATGGCGAGATCACCTCGAAAGAATGGCGAAGCCACGTATTAACTACCCCAGATCCGCTGCGATGGAATTGCTTCCAATTCGGAATCATTCAGCGCGCGGACCACTTCACCTTCTATGTCAGTGTTGATCATCTCCACATCGACGCCCCGCTCATTCATCTGGTCTTAGCCGAGATCCACATGATGTACGCCGCACTGGTGGGCGGCGCGGCGCCCATCAAGCTGCGGGACGCGGGCAGCTATGAGGATTACTGTGTCCGCCAACACCAGTACATATCCGACTTGACCCTAGAGTCAACGGAAGTACGCGACTGGATCGAGTTCGCCCAGGGCAACGACGGTACCCTTCCGCAATTTCCGCTGCCACTTGGTGAGCCATCAGTGCCCCTTACCTGCGACGTAATCACGGTACGCCTGCTGGACGAAGAGCAGACAGACCGATTCGAATCCGCGTGCGCAGATGCGGGCGCCCGTTTCAGCGGTGGCGTGTTTGCCTGCGCTGCCATCGCCGAACATGAGTTGACCGGCGCTGACACGTATTACGTAATTACTCCCACTACGACACGTCGCAATCTAGCCGAATTTGCGACAACAGGATGGTTCGCCGGAGTGGTTCCGATCACTGTCCCCATTGACCAAAGATCTTTCGGTGATATTGTTCGCGCAGCCCAGGCGTCGTTCGATTCGAGTATCGGGTTGGCCAATGTTCCCTTTGATCGCGTATTGGAGTTGGCGTCATCTACACAGGGTCTGAGGAGGCCCGGGCGAGGCGTTCCTATGCTGTCCTATCTCGATGCAGGTCTGCCTCCCCTTTCGCCGGACATCACGGCTCAATGGGACAGTTTGAACGGTAAACTCTTCGTGGACGCAAGGGCTGCGAATCAAATCGGGATGTGGGTGAATCGGGGCGAGAAGGAAACCGCGGTGACCGTGATGTTCCCGAACAACCCCATCGCCCGCGACTCAATTGTCCGGTATATGGCTGCGATGAAATCGGCCTATGTCCGCGTCGCCGAGGGCCGCGTGGCAGCGGTGCCCTTTGCCAACGTCGCTCAGCTTGACCTGAAACCGGCGTGACCGTCTGAGACCGACTTGATCGCGTTCGAATAGGCAGGGGGGCGAATCGCGCGCTGATTCAGGTCACTTGGATATACAACCGTGCCGTCGATGTTGATGGGTTACGGCGTTTTCACCGCAATCTTGGATGCGGGTTGTTGGGACGCAGGATAGAACGGTCTCCGTTATCGTTCGCGCGCGATCGCTGGGTCTTGTCTCCGGCGCCGGAGGAGATCGATTTCGCCGCAACGCCGCGGCGGCGCGCCGATGTGAGCGCATGGGCCGACGAGCGGGCGCGCCTACCCATTGATCCGGGGTGGGGACCCGGCTGGCATCTCGGGGTGCTTCCGCTCGAGGACGGCGGGTCCGCGGTAAGTCTGGTGGTTACGCATACGATCGTCGACGCGGTCGGGTTCGGCCAGGCGATAGCCGATGCTGCTGAGGGCAGGACGCACAATCTGGGCTATCCGCCAGCGGGATCGCGCACACTCAGGCGGGCGTTCCGTGATGATCTCCGACAAACCGTCAAAGAACTGCCCGACGTAGCGCAGGCGGTGGTCGCCGTGGCTCGAAGGGCCCGGCGCGACCGCGCAGAACTCAAATCATCGATCAAAGCGACACCACCTTCCCCGAGGACGGCCGGCGCCGATCACACAGTAGAGATGCCGGCCCTGACCGCATACGTCGACCTGGCGGAATGGGATACTCGCGCGAAAAGTCTTGGCGCAAGCAGTGACTCGCTTGTAGCAGGACTCGCGTGCAGACTCGCGGTGAGGATGGGGCGTGTTCAAGACGACGGAACAGTCACCCTGCGATTTATCGTATCGCTACGGACCAAAGACGATACCCGTGGCAATGCGCTTACGAGTGTCGACCTCGCAGTCGACCCAACGCAGGCAGCAGACCTCGGGGAAATGCACGTCAATCAAGATCACGCAGGCAATTCTCGAAGCGACGCAGAACTCCGACGAGTTTTTGGCGCCAGTCCCGCTGGCAACGATGACACCGAAGTGGGTGGCCAGGAAACTAGACGGTATGGGGGGCTGGGGCCTCCGCTCACATGTGAACGTGGGTTGCCGACAGGGTGGTCCTGGCCGGTAGAGCCACAAGATGTGGGAGGCCCCAGTGAGGAATTATCGTACGAGCCAATCTG
>NZ_JBKQQD010000457.1:0-6811 GCF_052144515.1 Mycobacterium sp. | reverse complement strand
CGCAACCGGGTGTACAGACTGGCGGCCCGGTTCGCGGCCAAGGAAGCAGTGATCAAGGCATTCGCAGAACCCGACATGCCGTTTCCCCTGCGCGAGATCGAGGTAACACGGGACGGTCCGCTGCCTCTGCTTCGTCTGAGCGGAGCGGTCGCCGAGCGGGCACAACACCAAGGCTGGCTCAGCTCGTCTTTGTCGCTTTCGCACGCCGATTGCCACGCAATGGCCGTCGTTCTCGTGGTCTGTAGTCCGGCCCAGTCCGAGTAGGAAACTTCATGCGCTAGCGCAGACTCGACTCGCCGTGCCCGAAACCCACAAAAGCGTTGTCGCGCTCGAAAACGACGTCCGCGAATGGATCGCCACCTGGAACGCCGACCCAAGACCGTTCGCGTGGACAAAGACCGCCGAAGAGATCCTCGCGACTCCCTCCACGAATACATCTCACGCATTTCCGGTGCGGGGCACTAGCGGATTCGGCGACTCTCAATCGACGTGATGTCCGATACGCGGAGGTGCTCCGATGGGGAAACGGCAGCTACCGGCAACACCGCGTTGCGGATCGCCGCCAATATCACCGGGTGATGGGCGGAATGATCGCCGGTGGGTGTGGCGATCAGGCGGGGCGGCTGCGACGTCCATTGCAGCCGGTCAAGGGTTGCCCGACCGCCTCTGGCAGTGAACTCCTCCGCATCCTCGGGCGAGGCAATCAGCGTCACGTCGGTTCCACGGTGGGCAAGCGTTGTCAGAACGTGCTCCGGCAGCCACACGAGTCCGACCCGGCTCAACACCCGCAGGACGTATCGCGGGAGGTGGTTGTGCATAAAGATCTTCGTCCGCTTCCGAGCCGGGTTGAAAAGTGCTATGAGGCGCGGTGTCCTGGATTCGGAGGGGCCGCCGCCCGTGTCACTAGCCGCGTTGGCGTGTAGCGCTTTTTTCCGGACGTTCCACTGCCGCAGCAAGGTGGGGGTGACGTGCCAATTCCACACCTGCGGGTTGACCAGGATCGCCGACCGCGCACCGATACTGCGGGCGGCTTGAGCGGCGTACCACGAGCCGGAGCAGATACCGACAAGCTCGAGTTGGCCGGCGTCTTGGCACGCATATCTGGCCACCGCTATCGAGTCGCTGATGTCAGCCTTGGAAAATATCCTGCGCCAAGGGTCCCGGTTGATCTGGCCCGACAAGCCCTGTCCTGCCGGGTCCCAGCGCAACGCCTGTGACCCGGCAGCTGCAATGCGACGTGACAATTCGACCCACTCCCGGGCGGGTCCAACGTGCAAGTCGTTGGCCGTCACGAAGAACAACACGGTCTTTGCGGGCGCGGGACTACGGCGTCGTGGCAGCGTGCGGATGGCGAATAGGCCGTTCGGCTCGATTCGTTCGATGCTTTCGAAAACGTCGACCCCGTCGGGACCTTCGGCCGGCATCGTCACCGTTGTCAGGTATTGGGGAACGGCGCGATGGGTGCGATTGGGAACGTTTCCGTCGATCCACTCGACGATCGAATCGACCGCGGTGAAAGGGATCGGTACCAACACATCCCTCGGCCGGGCGCATTCCGGCAGACCGCCGGTAATGATCGAATCAACCCCCTCGGCCGACGCCAGGGCGGTGATGCGCCCGTCGGTCTCGGCTGGTCGTCCCACCAGAAGTACGTTGTCGACGCCATGGGCGCTGACTGGATTGGCACCCATCCGCAGCGCGGCGAATTCTGCGGCGGTATGGTCGCTCAACCGCCCGCCCATGATTGACACTTCGCCGGGCGCAGGAGCGTCCTCGCCCACCGACACCCGGAACAGCGCGGTGTGTTCCCGAAGGTAACGCCTGCCCGTTCCATAGGGATCGAGGTAGACCACGCGCTTGACCGTGTGGGATTGGGCCAGGTACTCGTTGAGGATCAGGCACCCGGCACGTATGCCGATAGCGGTCGCCGACTCCGCGCCGATCAGCGTGAGGTAGTCGAGCGCGTGGCCCACGCTTGCCACCCAGTTGGCCACCGCGTCATCACGGACCTGAGCGTAGGCGGAATCACCCAAGCCCAGATAGTCAAAGCGCAGCACGCCGAAACCGCGGCGCGCTAGGCCCTCGGCGAGGACCCGTTGTAGTCGGACACTGTCCATCCCCTCCTTTCCGAGCGAACCACAGATCAGTACCCCGCCTCTGATCTGGTTATCGACCGGCAGATGAACCACGCCGAACAGTGGCGAATCAGACGGTCCGAAAAATGTCGGCACCTCTGTCGTCGTCAACGGCATGTTGCGCTGGCTCCATGGTCGGCTTCCGCCACTAGCGGATAGTCGTGCTCTTGATGTTATTTTGCTGATTTGCGACATTAGCGGTCACGAGTGCCGGCACGAGATTTTTACCGTTGCTGAACGGTGTCGACATGCCCTTGCTCCCGACGGCAACGTGGCTGGCGAAGGTCCGTCTGCACTAGCGTCGCGCGGGATTGCATGTACAACCCCGGATCCACGAGTTGGCCGGCAATGGTTGCTCCCATTCCGACGACAATCCTGCTGCCGACTACCGTCCCTGGGGAAACTTGCACGTTCGACGAAAGGAGGCAGTAATCGCCTATCTCTATGGGGCCGAGAGTGCAATCGTTGGTCTTCCGTAGCGTCCGGGCCGGCCAGCTCATCACGGAGATTCCGTGCGTGATTAACGTCGACCGCACACCACCAATTGCGCTGGTTGTCCCAACACGTATGCCACCGCTGCAATCGATGTAGTGGCGAGAAGTTATGTTGGAGTGGGGTCCCAGCTGCAGCAGACAAGGGGCACCCGCTTCGCCCAGCAGTCGAGAAGCGGTCACCCAGTTCCAATGCATGATCTCTGTGTGTTCGCCTAGCGTGAGCGTCGCCAGATCCCTTATGACATTGAATGAGCCGATATATGCTCCGCCGCCAATGTCGACGTGGCCGACCCTCAAGACCAAACATGGGCCGATGCGCACCCCATCGCCAATGGCCCACCCCAAGCGACGGAGCAGAGCATTCTTTAGCTCACTGGCAGGGAGCGCCGCCACAACAATCACTAGCGCATTACGTACACTCACGTGTAGTCCTTCCTTGATCTATCACAATCGGGCCATTCCCAGTCTTTTCTTTACGGATCCGCTCTTGTTGGATCAGCGCCATACCTGGAAAACTTATCGCCATTAGCGGTAAGTTGACCCCGGCCTTTCCCGGCACTTTTGCTGCCGGGAGCCTGATTGGTTCTCAGGCGGCATTGTACGGCGACCCGTTGAGCGTGATGCCCGACAGCGTGTAGGTCTCCCGCGGCGCGTTCGCAAATAGAACCGGCTTCTGCGAATGCTGCTGGATGGCAATGTTACGGAACACGATATTGCTGACTGCGCCCCCGTTTGCGGTCACCACCGCGATGTTGCTCGGCGCCGACTCGGTAGTGTTGACGACCGTGAGATCGGAGAAGGTGACGTTACTGGTAACCGCCTCGGGGTTCTGTCCGTAGGCTACGAGCGCTCCCATCGCGTCGCCCGGGGCCGTATTGGCCGCGGTCACAGTTCCGCCCTCGATGGTGACACCGTTGACCGACTGCAAGAAGAACGGGGCGCCCTCGGTGTCGACGAACACCCCGGCGCCGCTGGCGCCGGTCACTTGCACGTTGCGATACGTGATGTTCTCGCCGCCCCGTACCGTCACGCCATGGCCAGCCGTGGTGCCGTTGACGACCGGCGACTCGATGGTGATGTTGCGGCACGGCGGCTCGTTGACACCGACGAACTTCGGGCCATAGGAAACCACCGCGACACCGTCGTCGCCGGTGCGCTCGGTTAGCGGGTTGTTGACCTGGCCGTTGTTCGACCCGCGCGTCATATGGATACCGTCGGCGCGGCTGTCGCGCACCGTGACGCGGTTGAGCACAAAATTGCTTGCGCCGTCGAGGAGCACACCTGCACCTGCGGAGCCTGTGACTGTGATGTCATTGAGTCTGACTCCGTCGGCATGAAGAACGTAGAGCTTTTGTTGCTCGAGCCCGCTGTAGCGCTTGCCGCCGATCGGCGCGGTGAGGTTCAGGTTCGAGACCGAGACGCCATTCGCTCGGATCTCCACCGCCGAGGTTAGGTCGTTGGTGGCCGCCAACGTCGCGCCGTTTCCTTCGATGTGCACGTTTGGCACGGTGATGGTGACCACGCCACCGTGCGGGTAAACCCTGCGGTCCAGAGTCAGGGTGGCGCCGGGTTGCACATTGTTGAACATCGCCTGCAGAGTTGCCGTGTCATCACCGGACGTATCACTTCGGGCGGGCTCGACGCACCCAAAGGCGATGCCGGCGACAAAGGAGATCATCGAGATCATCGCGACCATCCCTAGCGCTGGCTTACTCATCGCAGTCCTCCGCGGGCCACGCACACCGGCCGCGAGTCGGGCGACACGACTATGCCCCCTGCTGGACCACGAGGCTCGCTCCGCGGAAGCGCCTCGTCGGTCTGCGGTCTGCTCTGCAAGCTGGTATCCCAATCTATGAATGCTTAGCGGCTGATCCGAAAACCCTAAGTTTGTTTTCGGCATTGAATTCCAACGTATAGTATAGTATTGACGTCATTCACTCAAGTGCGTTGCCGGTATACGAACAGATTGAGCGTGGCCCGGCCGCCGTACCTGCGGCCCATCACCGGGTGGCCAGCTTCGTTAGGAGGGGGCGGATTGTTTGGTTCGCCGGTGAACAAAGCTGCTGGTGAAGACATCGTACCCAGCGGCCGGGCGAAGCAACGTCTTAGCACAGAGCTATGCCCGACGCCGGCTGCGCGCTACGGCCAGATCCTCGAGCAGGGCTCGGTGTGACGAGCCTGACAACCGGCCGCCTGGACCGCGCCGCGGCACAGGTCGTCTTCGCCCTGACGCTGGCAGTTATTGTGGCCGTGGCACTTTGGTGGGGGTTTCTGCGTGAGAACGCGCCGACGCGCGCTGCGGGCATTCAGGTCCAAGCAGACTTCACCGCTATGCCCGACGGGCCGGCGCCGGACTATTTCGACGGCGGCCAGCCTATGACCACGGTGGTTAGTGACCCAGGCGACCAACTCAGAATTCAGCACGGTAGGTTGAGCTACCAACCCACAACGCAAGGGACCGCAACCGCGTTCTTGAGTTCGCCCGACCTCGGTTCGTCGGTAAAGGGTATGGGTGCGCGGTTTGTCTTCCGGCCCGGATCCGGTACGCCTGGCGCAATCGGCCTTACGGTGTCGCGAGGCATCAAGAAACGCTTTCCACCGGTAACCGGGTCGGTGCCGATTCACTTGGTGGTGACACCGATCAACTGGAACATCAGCGTCGTGCGGACTGACAACGCACCAGTGGAGGTGGTCGCGGCCGATAGTTTTCCACAACCACTGCGCGAAGACGGACAAACTGTCTACGAGGCACACCTGACCATCGACGGCGCTCAAGTCACCGTGGATTTGCCCGGAACTCACAGGATCGTGACAGATCCGCGCTTTTCGGAGTGGCAAGGAACTTTCGCCACGTTCGAGCTCTTCTCGAACCACGGAGCCACCGACTCGATCGGAGCTTTCGATGAGATCTGGGCCACGGGCAAGAGGGACTGAGGCATGACCGAAGGTTCGTCGATGAGCAAGGTCCGCGCCGTCTCGAGCGGCGCCCACCAGGTCTTCTGCGGTCTCAGCAACGGCCTGGTCATCTATGCCGTCGCGGTGGTGACCGTTGCCCAGAATTTCGGCCAGATCGCGGTGCTTTTGACGCTGCTCGCCGCGGCCATCGGCGTCCTTCGCGGTGCGTTGGGCACACCGCTCCTGTTGATGGCGGGACGCGCCCGATCTGACATCCGGCGGGAGGGCTCGTTCGCGTTCACCAGTGCCCTACTGGTCAGTCCCATCGTCGCGAGCGTCATGTGGGCGGTTCAGGGGTCAGGAATCCGTCTGCCGGCAATATTGATCATTGTTGCGACACCGTTCGTGCTTGTGAAAGATGTTCTACGACAAGTGGCCATCGCCGAAGGCCGTCCCCACGTTGCGACCCGCTGGGACGGCGTGTTTTTTGCCGGTTCGGCGGCGCTGTTGGTGGCGGCATGGCTGCACTTGTCGGCGGCAACCACCAGTTACCTCATCGGTGGATGGACCGCCCTTACCGTTCTTGCGTTGGTCGGCATGCTGATTGCGATTCGCATTGCCCCGCGGCTGAGACAGTGCCCGGCTTGGATTGCCAAGGGCTGGAAGGACCGAGCACGGTACGGCATCGACTCCGGCCTCCAGCAAACGACAGCGTTCGCGGTGCTGCTCTTCACCGCTGTCGTTGTGAGTCCCGGGGCCACCGCCGCACTGCGCGGTGCCACGGCATTGCTGGCACCCGTGGCCATCGTGGTGAGTGCGATTCAATCGGGGGTGATCGCAGAGAGCAAACGCCTAAACATGCCACCGGCGCAGACGTGGAGCGCTCTGGCCCGAATCACTCTGGTCTCGACGTCAGCGACAATCCTTCTTGGCCTGGTGCTGGCCCTCCTACCTGGCACTGTCGGTGAACTTGTGCTCGGCCCCACATTCGAAGCGACGCGAGCGATCATTTCCGTCGTCGCCTTTGGATATGCCATCGGAGCGTGGATCATTGCGCTCCCAATCTGGCTGCTAACCTCCAATCGAAGCGCTGATGCGCTCATGCTCAAGGCCAGTTACGCGCTGGTCATGGTCGTGACGGCACTCGGCGGTGCGGCGCTTTTCCGAACGGCGGTGGGGGTCGCGGTTGGTCTCGTGACAGCGACCACGTTCGTCACGGCGTTGGCACTGCTCCGGTTCAAGCCGTGGGCCACGCCGACCGGCCCCTCGAGACCGGACCGCCGCCAG
>NZ_JBKQQD010000456.1:0-28597 GCF_052144515.1 Mycobacterium sp. | reverse complement strand
TACTCTTCTTCACGGCGGTCCCCTTGCTGTTGGTGTTCTTTGGCGGAACGCCCGACACCTACCACACGGCAGGAATCAAGCGGGGGACCGCCACCTCAACTTCCACGAGACCCGGGACAACCTCGGTCGCGGTCGTCGATTCCGAGCTTGGCGAAGATGCGATAAATGTGTCCCTCCACCGTTCGCACCGAGACAGAGAGCCTTTGGGCGATCTGGCGGTTGGATAAACCAGCCGCGACCAAGTTCGCTATCTCACGTTCGCGGGCCGTGATGGGCAACGGCGAAGCCGCTGCATCGACCGCCGGTGTTCGTATTCCACCCTGCTTGGCCAACTTGTGCGCGCGGGTCGAAGACTTTATTTCCTTGCCACGCTGGCGTGTGCGCGCGTGTTCGCGCGCCGCCTGGGCTGCCGCGTCGGCGGCGAGCGCCACTGCGCCCATGTCGGCGAACCGGTCGGCCGCGGCGTCGAGCTGATCGCCGTTGTGGTCAGCCAGGCCGCGAGCGTGCTCCGCGATCGCCTCCGCCAACGGTGTGTTCAGTGTCTTGGCCAGCTCCGCCAGCCTCTCGGTTTGCGAACGGTCATCGAACCGGACGGCGGTGTGCAGCGCGCGCATCTCGACCGCGTACATCCCGGATCGTCGCGCGATCTGGGCGGCACGCAGCGCATGTGTCTGCGCGGCCATCGTCTGGCCGACGGAGGCCCGCTCCCAGGCCCGGGCCAGCTCAAGTTCCGGCAAGAACACCGCGACCTGCGGTCCGTAGGCGTCCTCCGACCTGCGCAGCGCCGCAGCGGCGGCCGCACTGTCGCCCCGCGCACCGTCGGCCTGCGCGGACCAGGCTGATACCAGCATCAACCAGCCCGGCGGAAAACCACGCGACATCGCCGATATCGAATCCTGAAAGGCAGAAGAGGCGGACCCCAGCGCG
The DNA here is from genome assembly GCF_052144515.1 of Mycobacterium sp. Lineage (GTDB taxonomy): Bacteria > Actinomycetota > Actinomycetes > Mycobacteriales > Mycobacteriaceae > Mycobacterium. The sequence continues at coordinate 27,670 of NZ_JBKQQD010000456.1, read as the reverse complement.
CCACGGGCAAGCTGCACCAATCCGAACATGGCGTGCAGGAAGGCGTCTTGAGCAGGCCACACCCTGGTCGTCTCAGCATAACGTTCCCCAACTCGTTCGGCGGCCGGATTGTCGCCGGCGTACGTCAATCCCACGACTTCGGCCAAACCCATGGCGAACCGGTACGGTCCCGGTCGATCGAACACCGCTGGCCGCCCCGCATCCGCTATGCGCTGGACTTCGCCAAATCGCCCGGTGAGGGCCAACGCCCAACACGTCCACGTAGTCGCCCACATGCCCACCACCGGTTGGAGATCGGATGTACACACGGCGAACCCGAGGTCGAATGCCGTTCGGACGTCACCGGAAAAGAACGCAAACGCCGCTTCCATGGCAGTGACTTGTGGGAGCAGCTCCTCAGAATCAATACGCGTCCTCACGTCAGCCAGGGCCAGCCGTGCCGGCTCAACCCGCCTGCAGCTGAAGAAGAGATTCGCGGCACGCAGACAGCCCCACCGCACGATCAGCCACTGATCGGCACCATCGAGATCGACGTCATCAAGCACCGCCTCGACCTCGTCGCCTCGCCCCTGCCAGCCGAGCGCATCAGCTAGCACGATCGCCGCCGTCACGCCAGCGCCGCGCTCGAACGCGAATCTCGCCAACTCCTCACCGCAAGCGATGTCCGACATGGTCACCGCGCTCGCCGCCGCCTCGACGATCACGTCGAGGTCTGGTGTCAGGTCGCTTCGCGTCATCAACTGCGCCAGCCGTATCCGGCTGCGCACATCGGGCGACCCCGAGCGCTCCTCCTGCGTCCGCATCTGCTTCTGAAGTTGTTGTGCCAGCACGTTAGTGAGTTGCCGCGAACGCACCACACCGGCGTGTCGGATCGCCGCCTTACCCAAGATGGGGTGACACAACCGTGCCACCGTGTTGAATCCGTCGGCGACCACCTGGATTACGCTGAGGCGCTCGAGGTGTCCCACCGCGTCGGCCTCGCACAGCTCACGCAGGATCTCCCAGTCCAGCACCTCCGCGGCCGCCAAGATCTCTACCGCCTCCAATTCGACCGGTGCGAAGGATTGCAGGCGAAACTCGAGCAGGTCATAGAGTTGGCGGTCGGCACGCAGCGCACCGCGAAGTTGCCACCCACCTTCCGTCTGGACCAGAACCCCGCTTTCCCGACCCGCGTCCAGCAAGCCGCGCAGCAGCAGCGGGCTGCCCGCGGTCTGGCCGTGTAACTCGTTGATCAGTCTTGTATCGACGACGCCGCCGAGCACGGCGCGGGCGAGCGCCGCGGTTTGTTCCCGGGTAAATGGCTCAATGTGCAGGCTCAGCAACAACCGCTCTTTCAATAGCGCTGTTACCGCGTCGGGCACCGGGTCGCCGGACCGGATCGTCACGATCAATCGTGCACCGCGGCTGGCGGCAAGTTGGTACACCAACGTCGACGACAACGGATCGAGCAACTGCGCATCGTCGACGACGACGACGAGCTTCTCTTCCCGCTCCAGAATTCTTTGCGCGGCCGCGAGCATGGCGGCCGGTTCCTGCGGTGCGTCGACAGTCACCGACCGATAGAACGCGCCCAACGGCACCGTGGAGCCGGTTTTGGTGCCCAGCACATACCGCACCGTCGCCCCGGCCGACTGGAGTGTGTCGGCAAGTGCGCGAGCCAGTGTCGATTTGCCAACCCCGCTATCGCCGACCAACGCCACGCCATGGAACTCCGCGTCATCCTCGAGCGCTGCCAACGCTTGAAGTAACTCATCATCGCGGGCCACTATCGGCCAACCGCTCCACGATTGCACCAGCCGTCCAGCCTCTCCCCGACCGTTCGGACCAGATGTCGAACCTTCGAAACAGGTTTTGGTAGCCGTTACTTGAAATTGGAACTGCCAAGCCTACCGCGCCATGGCGACCTTTCTCGGGTTTTACGGGCACAAAGCGATGGCCGAAACCATGTGCCGCGAATTGTTGAAGTTCCTGCCTGGTTGAGGTATGAGTGCGGCGTTTGCCAGTCGTTCAGCTCTTAGGCGTTGCTCGACGATCTCTGTGCGATGCCATTTTGGGCACCGAAGTCTCTCGATGGCCTTTTTCGCCGCCGCCGCGCAGGAGCTACTACAAACGCGTCCTAGCTAGAGCGTCCGCCGGTCGGGTCGTGCTCGATCCACCTACCGTCAGCCGCCGCGTGCTGCGATCATCGCCGAACGATTGACCTTGGTTGCCGCGGTGCGGGGAATCGCATCGACGAACTCGACGGTCTTGGGAGCCTTGTAAGGTGCCAGCCGGCTCTTGGCGTACTCGATCACCTGCTGTTCAGTCAACGATGCAACGCCGTCGAGATCGGCGAGTTGCACCACGGCGTGCACCCGTCGTCCCCACTGCTGATCGGAGAGCCCGATTACCACCACATCGGCGATGCCCGGGTGACCCGCCAGAGCGGACTCGACCTCCGCCGGAAAGACATTCGCGCCGCCGGTGATGATCATGTCGACGCGGCGGTCGACGATGTACAGGTAGCCGTCGGCGTCGAGGTGGCCGATGTCGCCGGCAGAACGGAACCCGTCCTCGGTCGACGGCAGCGGCGCCGCCCCACCCAGATAGCGATACCCGGCACTCATCGGCGCGCGCAGGTATACCTCGCCATGCTCGCCGGGGCCCAGCGGTCTTTTCTCGGCGTCCAGAATCCGGATCTCGGTGTCGCGGAAGCCGCGGCCGACGCTGCCGGGATGCGTCAGCCATTCGTCGCCGCGCAACGCAGTGAGCCCGAGATTCTCGGTCATGCCGTAGGCAGTCAGGATCTGCTCGGGGCTCAGTAGCTCGAACCAGGTATGCAGCAGCGGCGGCGGCATCACCGCGGCGCCCTGCAGGATGAAGACGACGCTGGACAGGTCCCGCTGCCGGACGTCGGGCCGGGCGGCTATGCGTGCCAGCATCGTGGGCGTGGCCGTGAAGTTGGTGATCTGATGGCGTTCGACTACATCCAAAGCCAGTGCTGCGTCGAACTTTTCGAGTATCACCAGGTGGTCGCCGGCGAGGAGCATCAGGAAGGTGGCGAAGCCGTTGGTGTGATACATCGGCGCGGGCACCATGATGGTCTGCGGCTGCTCTACCGGTGTCCAGTTGGCCAGAAATGGTTCGCCGTGCTGAGGAGTCCATAGCGACGGCGCCAAGTTGAGGATCACTTTGGGCACGCCGGTCGACCCGCTGCTGCAGATTCCGTTGGCGGTCGGGGAAATGGCTGTGGGCAGCGGGCTTTCGGATTCCCCGGTTGCGCGCGCGTCCAACTCCCAACGGCTCTTTTCGTCGACGACCACGGCGGGGTCGATCACCGCGCGCACTCGGTCTCGCTCCCATTCGGGCAGATCCCAGTGCATCGGGATGGGGACCGCGCCGATTTTCCAGCACCCCAGCGTGGCCAGCACCAGGTGCTGTGAATTCGGGATTGCCAGTGCGACAAGGGAACCCGTTTCGGCACCGCTGGCGGCCAATGCGCGCCCCCACTGGTTGGCGCGGGCGTCGAGTTCGCCGAACGTCAGCGAGGTCGCGGTGCCGTCCAGGGCGACGATGGTCACAGCCTTGTCGTCCCGACGCTGTTCGGCGAGCTCTTGAAGCTTGGTCCCGAACGGGATTCCGTCTTCGAACGGGTTGGGCGGCGACGCGGCGGTGACGGGTTGGGTGCTCATGCCGATACCGGCCCACTGAACAGCGTCTCCAGGGAGCCGTCTGACACGCCGGGCATCAAACGCAACGCGAGTCCCTCGGCGCCCAGCGGCAACCGGATCAGCGGCTGGGTGTGTCGGTCGAGCACGCTGACGTCGGATTCATCGCAGAATCCCAGCGCGCCAAGCAACTGGTGGGAGGTCCGCAACACCTGCCGTGCGGTGTCGGCGGCCTTGAGCCGGAGAACGAGGGCGTCAGCCGAAAGGACCTGCAACGGCACTGATTCGGGACGGCAAATCGTGTACTTCGCGAGTTCATGGAGTCCGCGCACGCCGACGGCGGCCTCCGCGGCGGCGAACCGGACGGCCTGGAAGTCCGCGAGCGGCTTGCCGAACTGAATACGAGCGCGCACATGTTCGGTGACGATCCGCAACGACTGCTGCATTGCTCCCAGAATCCGCCATGATCCCAGCACGAGATGAAGGTTAACGTCAGCGGCCGCGACCCTTCCCTCGGGTGCGCTCAGGGTCGCCGGGACCAGGAACGGCCCGAGTTTGGCGCTCGTCCGCGACGTCGGCTGCAACCGGTACCGATTGCCGTCCAAGTCCGCGGCGATCCAGTCACCGGCCAAATCGCCGTGATCGATGCGCGGGGCTTCGGGATTGACCAGGGCCAGTCGCGCGCCGTCGATCGCGAGCAGCTCTTCCACCAGTGGATAGGGCAGCGCGGTGGCGCCGGCGGCCTGGCAAAGCACCGCGGCGGCCAGCGCGTCGTCGGCTGACGACCGGACATCGAGCTCAAGCGCGCCGAGCTCAGTGAGGGCGGCGCGCGCCCACTCGCGGATGCCGTCGTCGGTCTCGGCGCGTAGCGCCGCCGGTGGTCCGCCCAACCGGGCGAGCCGCTGGGCGGCGACAGCAGCGAAGTCGCTGATGTCTTGTGGCAAATCGGTTTTCACCGGTGCTCTCCCAATACGTCCCGTGCCACCAGCATTTTCTGCACCTCGATGGTGCCCGATGCCACAGTGGCCGCCTGCGCGTAACGCCAATGGTCTTCGATTGCCCCGTGCAGCGGGGCAGAGGTGCCGCTGTCCAGCGCCGTCGGACCGAGCACGTCGAAAAGGAGCTCGGCGACCTGCTGATCGCACGTCGTGGTGGCAATGCGGGCGGCGCTGGCCGCCGCGCCCGCCGCTGCATCGTCCTGCAACGACACGGCGCGGTAGGCCAGCAGTCGGGCGACCCGTAGGTCGACGAGCGCCCGCACCCAGCGGGTACGAATCGATTCCGGCAACTTCTCCCAGTCGTCGCCGAGCTGCGTGCGGAGCCGGTCAAGCAGTGACTCGCAGCGTGCGTACCGTGCGATGCCCACCCGCTCGAATGCCAAGGCTTCGCGCATCACCCGCCACCCGTCGCCGACCTCGCCCAGGACGTCGCCGGGGAATGCCTGCACGTCATCCAAGAACATCTCGTTGAGGTGGTGTGGCCCCAGCATCGACGGGATAGGTCGGACGGTAAAGCCGGGCCGGTCCATCGGGATGAGAAAAAGAGTGAGCCGCTTCGGTTTTGGAGCATCGGGATCGGTACACGCCGCCAGCACGCACCAGGACGCCATCAGCGCGTACGACGTCCACACCTTTTGGCCGGTGATACGCCAACCCTCGCCATCCGGCACCGCCCGCGTGCGCAGCGACGCAAGGTCGGTTCCGGCCTCCGGCTCCGAGAAGCCTTGGCACCAGATCACATCCCCGGACGCGATGGCCGCGAGGTGCTTGGCCTTCTGTTCGGCTGTTCCGTAACGCATGAGCGCCGGACCGACCCAGTTGATGCCCATGTACTGCGGACCACGGGGTTCGTGTTGGGCCCACATCTCCTCGCGCAGCACTGTCTGCTGCCAGACCGAACCACCGCCGCCGCCATGCTCTTTCGGCCAGGCCAGCGCCAGCAATCCCTCGGCGGCCAGCAGTTTGCAGAACGTCTCGGTGGTGGCGAGGTCCTGCGGGTTCTCGGTGCAGGCGCCAAGGAAATTGGCGGGAATGTGGTTGGATACCAACTCGCGCAAGTGGTTTCGCAGTTGTCCAGCGTCGTCGCCGAGATCATAATCCATCGTCGTCATCCCTTCGGCAGCCCGAGCAGCCGCTCGGCGATGATGTTGCGCTGCACCTCCGACGTTCCGCCGTAGATAGTCGCGGCCAACGCGTCCTGACGTTCGAAGAGCAGATCCGGGTCGCCAGCCGACTGCGGGCCCGCCGCGGCGGCACTGAGTTCCCAAACACGCTGCAAGGTAACGGATCCGAGCAACTTCATGGTGTCGGCTTCCGGGCTGGGCCGTCCCGCGAGTTCGTTGCCCAGCGCGCGGTATCCGGTGGCCCGCAGCGCTTCGGCGTCGGCGATCAGCGAGCCGAGCTCGGTGTAGATGTCCGAGTTGGTTTTCGCGGCGTTGCGAACCGAGTCGAGTCCGCGCTTGATCTCGACCCAGTTCATGATCCAGATCATCTGGCGTTCATGGTGCAGCGACGACAACGCGACGTTCCACCCACCGTTGAGTGGCCCCAACAGGTTTTCCGCCGGCACCTCAACGTCTTCGAGGAACACTTCGCAGAACGTTTCGTCGGAGATCGAGGCCATCCGGATGGGCTCGACTTTTACTCCGGGTGATCCCATATCGAGGATGAGGCACGAGATGCCACGGTGTTTCGGGGCATCCGGATCGGTGCGGGCATACAGGGTGCACCACCGCGCCTTGTGGGCGTGTGTGGTCCAGATCTTGTGGCCGTTGACCCGGAATACGTCGCCGTCGCGTTCGGCACGGGTGCGCAGACCGGCGAAATCCGACCCGGCTTCGGGCTCGGACATGCCCAGCGCCCACCATTCGTCGCCGCGCAGCAGGGGCACCAGCAAGCGGTCAATCTGGGCGGGTGTGCCGAACTGACGGATGCCCGGCGCCGCGACGCCGGGACCCTGAATGCTGGGCAGCTTGGGCGCGGACCGCAGCGCAGCCTCGATCCGCACTTCCATCGCGTCGCGCAACCCCAGCGATCGACCGCCATGCTCGCGGGGCCAGGTCGGTTGCAGCCATCCAGCCTCGAAGGCGGCCCGCTGGTAAGCACGCCGCAAGGGCAGATCCCAGCGATACTGCCGATAGTTCTCGTAATAGTCGTCGGGCAAGAATTCCGCCAACCACGCGCCGAATTCCTCGACCACTGCGCTCACGCGGCGCCTCCGCAAAATCGCCGGCCCACCTCGTGGTAAAGGCTGCGACTGTCGCCCAGCATCGCGGCACCCTGCCAGGCGTGCCGGACGTAGAGGTGAGCGTCGTGCTCCCAGGTCTGCGCGAGCGCGCCGTGCACCTGGACCGCCGTGCGCGCACAACTGGCCGCCGCGTCGCCGGCTGCCGCTTTGGCCAGAGCCGCGGCGGTCCACACATCTGCGGGGGCCGTGGTCGGATCGCCCAGTAGGGCCGCCGCCGCATAGGTGAGGCTGCGGGCGCGTTCCAGCCCGACGTAGTTGTCGGCCAGCGCGTGTTTGATCCCCTGGAATGCGCCGATTGGAGTGCCGAACTGACGTCGCGATTTCGCGTGCTCGACGGAGCGGTGCAGGGCCGCGCCGGCCGCGCCGACCAGGTCGGCGGCCGCGGCCACCAGCGGTGCGCTCAGCGCGGACTCGATGCCCTCACTGTTCAAGGGGGCGACGGCCAACGGTTCGGTGTCGATGTCGACGTCGGCCAGCGGTTGGGCGGGGTCAGCGGACTCGACGCCATAGATGCGTACCCCCTGGGTGCCTTGGCCGCAGCGTGCGACCGCGGCCACCACACCGTCGCCAGATTGAGCCAGCGCGACGATCAGCTCGGCGCGCGACAGGTTGGGGACTGCGACCGCGCGTCCGCGTAGCCGTCCGTCTTGGAGCGTCATCGTCGGCCCGGGCAGCCGGTAACCCGGGGAGTGGACCGCGAGGGTGGCGACCACACCGCCGGCGATGTCGGCGAGCACCGAGTCAAGGCCACTGCCGCGCAAGGCGCCCGCGGCCAGACCGATGCTGCTGAGCAACGGGATGGGCGCGAGGGCCGCGCCGCATTCCTCGAGGACTACGGCCAGCTCGACGGGACCGTAGTCGCCGTCGTCGGGTGCGGCGAGTTCCGTCCAGCCCAGGTCGACGACCGTCTTCCAGAGAGTGCGCCAGCGCTCTGGATCCGTCAGAGCTTGGCGGGCCGCGTCGGGCGGGCACTCGGTCCTTAGGATGTCGCGCACGGTGACGCGCAGCGACAGCTGCTCAGCATTCAGTCCGACATCCATAAGACCCCTAACATAATAAAAATAGTAAACTAGCCCCCCTGTTGCAATCGCACGAGAACACATAGGCGGGCGCATGGTCGAGTGGTTTCTGTTCCTGCCTCAGGTACGGTTGTCGGTCGCCGACATCGCGGAGCGGGCGCGTCATGCCGAGGACAGTGGCTTCGACGGAATTGCCTTCATCGATCACCTCGAGGCACCCGGGCTGCCCGGTGAAAGTATTTGGGAGGCAATGGGCATTGCGACCTGGGTGGCGGCCAAGACGCAGCGGCTGCGGATCGGCCACCTTGTCCTTTGCGACGCTTTTCGGCATCCCGCCGTGCTCGCCAAACAAGCTGTCACCCTGTCGGATGCGTCGGACGGCAGATTCGAGCTCGGCCTCGGTTCGGGCTCCTGGCCCGCCGAGTTCACCAGATTCGATGTCGGTCAGCAGGATCCGGTGGCCAGGGTCGAGCAGCTCGGCCGTCACCTGGCCCTGATCAAGCAGTACTGGGGTGACAGCGGCGAGGATGCGGACGCAACGCAGCTACCAAGACGAACACATCCGATACCGCTGGTTCTGGGTGGCAGCGGACCCCGCATGATGGAACTCGTTCGTAGCTACGCGGATTGGTGGAATCTGCAGGCGAATCACCTCGACCGGTTGCCCAAGCTGGCTTCGGCGGCGGGAACCGCCCGGGTGTCGATTCAACAGATGGTGGGTTTCGTCAGGTCGGGCAGCGACCCGAACAAGGTCCGCGATGTGAGCACCCGGCGGTTCGGTCACCTGGGACCCGGGCTGGTCTGCGGCGATGCCGACGAGCTGATCGCACACTTCAACGGTCTGGCGGCGCAGCGGGTGGAGCGTTTCTACGTGTGGTTCGCCGATTTCGCCGTCCCGGATTCGCTTGCCGAATTCGGTGAGTCGGTGATCAAAGCGTTTCCGAGCTTTGCGGAGATGTGAGCACATCGCGGCGGCGGCGAGCCTCGGTGGGAACGACCGGCGGCCGGGCGAACGGCCCGCGCTGCACGGCACTCAGCCGGATCTCCGGCAGGTCCACCGACGGGTCGACGGTGTCCAGCCATGCGACCGCCTCGGCGACGTCGGACACCTGGATGGCGTACATCTCGAAGGGGACGTCCTGCAGCATCTCGGTTTCGACCGGTCCCGGCGTCACGATGTGCACCGCGATGCCGTCGCGATCGACTTCGAGCGCCAAGGCGCGGGCAAACGCGTTCATGCCGGCTTTGGATGCCGAGTAGGCGGTCCGGGCCATCATCGGTTCGTGTGCCGCCGACGACGAGATGAACACCAGTCGTGAGCCCGCACGCATCCGGGGTAGCACGGCGGAGGTCACCACGAAGCACGAATCCAGGTTCGCCGACATGATTGCCCGCCACTGCTCGAATGTCTGCTTGCGCGCGTAGGTTCCGCCGAGCGTGCCGGCCGCATGAACAACCAGGTCGATTCGCTCGAGTTCGCATATCGCGGCCCCGAACCCGGGTGGGTCGGAGGCATCGGCGACGACGTGGCGCGCACCGATCTCCTCGGCGGCCGCGCGCAACGGGCCTTCGCGTCGTGCCGCGAGCACGACGTCGTAGCCGAGCTGAGCAAGCTTGCGGCCACATCCTTTTCCGATCCCGCCGCTGCCGCCGGTGACCAATGCGGTTCGCATGGCAGGAATCTTCTCAGGAGTGCCGGATGTCCCGCGGGCGCGACCCCGAACGTGACAGAGCCTGCGGCGAAAGCGCATAGATCCGTTGGTCGGGCCGACTGTTCAGCACGTAGGTCTGGGTATCGGCGAGGTGGCGGCCGGCGATGCGGCGGGCCCGGTCGACGTCACCCTCGGCGATCGTTTCGGTGAGCTTGATGTGCGTGTTGAGCGCCGCGCGGCGCTGGGCCAGCGAGGGGTAGGTGCCGCGCGCTGAGCTCTCGTCGGCCCACTGTCGTTCGTGGCTGGTCCACAGCGTCTCCAAGCTGCCGACGACCGCGATGATGGTGTGGTTGCCGCAACCCTGAACGACGAGATTGTGGAATTCACGGCCGATTTCGGTGAAGCGCCGTCCGTCTTCGAGGTGCTCGGCCATGGCGTCGTTGACTTTCTTGAGCTCTGGCACCAAGGTGTCCGCGCGGTCGGGCCGCCGGGCCGCCAGTGCGGCGCAGGCCGGCTCGAGCTCCTGCAACGCAAAGCCCAAGTCGGCGACCTCGACCGACTCGCTCTGCAACAGCAAACCAAGCATGTAGGCGGTGCTGGTCTTGGCCGGCGCGTGCACGACGGCGCCACCCCGGTTGCCGCGCCGGACCGAAACCAAGCCCTCGGTCTCCAAGATCCGCAGCGCCTCGCGCAGCGAGACCAGGCTCACGTTGAACTGTTCGACCAGCACCTCCTGGCGCGGCAACAGGTCCCCGTCGGCCAGCTCGCCGTCGATGATCTGACGGCGCAGCTCATCGGCTACGATTTCGGCGATCCTCGGCGCCGACAACCGGCGACGGGCGTCGGGGCCAATACCCAGGGCAGTCATCCGGTCCTCGCAACGAGCAGCAGGAGAGAGCGCGCAACATCGCGTACTCGACTGGCTTAGCTATTTTAGCAGTAATGGCATAAATAGCCTCTCTGCTTCAAGCGGCCACCGAACTATGCTCTTCCAACGTGAGTCCAACGTGAACCCAGGACCCGACAGCCGCCCGACACCGCTGCACCAGTTGCGGGTCGTCGAGATCAGTGACCGGATAGCCGGCAGCTACTGCGGGAAGCTGTTGCTTGACGCCGGGGCAGATGTCTGCAAAATCGAACCGCCGCAAGGGGATTCGTTGCGCCAGTACTCGGCCAGCCGTTCGCCGGTGCCGGAGGGTGACGCGACGCCGTTCTTCAGCTACCTCAACGCGGGCAAGAGCAGCATGACATTTTCGCCGGATGCCAAAGATTCGGCGCAATTTCGCGACCTGCTGGCCGCTGCCGACGTCGTGGTCGTCACTGCCGGCCGCTCGCAGGCGGCGGCCCTGGGCATCGATCCGCAGCGGCTGCTGGCCGAATCACCACAAGCGGTCATCGTCACCATCTCCGACTTCGGCTGGACCGGTCCATACGCCGACCGCGCCGCCAGCGAGTTCACGCTGCAAGCCTGGGCGGGCTCGCCCGGGTTTCGCGGCGACCCCGCCGGGCCACCCATCGCGATCGGCGGCGACCTGGGGGAGTACATGGGCGGTGTGTTCGCCGCGTTCGGCGCGCTGGCCGTGCGCGGCCGCGTCGAGCACGGCGGCCCGGGGGAGCATCTTGATTTGTCCATGCTCGAAGCGATCACCACGATGCAGAGCAGCGAATGGCTGCATTCCCAGCTGCTGCGGGTGCCGCCGATCCGCCGCACTCTCGAAGTGCCGTCGATCGAACCCGCCAAGGACGGCTACGTCGGGATCACCATGGTCACCGGTCAGCAGTGGCTCGACTTCGTGGCGATGGTCCAGTGCCCGCAGCTCGGGGAGATTGAACAGCTGCAATTTCAGATCGGCCGTTGGGACTACCGCGACTTCATCCGCGAGCACATCGGTCCCTGGATGGCCGAAAGAACCGTCGAGGAGATCGTCGAGCTCGGTCAGCTGTTTCGGTTGCCGATCGCGCCGCTGGGCAACGGAGCCACCATCCGGGACATGGAGTACACGACCGAGCGCGGGGTGTTCGTCCGCAACCCCGCCGGTTTTCATCAGCCCCGCCCGCCCTGGCTGATGTCGGAGTGCGCGCCCGCGCCGGTGCGCCCCACTGCGGCCCTCGGCACGGCCGACGATGAATCGCCTTGGCAGAAGCGTGAACTCGAGCCCAAGCCGGGACCCAACGGATCGCCGCTCGAGGGCGTTCGCATCGTCGATTTGACCGCCTTCTGGGCCGGCCCAGCCGCCACCCACCTGCTCGCCGCGTTCGGTGCCGACGTCGTCAAGGTGGAATCCATCCAGCGGCCCGACGGCATTCGTTACTCGGGCGGCATGCGCAAAGATGTCGACGACTGGTGGGAGTACGGCTGGGTGTTCCACGCGATGAACACCAACAAACGTTCGGTCACACTGGATTTAGGCTCTAGTGAGGGGCGTCGGTTGTTCCTCATGCTGGCGGCCCGCGCCGACATCGTGATCGAGAACTTCTCACCACGGGTGATGGACCACTTCGGGCTGACCGCCGATGTGCTGCTAAAACTCAACCCCAAGCTGGTCGTCGCGCGGATGCCGGCGTTCGGGCTCGATGGCCCTTGGCGCGAGCGGGTCGGATTCGCCCCCACCATGGAACAGATTGCGGGCCTGGCCTGGGTGACTGGATTGCCGGATGATCCGCCGGTGACGCCGCGCGGAGCCTGTGATCCGCTGGCCGGTGTCCACGCCGCATTCGCGGTGCTGGCCGCGCTGAACTTCGCCGAGCGCACCGGCGTGGGCCAGCAGGTCGAGCTGCCGATGATCGAAACGGTGCTGAACGTCACCGCAATCCAGCCGATCGAATCCGAGGTCTTCGGAACAACGCTGAGCCGGCGGGGTAACCGCGGTCAGGGCTGGACCATCCAGAACCTTTACCGGTGCGCCGGCCCGGGCGATGATTGGATCGCGGTGACCGTGTGCGACGACCAGCAGTGGTGCGCGCTGGTCGATCTGATGGACCGACCCTCGTGGTGCGACGAGGGCATGGCAGACATGGTCGGGCGACGGGAACGGGCCGACGAGATCGATCGCCGGTTGCAGGACTGGTTCGCGGCGCAGTCTCGGGACTCGGCGGTGGAACGGCTGGCCGGCGCGGGCATTCCCGCCGCGCCGGTGGTATCGCCATCGCTGGTCACCGAGAACCCGCAACTGCGCGATCGAGGATTCTTCGAGGAACTCGACCACCCCAGAACCGGTGCCGGCCTTTATCCCTGCCCGCCATTCGCCCAGCTGGCCGGCCAGCGTAGGTGGCTGAACCGGCCACCGCCGACCCTAGGCGAGCACAATGAAGAGGTGCTTCGCGATCGGTGCGGGCTGACCGACGAAGAACTGGCACGCCTTGCAGCCGGCGGGGTCATCGGGACCCGACCCAAGGGCGCCTAGAAAGGAGCAGCTGATGCGCGTAACCGTCGACGAGAACTTGTGTGAGGCCAACGGCTTCTGCGAATCGATCGCGGCAGACATATTCGAACTGGGCGATGCCGACGTCGTGCAGATCGCAGAGGGCGAGGTGCCGCCGGAACGCGAGATCGATGTTCGTGCCGCGGTGGATCAGTGTCCCAAGGCCGCGTTGCGGCTCGTCGACTGACGCAAAAGGGCTCTCTGGAGGCTCCATGACATCCCGAGACATGGCGAAGTACGCCGCGATGCGGCCCTATTTCGAGGTTGTCGCCGAGGCCTGAAGGGTCTGGTCGACGGGACCGATTTCTTCGATATGCACGCCGAGGACGTGCTGGTGGAGTACATCATCACTGTCCCGGACTACCCGCGCACAATCGTTGGGTGCGAAGCGCTAGCCGAGCTGTACTCCGATTACGGGGAGTCGATCGTTCAGACGCAAGATCACGCACTGGCGCGACACCTGGACCCGTTGGCGGTGTTCGCTGCATTCGGAACCACGCCGGCACCCGACACGCACTGACCGCTCAGCGCTCAGTCAGCGATATCGCCATCTCGTCATAGATCGACATATTGGTGGTCAGGTTCGGATAAGCCACTTTGGCCGGACCGATTTTGATGTCATCGCACCGCAGCAGCAGTTCGTCGAACACCGCGCGAAGTTCCGCACGCGCCAGCATTGCGCCCAGGCAGTGGTGTGGGCCCCCTCCACCGAAAGCCACGTGCGGGTTGGGGTGACGGCCGATGTCAAAGGTGAACGGCGAATCGAAGACCTCCTCGTCCCGGTTGGCCGAACGCAGCATCGACACCACCCGATCGCCCTGCGGTATGTGCTGGCCATCCATCTCGACGTCGACCTTGGCGGTGCGTGTCCAGTACGCCACCGGTGACGCCCAGCGCAGCACCTCCTCGACGGCGCCGGGCCGCAGCGCTTCCTCATCGCGATACCGTTCGATCTGCTCGGGCTTGGCAACGAACGCCTGCAGCCCGATGGCCAGCGCGTTCTTGGTGGTGTCGCTGCCCGCGAAGGTGAGCACGAAGAAGAAGAACTCGAGTTCGTTGGTGGGCAGACTGAACTGCTCACCGTCTTCACCGGTGATGACCGCCGACGCCAGCGTGCTCCAGATGTCGTCGGCGGGATTGCGCCGCTTTTCCGCGGTGAGCTCCATCGCGTAGCCGAAGATCTTGGTGTACAGGTCGATTTCGTCCTGCCGGCTCAGCCGCGCCTCGGGTGAGCGGGCCTTGAGGATGCGATCGAGCACGCCGAAGATCTCCGGCCGGTCCTCTTCCGGTATGCCGATGATGTCGCCGATGACCGTCATCGGCAGCGCGTCGGCGACATCCTCGATCCAGTCCCCGCCGCGGTTGGCCAGCAGTCGGTCGATCATCCGCGCCGCGCGCGCCCGGATGCCGTCTTCGAGCTTGGCGATCGCGCGCGGGTTGAACGCGTTGGAGATGAGCTTGCGGCGCTTGTTCAGCCCCGGCGGGTCCATGTTGATGATCGTCGGGTAGGAGGCGAACAAGCCGACCGGCTGGATCAGCGGGCCGTCCACCGCGGTGAAGGAGTCGACGTCGCGGTGCAGGCGTACCGCGTGCCGGTGCTTGGTGGTCACCCAGAAGTCACGCTGGAGCGTCCCGGAAAACAGCTGCTCGACGCCGGGCGTGAGCTCATGGCGGAAAAGCGGTCTCGTGCGCCGCAATTCGGCGAACAACTCGTCGGGAAAACCATTGCGCCACAATGTGAAATCGGACAGATCCACTGCGACAGCGGTCATCGGTAACCTCACTCCAGCCAGACACCACACGACAACCGAACGTGCCGCGTTGACGTTCAATGCTTAAGATAGTAAAAATAGACCTAGCCGTCGAACCGCGGTGAGTTTAAGGGCGGCCCAGTTGCGCTCGGCCGCGTGGGAATCGGAGTGCTCGTGACTAATACGATTTCGGACTCGGCTTCAGATTCGAGCGTGGATCCTTCGGACCAAGAGTTCGGATCGGGCATCGCGCTGTCGAAGTATCGCTACCCGACGGGATGGTTCATCGTCTGCTTCGCATCGGACCTGGCCGTCGGTGAAGTTAAGCGCGCGCACTACTTCGGCGAGGAACTGGTGATATTCCGCACCCAATCCGGCCAGGTGCACGTGATGGACGCCTACTGTCAGCACCTCGGCGCCAACATGGGCGTCGGCGGCGAGGTGGAAGGCGAGAACATCGTCTGCCCCTGGCACGGCTGGCGGTGGCGGGGCGATGGCACCAACGCCCTGATTCCGTACAGCAAGATCGGCTGCAAGACCAACGTGCGCATCCGCACCTATCCGAGCACGGAGTGGTACGGCTTCATCCTGGTGTGGCACGAACGCCACGGCCGGGCGCCGTACTGGCAGCCACCCGTGCTTCCTGAGCTCGAAACCAACGAGTATTACCCGCTGCACCCGCACACCCAGATGGTCAATCGGATCAAGGTGCATGCGCAGATGATCATCGAGAACGCCGCGGACCCCTACCACGTGCAGTACGTGCACAAGGCGGCGAACCCCGCCACCACCGCGTCGTTCGAGGTAGCGGGTTACCACCTGCACGCGACCGTCAACGCACACTTCGGCGGCGGTCGGGCGTCCACCTGGCTAACCCCTAATGGCCCGGTCGACGCCAAGATAATCTACGACAATTACTCGCTGGGACTGGGTGTCGTCCGGTTCCCCAGCGAGCTGGTGGCCACCGTCCAGGTCACCGGGCAAACCCCGGTCGACGAGGACTACACCGACTACTTCTATACCCAGGCCTCGATTCGCGAGTCCGGCGACGTCGGCGACGTGCCCACCGGTCGCGCCGCCAAATTCCTGGCGCTGCAGCAAGAGGTCATCAAACAAGACTTCTTCACCTGGGAGAACATGAAATACCTGGAGAAGCCGAACCTGGCGCCCGAGGAGGCGCGCGATTACGCCGCCCTTCGCCGCTGGGCCCATCGCTTCTACCCGGGCACCGAGCCCACGACCACCGACTTCGGCTACACCGCCGAGGGTAAGCCGGATCCGGCCGCCGCTGGGGCCTGACTGGAACCCTGATGCGCGCTGACCGGAGCGGACCCCTCGGCCCCTCCGATTTCGGTGTCGACCGTTTCACCGTGCCCGCCGTGCTGGATCGCCGGGCCGAGCAGTATCCCGACCGCGTGATGATGGCGATCGCGGGTGTCGAGGTGACCTTCGAACAGATGCGCCAGCGGTCCTGCGCGGCGGCGAACATCTTGGCTGACTTGGGTGTTGGGCGCGGTGACTGTGTGGCGCTGTTCACCGCCACCTGCCCGGAATGGGTCTACTTCTGGCTGGGCGCGGCGCGCATCGGCGCGGTGAGCGCGGCGGTGAACGCCGCAAACAAAGGCGACTTCCTGCTGCACACCCTTCGGTTGTCGCGGGCCAAGGTGATCCTCACCGACGCCGAGCGACGACCCCGCGTCGATGAGGTTGCCGGCCAATTGGAAACCGTGACTGACGTTATGGTGCAAGGTGATTCGCTCACCGACGCGCTGATGCGTCCGGCTGGCGTGCCCGACAGCTCCGCGGCGGCCGAGGACGTGGGGTGCCTGTTCTTCACGTCGGGCACCACCGGGCCGTCGAAGGCGGTTGCCACCACATGGCACTACCTGTTCTCGGTGGCCGCGACTGTCGCGTCGGCCTGGCAATTCGGTCCGGGCGAGGTGCTGTGGACCGCGATGCCACTGTTCCATCTGAGCGCGGCGCCGAGCGTGCTGGCGCCGATGCTGGTTGGCGGGACAACCGCGCTCGCCGGCGCGTTTCATCCCGGCGAGGTGTGGGACGACGTGCGTGCCCGCGGTGCCATCGGCTTCGCCGGCGCCGGCGCCATGGTGTCGATGTTGCATAACCTGCCCGCGGATCCGCGCGACGCACAGCTGCCGCTGCGCTTCATCTCCGCGGCGCCCATCGAAGCGAACTCCTACCACGAGATCGAAAAGCGCTACGCCTGCAAGATCGTCACCATGTACGGGATGACGGAGGCCTTTCCGATCGCCGTCAAAGGGGTGGCAGACGACGGGGTTCCCGGAACGTCGGGGCGACCGAACCCGAATTTCGACGTGCGCATCGTTGACGCCGACGGCAATCCGCTGCCGGCCGGAGCCATTGGCGAGATCGCCTGCCGGCCCAGATACCCGCACGTGATTAGCCAGGGCTATGTCAGTCAGGGGGTCAGTCAGGGGGTCAGTCAGGGGGTCAGTCAGGGTTCACAGGTGGAGCCGCACCAGGAGTGGTTTCGCACCGGCGACTTGGGAAAACTCGATAGCGATCACAACCTGACCTACGTCGACCGGATCAAGGATGCTCTGCGCAGGCGCGGCGAGAACGTGTCGTCGGTGGAAGTGGAGACGGTGGTCATGCGCCATCCGGCGGTGCTGGAGGCCGCGGCCGTAGGCGTGCCCAGTCAGTTGGGTGAGGACGACATCTTGCTGATCGTCACGTTGCGCCCCGGAGCTGTGCTGGATTACGCGGAGTTGCTCGACTTCTGCGCCGCCCGCATGCCGTACTTCTGCGTGCCCCGGTTCGTTGAAACCCTCGATGAGCTCCCGAAGAATGTGATCGGACGGATTCGCAAAGACCTCTTGCGCAGCCGGGGCCTCAGTACTGGTGCGTGGGATCGCGAACGACACGGATACATCGTTAGCCGCTAAGTTACGCCAATGTTACGTAGTAGACGTTAAGTTAAGTTATTGTTACGTTCAATCGTTCGCTCGTCCCCTTATCCGCCGTCCTTCCCAGAGAGGCTGAAGAGCACAGATGACCACCATGAGCTATCAGGAACAACAGATGCTCGCCGCCGCAACGGGCCGAGCCGCCATCCTGAATCTGAACGCCCGGCACAACCGCGCCTACTCCGACGGCGACCGCGACGCCTGGATCGCCACCTTCCGCCACTCCGGGGCCACCTATATCCGCGACCACGACGTGTTCACCGATCTCCGCATGGCATTCGACGGCGGCGATAACCAGCGTCTGGTCTGCGTGGATCACGAGATCCAAGTCGACGGCGTGCACGCCATCCAGCGCTGTGTCGCCGTGCTGTACGCCGCCATGTATGGCGAAACCACACTGCGGGCCACCGGGACATTCCGGGACGAGCTGATCTACGAGCGCGGCGGCTGGTACTACACGTCCCGCGAACTTGCGTGGGATTCGGTGCCCAGCCGGCACCCGCTCGTCATGTAAGCGGTAGCGATACGTGGAGCGGGACCTGAGCTACCAGCTGGCTTTCGGTACCTACGAAGATGCGCTGCGGATGGTCGGCGCAGCAAGCGAACCGCGAACCGCGGCCACGGCCGTCAGTGGCGCGCGCATCCAGTTGTTCGCCGCGATGGTCCACGATGGCAATCGCTCGTATTGGGACGCCGAATATGCTCGGCAGCGATGGGGTGGTCTGCTGGCCCCGCCGGCTTTGTTGATGGGATGGCTGATACCTCCGCCGTGGCAGCCACCCCAACAAGGAAGCGCCAGGCCGGCGGGCTTGGTGTTGCGGATACCGCTGCCGGGCACGACATTCATCAACGCGGCCAACGATGTTGAGTTTCTCGAGCCCATCGTCGAGGGCGATCTGCTCACCGTGGTCGAGGAACTGGTGTCGGTGTCGCCGGAGAAGACGACCCGCCTGGGTGTCGGCCACTTCGTTCAAACGCTCGAGACCTTTTGTCGCCAGGACGGCACGGTAGTCGCCCGGAACCGAAACACGTTGTTCCGCTTCACCCCTGCGACCGCGTCGTGACCGGTGAGGATCTGGACTGGAACGAAATCGACGTTCAGGTCGAGCTGCCAGAAGTGGTCGACCAGATCACTTACCAACGCGTCGTGGAGAACGCCGGAGCAACGTGGGACTATTTCGCCGGCCATTTCGATCCCGTCTATGCCCAAAGCCAGGGCAACCCAACGATTTACGTCAACACCATGCACCTCGCCGGATTCGCCGACCGCGTGGCGACCGATTGGGCCGGCCCGGGCAGTCGCGTGGTGCGCCGCTCGCTACGACTGGCCGGCTCGGTCTATGCCGGCGACACCATGGTCGGCCGGGGGCGGGTGGTGGCCAAGCGGTGTGACACCTCGGTCGACCCGCCGCGCTACCTCGTCGACATCCAGATCGAAGTGACCAACCAGCACGGCCAGCTTTGCTGCCCGGTCGAGCTCACCCTGCGGCTGCCCCGTTCTGAGGGGTGACGGGACCGGCGCTTCGCTTCTTTGGTCAGTCGGCCTTCTGCCAGGTCTGGCAGCTACGCGTCAAAAACGCCGTGTCACTCGGCTGGATCATTACCACCTGAGGACCGTTGCTGATGTTGTTGGTGATGATGTCGCTTGGATTGAGACTTCTGAGCCTCGCCCAATAGCAATCGGATTCTCCGCTGGGGCTGGGACCGCCGGAGTGATAGGTGCCTGGCAAAATATCGGTACCGACCCGATACGTGCCATCGGTTTCGATGATTGTTTTCGGGGCGGATGGGGGCGGCGGACCGGTCACCGTAACTGTCTTCGTGATTTCCAGTGTGGACGTCAGCGTCACCGCCGCTTGCTGGTTTGACCCACCGCAACCTGTGAGAACCATCGCCGCTCCAGCGACAACGGCTTTCTTCCACTGCATTGAAGGAGGGTAAGCACAGGTGTGATGACCCTGTCGCCATTTTCGCGGTGAGGGGAATGCGGCGGGCCCCGGTTGTCACAGCGGCGGCATCTTCCCGTTGCAAACCACTGACTGCAGCTCGACATACTCGTGGAGCCCCTCGGGCCCGAACTCGCGTCCGATGCCCGATTGCTTGAAGCCGCCGAACGGGCTGCTGATGTCGAGCATGTACATATTGATGCCGTAGGTTCCGGTGCGCACACCGGCAGTGATCTGTAGGCCGTGGGCCGTGTCGGCGGTCCAGACCGAACCGGCCAGGCCGTAGTCGCTGTTGTTGGCGATTCGGACCGCATCGTCCTCGTCGGTATAGCGCAAAACGGTCAAGACCGGGCCGAAGATCTCCTCGCGTGCGATGCGCATGTCATTGGTGGCGTCGGCGAACAGCGTCGGGCGCACATACCAGCCGCGCTCGGCCGGACTGTCGTGACCACCGAGCACCACGCGGGCGCCTTCCTGTTGCCCGGACCGGATGAAGTCCTGGACCCGACGTTGTTGCCGTTGGGCGACAAGGGGTCCGATGTCGGTTGCCTCGTCGTCGGGATCTCCGACGCGCAAGCCCGACATCATCTCGGCCAGCGCGTCGACGAATTCATCGTGGCGGCGTTCGCTGACCAGGATGCGGGTCTGCGCGACACAGGCCTGGCCGTTGTTCATCAGGGCGGCCGACTTCAACCCGGCCACGGTCTTGCCGACGTCGGCGTCGTCGAGAATGATCGCCGCCGACTTGCCGCCCAGTTCCAGGCTCACCCGCTTGAGCTGCTCTCCGCACAGGGCGGCGATCCGGCGCCCGGCGGCACTGGAACCGGTGAAGGCGATCTTGTCCACACCGAGATGGCGCACCAGCGCCTCGCCGACATCCGGCCCGCCGGGTAGCACCGACACGACCCCTTCGGGGAGGCCGACCTGCTCGATCATCTCGGCCAGCCACAAAGCGTCGAGCGGTGTTTCGGGTGCCGGCTTGATGATGACCGCGCAACCGGCGATGAGCGCGGGAATCAGTTTGGGCATGATCAGGCATTGCGGCACATTCCACGGCACGATCGCGCCGACCACGCCTACCGGGGCCCGGCGCAGGTGCGCTTGGCCGAGCACACCCTGGCGACGTTCCACCCAGGGAAACTCGCGGGCGACCGCCAACGTCAGATGCATCATCGAGGCCGCACCGGCCGCCTGGCCCAGCCTGCTGAAACTGCGCGGAGAGCCCATCTCCGCGGTGATCAGATCGGCCATTTCGTCGATGTGGCGCGCGTAGACGGCGGCCAGTTCCTCGATCTTGCTCATCCGCTCGTGCGGATCCATCCGCGGCCACGGACCGTGGTCGAAAGCATGCCGCGCGGCAGCAACGGCCGCGTCGACATCCTCGGGACCGGCCACCTGCGCGTGGCCGATGGGCTGTTCGGAGTGCGGGGAAATGACCGCGAGCTGTTGCGGGTTGGCGGGCTTGCGCCAGCGCCCTCCGATGAACAGTTCGTCATAGGAGCGGTGATTTTCCGTCATCGGTCGAGTACCTCTAGGGCCGTAACTTCGCTATTGCTGCTAACATAGCAAAAAAGAGCGATAGGAAGCCGACACCGTGCGCGACGAACTTCCGGTGGCCGCGGACGGCGCCGTTCGGGTCGTGACGATCAATCGCCCGCAGTCGGCCGTTCCCGACGGACACGAGGCCTGAATGAATTGGCGCGCTTACCCTTTCCAGTTGGTGCCCGGTGACAGCCAGTTGGAGTTTCCCGCCGCCGAAGGCGAACACCCCGACCAGGAGTCCGACACCTGGTTCATCGCCGGACAACTCGACGCGGCCGCGACAGGCCGGTCTTTTGCCTTCCTGACCATCTTCAACAAGAACCAGCCCGGCGGAACCGTCGTCGCGGACTTCTACACCTTGGCGCTTTTCGATCTGGACACCGGCGATTACGGCACCTACACCGACTACGACATGCCACCGGCCAACATGAAGCCGGGTGCGCAGCGCAAGCTGACCATGGCTACTGGATACCTGGACATCAGTTACCAGAGCAGCGCCGGCACCGCGTCATGGATCGCTAGCCGCGACGCGGACGGGGAACTGCTGCCCTATACCTATGCCGTCAACCTTGTCGGCGAGGACCATGCCGACCGGTCCATGCAGCTCGAGTTGGCCGTAACACCGACGCGCGCACCGACACCGGTGGGCGCGTCGACCTACAACGGCAAGATGGCCTGCTTCGGCCAGCCCGACACGTACTCCTACTTCCAGACCGGAATGGTGATGACCGGAACCCTGCGCTGGGGCGAGTCTGTCGAGGAGGTCAGCGGCACCGCCGGGCACATCGACCGGCAGTGGTTTCCGAAATACGCCGGCGGCGGAACCGGGGGAGACCCGCGAGCCCGCTCGCACGAATGGCGCACCATCCATTTCGACAACGGCGTCGACATGAGCATCTGGCGCCAGTTCGACCGCACGAATGGCAATGCGCTGCAACCGTTTACCGGTGTGACAGTCAGCTACCCCGACCCCGCCGTACCGCCCGAGTGCGCCGAGGACGTCGAGGTCACGGTCAGCAGCTATGTGAAGTGGCCGAATTCGATACGGCCCCTGGTGCGCCCACTCGCTGCGGCCCGGTACATGCCTGATCGTCATCGGATCACCTGTGACACAATGCAACTGGACGTCGTCGGGGAGCCGCTGGTGCCGGCCCCCGCGCACGGCCTGCCGATCGAATACATGGAAGGCCCGTACCGCTACCGCGGAACGCTGCGGGGTGAACCGGTGACCGGCTTCGCGTTCAACGAGCGTTCGCTCGCACTGTATCGGGACTGGGAACTAATCGAGGTGCTGGCCACGACCGTCGCGAACATAGAACCGCCCGATCCGGATCTGCGGACCGCGGTGGATCAGCTGGCGCCTTTGGTGGCCGCGGGCCGCCACGACGAGGCGCGCGAATTGTTGGCGAAGGTGCGGCTTGGCCAAAACGGGATGCTCGCAACGCTTCTCGACGATCTGATCGCCGTGCTGGCCGGCGGTAGTGGGGACGCCGCGCGCCCAAACTGAAACCACGTACACGGTCTGCGGCGTGTCGTGTGCGTGTGCGCAGTGTCGCGAAAGGCGTCAGGTTCGGCGCGAGGCCGCCAGAGCCTGCTGCCAGGTGATGTGGCGATGCTGAAGCCCCGGCTCGTTGCGCCCGAACACCAGATGGTCGCGGGCGCCCGACTCGAGGTTGGCTTGCAGTCCCTCGACTAACCGATAGTCCTCGTCGCGAACGGTGGCATGCGCGTAGTCGAAGACGGCTTGCGCGCCGGCGGCAACGGAGTCGTCGGACAAGTCCAGCGGCGTCGAGTTCTGGTGCACGGTGATCGACCTGCCCGGTTGCTCACCCGGATAGACACGGAACAACTCGCCGTTGGCTATCGTCACGGACAGCACGATGTTGGGGAAAAGCGCATAAATCACGACCATGTTGTGGAACGGGTCCCATTGTTCTTCGGGGACATTATCCAGTTCGAGGATCGTGTTGAGCGGAAAGATCAGCCGGTGGTGCGGTCCGTACGAATCAAAGACCGTGCAATTGCTGCGCGCGATGGTGGCGAAGGTCTGCTTGTGCACGGTGGCGAAGTGGTAGTTCTCCGCGAAGGTGTCGACGGCCAGTTTCCAATTGATGGGGGAGTCGAGCACCTTTTCGCCCAGCGGAGACCACCGCCCGATGCCCCACGAGTCAAGCTCGTCGGCCAGCGGTCCCAGGTGTGCGGCGATGTCCAGGGTGGTGCCGGGATCCAGTGCCACCCAGAGGAACCCGGCGAACTCGGTGGCGGGCAGCTCGGTCAAACCGTCGGACTTGGGGGTCACGTCCGGGAAGCCCTCGCGGCCGGGCACCGAAACCAATCGCCCGGTGTTGTCGTAGGTCCACGAGTGGTACGGGCAGGTGAATCGTTTGGCGCTGCCACACCCCGTCGCCACCTGTGACTGCCGGTGCAAGCAGACGTTCTCGAACGCCTTGACCGACCCGTCCGACGTTCTGGTCAGCAGGATCGATCGCCCCATCACCGTCTTGGTGCAGTACGAACCCGGATCAGGGAGTTCCGAGACATAGCCGACCAGCTGCGGGCTGGCCAACAGCATGGCACGGTCCTGGTTGTGTCGGTCCTGCGAGGTGTACTCCCGCGCATCGACCGTGTGCTGGCGGGGCGCAAGGTCGGTCGCTTTGTCGCGTGCCAGCTTCAGGGCGCGCCGGGTCAGATCGATGAGCTGGTCGCGATCCATCGGAATTCCCCTGCAGTTGAGTGTCGTCCCGGGGCCGGAACGCCTGCATCGTTGACTCTAACTTTATTAAGTTAATAGTGACAGCGGTAATTTCGGGAGAATCGCGTCGGATCGTTCGAGGCGTGGAGGCAAAGTTGCTCTGCTAGGCTCGCTGTCGCGAGTCAACTGCTTCGCCAGACCCTGGGCTGGGAGAGTGATTGGCCATGGCCGCTGACCCACTGGACTCGGCAGCAATCGACTCCGCTGTGGCGCATGCCTATTCGTCGCATCGGCATAACTCCCGGGGACGCACCGCGAAGTACATCCCCGCGCTCGCCGACGTCGACCCGAGCCTTTTCGCTTTGTGCGCGACGACTCCCGACGGCCACACCGCCGCGATCGGAGACGTTGAGCACCAGTTTCCGATTGAGTCCATTTCGAAGATATTCACGTTGGCGTTGGTGATCGAGCAGCGGGGCCATCGCGTGGCGCGTGCCAAGCTGGGTGCCAACCCGACCGGAGGCGCGTTCGATTCGGTGCTGGCCCTCGAGCTGCACCACGACAAGCCGACGTCGCCCTTGGTCAACGCGGGCGCGATGGCGACGACCAGCTTCGTGAGGGCCTCGGACCCTGCCGACCGATGGCGCAAAATCCTGGATATCCAGAGCGCGTTCGCGGGGCGCCCGCTGTCCATCAGCGAGGAGATCAATGCTTCCGAGCAGGCCACCAACGCCCACAACAAGGCCATCGCCTGGCTGATGTACAGCACGGGAACGCTTTTCTGCGATCCGATGGAAGCGTGCACGGTGTACACCCAGCAGTGTTCGACGATGCTGAACACCGCCGACTTGGCGACCATGGGCGCAACGCTGGCCGCCGGCGGAGTGAATCCCCACACCGGCGTGCGGGTCATGGCGGACTCCAACGTCCGTTATGTGCTGGCTGAAATGGTGATGGAGGGGATGTATACGCAGTCCGGGGACTGGGCCTACACGGTCGGGGTGCCCGCTAAGAGCGGGGTCGGCGGGGGCGTGCTGGCGGTCGTACCTGGCCGACTCGCGGTGGCCGCCTTCTCGCCGAAATTGAATTCCGCCGGCAACAGTGTGCGCGGTTGGTTTGCCGTGGCAGACGTTGTGAACCGGCTGAAGTTGGGCCTGTTCGACACCCCTGAAAAAGCAATGTGAGGAGCGATCGTGGCACCCGCAGATCCCCCGCCCCACCCCACACCTCACAATGTCCAGCCGCCGCCGGCTCCCAGCGCCGCACCCGCGCGCACCGCGCCCGCCGAACTGACAGACGAGCAGCGGGGTTGGCTTGCGAAGGCTTTGCGGCGCGATGTCGACGGGTGGGTGCACGTCTCGATCGGTGGCGCACCGTTCGAACGCGGGTTTCAGTACGGCTACCTGATCGCTGACGAGTACGCCGAGTCGATTCGGGTCTATCGGGAGATGACCTATCAGGACATCGGCATGACCTACGACTTTTTCGTCGGCCAGGCCGTCGAACTGCACGGCGCGAAAATCCCATCCGAACTGCTCACCGAAATCGAAGGTGTGGCAGCCGGTTTGACCGCAGCCGGGGTTCCCTCGACATTCGAGGACGTGCTGGGGATCAACGACTGGATGGAGTTGACCGGTTACTGGTGGCCCAAGAATTCGGGCCGCTACACCGCGCTCGCCCCGACCGGCGGGGAGGGCAATCACTGCAGCGCGTTCATCGCGACCGGCAGTGCGACCAGCGACGGTTCAATCGTGCTGGGCCACAATAGCTTCACCGACTTCTGGCAGGGCCAGTTCGAGAACGTCATCCTCGACCTGACTCCCGCGGAAGGCAATCGGATGGTCATGCAGACTGCGCCCGGCTGGATCGCGAGCATGACCGACTTCTGGTTGTCGTCGTCGGGTCTGGCGATCACCGAAACCACCATCGGCGGATACGAGGGTTATAAGGGGTATGACGAGACACGGACGCCGGAGTTCTGCCGGGCCCGGGTTGCAACCCAGTACGCCAACGACATCGACCACTGGATCAGCCTGATGAACGCCGAAAACAATGGCGGGTACGCGAACTCGTGGTTGATCGGCGACATCAAGACCGGTGAGATCGCGCGCTACGAGGAAGGCCTGCTGTATCAGAGCCTGGCGCGCAAAACCGACGGCTATTACTGGGGTGACAATGCACCGACCGATCCACGGATTCGCAACCTGGAATGCTTTGGGACGGGGTTCAGCGATATCCGCACACCCAACGGGGCCCGCCAGGTGCGTTGGCAACAGCTGCTCGGAGAGGCCGACGGACGGATCGACGTGGAGGTCGGCAAGCGCATGATCGGTGACACCTTCGACCCATACCTCAACTACACGCGCCCGTCGGCGCGTACCATCTGCGCGCATTCCGACGAAGATCCTTGCGAGAACAGTGGTTTGACGCCCTTTACTCCGTTTGGATCCGTCGATGCGAAGGTCGCCTGCACCGCCGACATCGCCGGCATGAACCTGTGGGCGCGGTACGGGCGGGCCGACGGTGCACCGTTCGACGCTGACGAATTCCTGCGCCGGCACCCGCAATGGAACTGGCAGAAGGGGTACCTGAAGAGTCGCCCGCAACAGCCCTGGACGTACTTCGCCATCACGGCCGACAAGGGATAGCGTCGATGCGCGGGTTCCGCTGCCCGAACTGCGGCTCCGCAGTGGCCTTCGAAGAACAATGCTGTTCGGCTTGCGCGACTGAGGTGGCATTCCACAAGCCCTGGATGTCGATAGCACTCGCCCCGGCGGCCGGGACATCCACCATGATCGAGGACACGGCATGGGTGCGCTGCGCCCATTGGGATCGAGGCTGCAACTGGCTGGTCGAGGCGGACTCGCCGACCGGTGTGCGCTTCGCAGACGGTTTCGTCCGGACCGGGCCGGATCCGGACGACACCGAGGCGCAAAGCGAACTGGCCAGCACCCTGAAAGCCCTGCGGCGACTGGTCTTCCAACTGCTCGATCAAAGTTTGCCGATCACGCCATTCCACGAGGACCCGAAGGGCCTGGCATTCGATTTGATTTCGAGCAAGTCCGTGGGGCATCCGGTGACGATGGGACACGTCAACGGCGTCATCACGATCGATCTGGCCGAATCGCTTGAGCTGTACCGAGAACGGCAGCGGATCATCCTCAAAGAGCCTTACCGCACCATGCTCGGTCACATGCGCCACGAGGTCGGCCACTACTACGAGATGATCTTGATCACCGGCGGCGCGCTCATCGACGAGGCCCGCTCCTTCTTCGGCGACGAGCGCCGCAACTACCAGGCCGCGCTGGCGGACTATTACGCCGGACACGTCCCGGATCAGTGGGAACACGACTACATCTCGCACTACGCGACCGCCCACCCCTTCGAGGACTGGGCGGAGACCTTCGCCCACTATCTGCACATCACGGGAACCTTGGCGACCGCCGCCGACTCCGGGATGATGCTGCGCGCCGATCGGGTGCACTTCGACCTCGACGCCGACATCGACCCGCGGGTCCACTACGGCGAAGGCGACTTCGAAGCGCTCGTGCACGACTGGGAGGTGCTCTCCGGCGTGCTCAACCGGGTGAACCACGCGATGGGCAAGGAGGCCCTCTACCCCTTTCGGCTCAACCTTCCGGTGGTGGCCAAGCTCGGCTTCGTCCACGACGTGCTCAGCACGGCCGCCGAGGACAACAAAACGGCCGCATCCCATGGCGCATAAGGCAGCCACCGGGGCGCGCGATGCGTCAATGTGATACACATGTGACCAGTGAGGCCAGTGTGTCAAATGGTGTTTGTGTCG
>NZ_JBKQQD010000455.1:0-3396 GCF_052144515.1 Mycobacterium sp. | reverse complement strand
ACGTTACTGAGTATGTCGCCGCACGCCTTTGAGCGACTGGCTCAGCGACTCCTGCGAGAGGCTGGGGTCTCCAGCCCCGTAGTTACCGGACGGGCTGGCGATGGTGGCATCGATGGTCGTGGTGTCTACGAGATCTCGCTTCTGAGCTTTCCGGTGTTCTTTCAGTGCAAGCGTTATTCGGGCAGCGTCGGCCCATCTGCGGTGAGGGACTTCCGTGGTGCGATGGCAGGTCGTGGCGAGAAGGGTCTGCTGATAACGACTGGCACCTTCACGACTGACGCGCGTGCCGAATCTCGCCGGGACGGAGCACCACCCGTCGACCTGATCGATGGCGATCGCCTGTGCGAGCTACTCAAGGAATATGCGATTGGCGTCACCACTACGCCGAGGACTGTTGAAGACGTCGCTATCGACGCCGACTACTTCAAATCGCTAGAACCAAAGTGAACTCGACCCCGATGCCGCGCAAGCAGGTTTACAAGATCACCTACCCGAACGGCAAGATCTACGTCGGCTCGGATCTCACTGGAGCGATTTCATACTTCGGCAGCCCGACCGCTAAAGCTCTGATCGAAGCGGACCACGCCGACCAGCGACTCGACATGACCGTCCGCAAAGAGATCTTGTGGGAATCCGAGACAGCCACCAAAGCCGAGACCCTCGCGATGGAAATCAAACTGATCCGCGAGCTTGGCGCGAACAATCCCGCTACCGGGTACAACCTCGCGCCGCGCTGGAGAGGCGACCCGCTGGAATGAGGATGCTGACGTGCAGACCCTGGTCGGGCGCGCCCCTCGAGCGGCACACTGAATGCCACCTGGGGACAGCTCCGTGGGCGCTGGCCGGTGAATTGCGATGCCCGGCGTTCCCCTCGTCACGGCAGGATGCCGGACAGGAGTGAAAAGGAAGATAGCGATGCAGTACAGCTGGAACCCGGCCGGGAAGGGCAACGCCCTGCACGGCCGCGACGGGTCGGAGTGGAACGTCGGCACCCTGCCGAACGGGTGCACCGTTCTGTGGGGCCGCGACGCGCTGGGTCGATGGTCGGCGACGTGCACGCTGCACGGCGTGCTGCCGATCGACGGGCCGGTCAACAATGCGGGGTCGTCGTGGCAGGCGCCGATGAGCCACAAGTCCTGAGAGACCCCAGGCTCGCCCCGCGCTCGTCATCCCTCGCCGCGCATATGTGCTGTCGCGCTGCGCCGCCAGCTCGCCGTAGTCCCCGAAAAAGTCGGCCTGATTCAGCCGCTAAGCGACGTTTAGCGGGTGGCCGGTGTGGCTGTACCCGCCAATATGGCCTTCGTGTGATTCCGACGAATCAAGAGACGAAACCATGTCCCTTTTCGACAAAGCCCGCGAGCACGCGAATACCTGCACCAACCCGAGCTGTCATGCGGTGGCGAACGCTCTCGATGGAGCGCTGGCTACTGAAAGGGCCAAGGGGCACCAGCCCGCTTCAACCGAAGGCATCCCTTCGGCAGTGGAGGCCGGCTTCGTGTCCGAGGTCCGCATCCCGCCCGGCACCGAGAATTAGAAACTGGCGCGCCGGTCGTTGAGTCGCGTCGGTGCGCAGTGACAACGCCGGTTGTCATCGTGTTCTATGATGTGTTCAGCCATCCAATGCGGCGGTAACTCGGTGTAACGAGGGAGGCCCGGTGACGACCGGGCCGGAGGCACTCTCGACGCGGCGGTGGCGAAGGGTGCCGCCAATGGAACGGGCGTTCCACCCAATCCATTGACGTGCGCGGAAACCGGCACCTTGTTTCTTCGATGTCGGTTTCCGCCCACCCGAAAGCGAGCCATTATGGCCGGCACCCCTACTCATGACTCCCTTCGCAAGCTCGAGCAGCGCCGCGAATCCATCCGCAGCACCTGTGAAGAATTGCTCATGGGGTGCAGAGCCGCCAACCGCGAAATGAACGAGGGCGAGCAGCACCGCTACCGCCACGCGATGACGGACCTGCGCGGGCTGGGCGAGCAGATCGCTGAGTACCGCGCAGACCTCGAGCGCAGCGTGATGCCGGCGCATCTAGCGCGGCTGAGCCTGAATCCACAGACCGCTGCAAGGAACCCCATGAACAACCACGCTGACGCACGCGACCTCGTCTATCGGCGCGGCGACCAACGCCAGTCCTGGTGCCGCGATTTGATCCGGCTGTCGATGAACCTGGACAGCGACGGCGAGTCCCGCGCCCGCCTCACCAGCCACGCCCAGCAGGTCGTCGATCATCCCGCCTTCGAAGAACACCGCGATCTGTCCCGGGTCGACGGCTCCGGCGGCTACGCCGTGCCGCCCGCCTGGCTGATGAACCAATACATCGAGCTGGCACGCCCGGGCCGGGCGTTCGCGAACCTCGTGCAGCGTCAGCCGCTTCCGAGTGGCACCGACTCGATCAACATTCCGAAGGTGTTGACCGGGACGGCCACCGCCGTCCAGACCGCGGACAACACGCCCGTCACCGACGTGGATCTGACCGACACCTTCATCAACGCGGCGGTTCGGACGATCTCCGGCCAGCAAGGTGTCGCTATCCAACTTCTCGACCAGAGCCCAATTGCGTTCGACGACTTGGTGTTCAGGGATCTAATCGCCGACTATGCCACGCAGCTTGACAAGCAGTGCCTGTATGGCAGCGGCACCAACGGCCAAGTGCTCGGCGTGAACAACACGCCGAACATCGGCACCATCGCCGTATCCACCGTCGACATCCAAGGTGTCTACAGCGCCATCGCCAACGCCATCCAGACGGTGCACACCACCCGCTTTCAGCCGCCCGAGGTTGTCGTGATGCACCCGCGGCGCTGGGGCTGGTTCCTATCGCTGCTGGACGCCAACCAGCGGCCGCTGTTCCTACCCGACGCGAACCGCCCGTGGAACGCCGCCGGCATTTTGGAGGAGGTCGCCAGCCAGCAGGTAGTTGGCAGTATCCAAGGCCTGCCGGTGGTGACCGACCCCAATATCGAGACCAACCTGGGCACGGGCGGCGATGAGGACCCGGTGTATGTGCTGCGCGCATCCGACGTTGTGTTGTGGGAGTCGGGAATCAGAGCGCGTGTTCTGCCGGAGACCAAGGCGCAGAACCTCACGGTGCTGTTGCAGCTTTACGGTTATTTGGCTTTTTCGGCAGCTCGCTACCCGGCAAGCATCGTCGAGATCTCGGGGTTGACGGAACCGACGTGGTGAAGAGATCCACGGGCTCTTCCTCCCGAACGAAGGCGGACAGGGAATATGGCTGACTTCTTGTCGTCGAAACAACTGCGGACTGACTGCGGATTAGCGGACTTGCTTGGCGGGACCGGCTCGATGGGTATCGCCGTCGGCCAGTCGGGACGGCAGGGCCGTTGCCATCTGGACATTGCCTAGTGACTGGCGAGGATGGTTGGCCTTAGTTATCT
>NZ_JBKQQD010000454.1:0-4365 GCF_052144515.1 Mycobacterium sp. | reverse complement strand
GTCCGGGCGGCGGCCACGATTACCGCGCGCGATGTCGTTGTCACGTTATCCTTCCGGAAGCTGGTCCAGGATCACCCTGGCGACCATAAAGGCACAATATACCGTTATACAGATATCTGTATACGATCGTGCCTGTCCGCACGGCGGGGAGAATGCGTGCCGGCGCCGGTCCACAAAAGCTCCGGCGGCGGCCGGGCGACGAGGGGCCGATAGCCACGCTTTACTCTATGTATCCATATAGTCATACAGATAGCGGAATAGGGCGCGTGGCCGTGACAGGAGAACGCACATGAAGGTGATCGCCTCGATGGAAGACGCCCTCGCGGCGGTGGGCGAGGAGCTGGGCGTGGGTGACTGGAAAACCATTGACCAGCAGCGGATCGACGCATTCGCCGACGTGACCGAAGACCACCAATGGATTCATGTCGACGCCGACCGTGCGAAAGCCGAAAGCCCCTATGGGGCAACCATCGCACACGGCTTCTTGACGCTCTCACTGATCCCTGCCCTCAAGCGCGGCAACTATGCCGTCGAAAACATGAAGATGGGCATCAACTACGGGTTGAACAAGGTGCGGTTCCTCAGTGCGGTCACTGCCGGCAGCCGCATCCGAGTGCGCTCTCACGTCTTGGATGCCACCGCCGTGAGCGCCAACACCGTCGACCTGACGGTGCGGCAAACCGTGGAGATCGAAGGATGCGAGAAGCCGGCGGCAGTGGCTGATCTCATCGCACGATATGTCTTCTAATGTGGCGGATGGCAACTCCACCGCAGGCCAAGTGAGAAGACGATGACCGTTGACCGGGTGTTACCCAGCGAAGAGGCCGTTGACCTCATCGGCCTTGTCCGCGGCATTGCAGACAAGGTATTGGCGCCCGTCGTCGACGCGCACGAGAAGGCAGAAACTTACCCCGAAGGCGTGTTCGCCCAACTGGGAGCAGCCGGACTACTGAGCTTGCCGCAGCCTGAAGAATGGGGGGGAGCGGCCCAGCCGTTCGAGGTCTACCTGCAGGTACTCGAAGAGATCGCGGCCCGGTGGGCGGCGATCGCGGTGGCGGTCAGCGTGCACAGCCTGGCGTGCCATGCGCTGGTGGCCTTCGGTACGAACGAGCAGAAACAGCGCTGGCTTCCCGGGATGCTTTCGGGTTGCCAGATCGGTGCGTACAGCCTTTCCGAGCCGCAGGCCGGGTCCGATGCCGCCGCGATACGCTGCTCGGCGACCCGCGGCGACGGCGGCTATGTGATCAACGGGTCCAAGTCGTGGATCACTCACGGCGGACGGGCGGACTTCTACACGCTGTTCGCCCGTACCGGCGAAGGTTCGCGCGGCATCTCCTGCTTCTTGATCCCCGCCGACCTTCCCGGCCTCTCGTTCGGCAAGCCCGAGGAGAAGATGGGCCTGGCTGCGGTGCCCACCACGTCGGCGTTCTACGACCAGTCCCTCGTCGAGGTTGACCGGCTGATCGGCCAGCCGGGACAGGGTTTGACGATCGCGTTTTCCGCACTAGATTCCGGGCGGCTGGGTATCGCCGCGGTAGCCGTAGGTCTGGCGCAAGCCGCGCTCGACGAGGCAGCCGCCTACGCCAATGAGCGGACTACCTTCGGCCGCAGGATCATCGACCACCAAGGCTTGGGCTTCGTGCTGGCCGACATGGCCGCCGCAGTGGCAAGCGCCCGCGCCACCTATCTCGACGCCGCGCGCCGCCGCGATGCCGGTCAGCCGTATTCGACGCAGGCCAGCATCGCCAAGCTTGTCTGCACCGACGCTGCGATGAAAGTGACCACCGACGCTGTGCAGGTGCTCGGCGGCGTCGGCTACACCCGTGACTACAGGGTCGAGCGATACATGCGAGAGGCCAAGATCACCCAAATCTTCGAAGGTACCAACCAAATTCAGCGGCTGGTCATCGCCCGCAGCCTCGCCGCCCGTTAAGTGCTCGCGCTCCAATGTGCCCGCTGTGACGCGTCGCTGCGACGGACACAGGACAGGCAACTAACGGACTGGGCCGGTGTAGCGGCTGTCTGACAATGATTCGGGCTCCAGGGCGGCTCTGACACCGTCTGCGGCAAGTTACTCCGCTCCCTGCCCGCTGGCGGGTTGCCATTCGGCGACTAAGTCGTCAACTGTCGCAAGCCGACCAAGCAGGGCCATGGTGTAGGTCAGCACCTGCTCGGCATACTGCGGAGGGGTGCCTCCGACCGCGTCCGTGGGAATGATCAGCTGAAATCCGGATTGGGTGAGGTGCCCTGCGGTCTGCGGGAGCGCCAAGTTCAACGACACGCCCGCCAACACAACGGTGCGTACACCCAAGTTGCGCAGCACCGGCAGCAATTCCGAGCCAAGAGTGGGAAAGAGACCGTGGTGGCGCGGCAGCACGACGTCAGTAGGCGCCAACAGCTCGGGAACAACCTGCGTCGGTGCCGCACCGGGTAACCAGCCGGCCGTGGCGCGGTCGAGTGCGCGCCAAAGGCGTGCGGTCCCGGTGTTGTGCCCACCGAGCGGCCCTTCGTAAGTCGCGTGCAACACCTGAAGCCCCGCATCCCGGGCGGCGTCGAGCAGCCGGCGGAGGTTGGCGACGAGTTCACCGGAGTCGGCGGCGAGCACGGGCAACACGGATTCGGGTCCCATGACACCGTTCTGGCACTCGATGCACAGCACGGCGACAGCAGACGGGTCATCGGGAAGTGCGGGCGTCGGCATGACTACCCCGTCTTTCGGTCATCGGGAGTCCAGCCGTCCAGGACCTTGTCAGCGAACTGCTCGATGTACGAGCTGGCATTGGTCAACGGTGACGCGTCGACGTCCACGACCGCCCTTGTCGCATCAAGGCTTTCGAATTCGTCGGGTTGCTCCAGCGCTTTTCGCAGGCATACGCCAGCGGGATCGCGGCCCGACTCAGCCAGGTCGGTGCGCAACTGTTCCACCGCTGCGTCGAATTGCTGTGCGGTATCGACAGTCTCAGTTCGATTCGACGCGGCCACCGCCTCGGATCCGCATCGCTTTGCGTGGTCGGCCAGATCGCTCGGCGCACCAGGCGTCACGAATCCCGTTGCTGTCGAGGGTATCTCGGTCGGGTACCCTTGTGTGAACTTCACGGCAAACCCGTTTCCGGCTGCGGATTCGCCGATTACTTGGGGGTGAACCTTTGGGCGCCGTCCAAGCGCAGGACGGCACCATTGACGTAGCCATTGGTCAGCAAGAACACCGCTGCGTCGGCGAATTCGCTTGGGGTGCCAAGCCGCCGCGGGAACGGGACGTTGGCTGTGAACTGCGCGATAGCCTCTTCGCCGACGGATTCCATGATGGGCGTCTGCATGGTGCCGGGAGCGATGGTGTTCACCCGAATGCCTGCCGCAGCCAGGTCACGGGCGGCGGCCAAAGTTAGGCCGATGACCCCGGCTTTCGCCGCGGCGTAGGCAGTCTGGCCGATCTGCCCCTCGTATCCGGCGATCGAGGCGGTCATTACCACCGCGCCGCGTTCACCGTTGTCGGCCGGTTCGGTGGTCGCCACCGACGCCGCCACCAAGCGCAGCATGTTGTAAGTGCCGTTGAGGTACAAATCGATGGTCTTGGTGAAGCCGCCGAAATCGGCGGGCCTACCGTTGCGCTGGACAATGCGTTGCGCTACGCCGAAACCGCCGTGGGCAACCACGGCGTAACGCAGCGTTGCCAGGTTTTTGGCGACCTCGATCGCCGCCAGCACGCTCTCCTCGTCGGTCACATCGGTGCTGACGAATGTTGCACCGCTGCCCAGTTCGTGGGCCAGGGCCTTGCCCTTGCCGTCGGCGAGGTCAGCGATCACTACGCTGAGGCCTTCGGCGTGCAGTCGACGCACGGTGGACTCACCCAAGCCGCCGGCACCCCCGCTGACGATGGCCGAAGCGCCCTGGAATGCTGGTTTTGCCATGAGTTCTCCTTCTTAGCTCGGTGACTGCAAGCTATCCGCTGGGTAAGTTGCCGATAATCAAGTCCCACAACGCTTCTTGATCCTGCGCGGCCGCGAGTGCCATCCTGCCGAGGGTGCGGGCGTGTTCGCCGGTGCTGCCGAACTCGGTGCTCCAACTCTGCGCTCGCAGCGTCGCCAGCCACAGTGAGTGCTCGGCGGTGGCGCCAATTGCGCCGTGCAGCTGATGGGCGATCGTGGTCACCGGGCCGACGGCACGACCGGCCACCACTTTCGCCACCATTACCGCGTAGTCCGCTTGGGCAGCGGAGAAGCCGTAATCGGCAGCAGCTGCGACCGCTAATGTCGTTGCCGCTCGGACCCTTTCGATGTCTCCCGCCATCGCGGCCAGTTGGTGCTGGACGGCTTGGAAAGCGCTGAGCGGACGGCCGAACTGGACGCGCTCGCGGGTATGGGACAC
>NZ_JBKQQD010000453.1:0-7183 GCF_052144515.1 Mycobacterium sp. | reverse complement strand
CCCTCGGACAGGGCTTTTCGCCTGGACCGATGGGGCAGTCGGTCGCGACCGGCATGATGACAGGGCAGCCGGCCACTGCCGGTGTGCAATCGTTGTCTGACGGCGCGATGCATGCGATGGAGCCGGGGTCGGCTGCACTTCCGCAGGCGCCTCCTCCGTTGGCGACGCCGCCCGCAGTGTCGGCACCAGCCCTGAGTGGCGGCGAATCATTCACCGCGGCACACGTTCCGGTTGATACACCCTCGCCCGGCGCCGCAGCTACACCGACGGGCGGCGGAGCCGAGTCCATGGCGCCTGCGGTGATGACTGGTGGTCCGGTGTCCGCGCCCGCGGCTCCGGCCGTCGCCGGTCCGGCCCTCCCTGCCGGGCCATTGCCGGCCTACGGTTCCGATCTACGCCCACCCGTCGTCGCGGCGCCAGCCATGCCCACGGTTCCCTCGGCGCCGGTCTCGGGCGCGCCGGTCGCACCGTCTGCGTCAACGTCTCCATCGGCGGGTGGCCCGTTGGTTTCTCCGGTCGAGCGGGCGGCGTCAGTGGCTGCGGCTGGCAAGGCCGGCGCGAGCGGGTCAACGGTGGCCGGCTCATCGGCGCTGTCGGCGACAACGGGCGCAGCGGCCGGCGCGGCGGCCGGGAGGGCGGCCGAACAGCAACGGCTGCAGCGGCTCGTCGATGCGGTGGCCCGCCAAGAGCCGCGACTGTCGTGGGCGGCCGGGCTGCGCGACGACGGCACCACGAACCTGGTCACTGATCTGGCCGGGGGCTGGATTCCTCCCCACGTCCGACTTCCCGCCAACGTGACGCTGCTAGAGCCGACGTCACGTCGCCGCCACGCCAGTGTGGTCGATTTGCTGGGCGCCGTCGTGGCCGCGGCAGCACACGAGCCCAACGCCTACATAGAGGAACCTGTTTCCGACCCACCCGCGCTGACCGGTGGTCGGACAGCCCGCTCGGCTGCGCCCGACGTCGACGAGCTGGGACCGACCCTGGTGGAAGCTGTCCGCCGCCGTGATGGTCTGCCGCGGATCGCGCAGGCCGTCGCGGCGCCGGCCACACGGAACACCGGCGTCGCCCAGAACGAAGCTGAGCTACTGCGCGGAAGCGTCGCAGAGATTCAAAGCTCGGTCCTGACCGCGTACCCCCACCACGATCAGACCGCTGTCGCAGATTGGATGCTGCTCGCGGCCATCGAGGCGCTGATCGATGGGCATGAATATCTCGCGAACTATCACATGGCTTGGTTTGCGGTCATCAACCGTCGCGGTGGTTCTCAGAAAGTTGTGACGTGAATGCCGGGCCACGCGTGGTGTGACAAAATGGCGATGCCGCGTCGGCGCAACGCGTGAACGGCGCAGTTGGCGAGAGTTGAGGTGGGAGCATGGGCGGCGGGGGACACGTCCCGATCAAATCATCTCCGGGGACATATGCGGGGGTGGCTGACGCACCGCCAGTGTCAGGTCCCGGGCCTGCTCCCCTTCCTCCACCCGACCATGCGCCGGCCGGCATTGCTGGCGCATTTTCGGCGTTCTCGAGCAATGCCGACGTTCCTGGCGACGTACAGTCGAGCACTCTTGAGGACTTGGATCGGCGGATGCGCGCGCTCGAGGCCGCGCGCAAATTCCCGGCGCAGGATGCCGACGCGGCACAGCAGATGCAGGGAGTAGGGGCGCAGGCGGGCGGGCAGCAGGCTACGCAGATGATCCAGCAGGTGGTTTCGAGTATCACGGGTGCGATCGGTGGCGCGGTTGGCGGACTCATGAAACCGCTTGAGGAGATTCCGCAGCAGGCCATGCAGGCTATGCAGCCGCTGACGAGTGCGCTCCAGCAGGGCCACGGCGCCGCGGGGCTGGCGTCCGACGAGCAGCTTGTGGACAGTCTCGGCAGTGAACCCGGCCTCGGCGGTGGCGGCGCCGGCAGTGGTGCTGGCGGTGGCCTCGGCTCCGGCGGTGGCGGCACGGTCCCGGCCGGCTATCTGGGTCCGCCACCCGTGCCGACGTCCTCGCCGCCGACGACGCCCGCCGGAGCGTCGGCGAAGTCGGTGACAGTGACACCGAGCGGCGGCACACCGGCGGCACCGGGGCCGACGGGCATGACCGGCATGCCGATGATGCCACCGGGCGCGATGGGCGCCGGCGGTGCAGGGGAGAACAAGGACAAGCCCGCAGAGAAGCGGGTGACGGCCCCCGCGGTGCCCAACGGCCAGCCGGTCAAGGGCCGCATGACCCCCCCGCCGAATGTTCCTGTTACGAAGTCCGGTGAGGACAAGCCTCCCGTGGTCACCAGGTCCCCGCGACGGATCGTGATCATGCCGAGCGACGAAGAGCGGAAGGAATAGTCCGAGACCCCGAGCTCTCGCTAACCGGCTTCGGCGATCCCTGCAGCAGCAGCGCTGGTCAAACGAACTCGGGTGAATACCGGCGGCGGGGCAGCTTGGGCAAGAATTCGATCCGTGGCTCAGGCAGCAGGTCAGCTCGCCTTGTTCGGTGTGGTGCCGGCAAGCGCGGTCTTACCCCGTCGGGCATTGCGTACCGTAAATGAGGGTCGATTCGAGCGGAATTACGGTGGAAGAATCGTCGAGGGCGATCCTCGCCGATCACCGAGGGGTTACTGGGAATGCCGCTGAGTTTGTCCAACCGGGACCAAAATTCCGGCCACCTGTTTTACAACCGGCGGCTGCGCGCGGCAACAACTCGCTTCTCCGCACGAATGAAACACGACGACCGCAAACAGACCGCCGCGATCGTGTTGTCGATGGTGTTGGTGGCCATTGGCGCGGGCTGGATGATGTTGCTCAATGTGCTCAAGCCCACCGGGGTGGTGGGCGACTCGGCGATTATCGGCGACCGCGATTCCGGGGCGATCTACGCACGTATCGACGGCCGACTGTATCCAGCCCTGAATTTGACGTCCGCACGGTTGGCGACCGGGACGGCGGGGCAGCCGACGTGGGTCAAGCCCGCCGAGATCGCGAAGTATCCGACCGGGCCGCTGGTAGGCATTCCGGGGGCGCCGGCGGCGATGCCGGTTAACAGGGGTGCGGCCTCGGCGTGGTCGGTGTGCGATACGGCAGGGCGTCCGCGCAGCGCGGATAAGCCGGTGGTGACTTCGATCGCGGGCGAGCTCAGCGGCTATGGACGCGCCACACCGCTGCGCGACGACGTGGGGTTGCTGGTGACGTTCGAGGGCACCAGGTATGTCATCTGGGGAGCCAAGCGCTCCCAGATCGACCCGACTGATAGGGCGGTCACCTTGAGTCTGGGACTTGACCCGGGAGTGACTGCGCCGGTGGAGATTTCGCGTGCGCTGTTCGACGGGCTACCCGCGACAGAGCCGCTGCGCGTGCCGCAGGTACCGGAGGCAGGCACGCCGTCGAAGTGGGTGTCAGGCTCGCAGGTGGGTGCGGTGCTGCAGGACCAAACTGCCAGTGGCGGAAGCCAGTTCTATGTCTTGCTGCCCGACGGGGTGCAAAAGATCAACAGCTTCGTGGCTGATCTGCTGCGCAGCGCCAACTCCTACGGGTCGACGGCGCCGCGGGTGGTGAGCCCCGACGTGCTGGTCAACATTCCTGAAGTGACCTCGCTGCCGGTCGACTACTACCCGATGGGACGGCTGAATTTCGTTGACCCCGCGGCAAATCCGACCACATGTGTCGGGTGGGAGAAGTCGTCGACGGACCCCCAGGCGCGCGTCGCCGTCTACAACGGGCGCGGGCTGCCGGTGCCCGCGTCGATGGACAACCGGATCGTGCACCTGGTGCGTGATGACCGCGACCCGGCATCGGTTGTCGCCAACCAGGTGCTGGTGTTGCCGGGAGCGGCGAACTTCGTGACGTCGACCAGCGGCGTGATCACCGCCTATTCCCGCGAATCGTTGTTCTGGGTGTCGGACAACGGTGTGCGGTTCGGGATCGAGCCTGACGAGGCGACCCTGCGCGCGCTGGGGCTTGATCCTGCTGCGGCGGTGCAGGCACCCTGGCCGTTGTTGCGGACTTTTGCTGCGGGACCGGCTTTGTCGCGGCATGCGGCGCTGTTGGCTCGCGACACTGTGCCGGTGCTCGGGCAGGCGACCGTGGTGACGACAACGGCTAAAGCGGGAGGCTGACGAGGGTGTCTAAGAGATCGTTTCCCATCAATCGTGTCAAGATCGAGCCGCCGAAACCGGTTCGGGTAGCGCCGGCCGCGCCGATAGCTCTGCCGGAGCGCGAGCCACGCAACATTTGGGTGATGATCGGCGTGCCGGCGTTGATCATCGCGCTGATTGGCACGATCGTGATGCTGTACGTGTCCGGTGTGCGCAGCTTGTCCACCGGCTTCTTTCCGCTGATGGGGATCGGCGCGTTCAGCATGCTGGCGTTTTCCGGTCGGTTTGGGCGCGCGCGCAAGATCACCTGGGGCGAAATGGAAAAGGGCCGCCGCCGCTATCTCCGCGACCTCGATGTCACCCGCGATGAGATCCAGACCGCAGTGTGTGCGCAGCGCCAGTGGCAGCAGTCGGTGCACTCCGATCCAAGGGGGCTGGGGGCGATCATCGGCGGTCCGCGGATGTGGGAACGGGGCCGCGGCGATGTGGACTTCTTGGAGGTGCGGGTGGGGACGGGCGTTCAACACGCCCCGGATTCGGTGTTGTCGGTGACGTGGCCCGACATCGCCTCCGACGAGGAACTCGAGCCCGTCACCGGGCAGGCGTTGCGCGATTTCATATTGGAGCAGCGCAAGATTCGCGATATCGCCAAAGTGTTGAACCTGCGGTCGGCGCCCGGGTTCAGCTTCGTAAGCGAGGACCTGGATCGGGTCCGGTCCCTGATGCGTTCGGTGTTGTGCTCGCTGGCAGTGTTTCACAATCCGCGCGACGTGAAGTTGATGGTGGTGACGCGCAACCCCGAGGTGTGGTCGTGGATGGTGTGGCTGCCACACAACTTGCACGACGAACTGTTCGATGCGTGCGGATGGCGGCGCCTGATATTCGCCACACCCGAGGAGCTGGAAGAGGCCCTAGGCGCTGAGCTGCACATGAAGGGTAAGCGTGGCGCGTGGTCGCCCCTCGCGGCGGCCAGCCCGACCGCAATGGGCTCGGCACTGGAAACCGGGCAGGGCACTGACACGGTGCATCTGGGACCGCACCTGGTGATCGTCGATGACAACACGGGCAGTCCAGATGCGTGGGAGAGCGTGGTCGGACAGGTCGGTAAGGCGGGAATTACGGTGCTGCGCATCGCGTCTCGGGTAGGTACCGGCGTCGGGTTCAGCGTGGACCAGGTTCTCGAGATGGTTGAACACAAAGGCCCGGCAAGCGGTTCGGCTCCGGTCAAAGCCGGCAGGAACGGCGCCGACGCCGACGACGATGATGGGCGCCCAGCGCCGTTGCTGCGTGCGCGCGGCAAGTTCTTCGCCCATGCCGACCAGCTGTCGATACCCCGGGCCTACCGGTATGCGCGGGCCATGGCGCGGTGGTCACCCACAAGCCGCAGCGAGATTGCCGACTCCAGCAGCGGCGCCGCCGAACTGCTGCGGGCGTTGGGAATCAGCGACCCACGCGAATTAGATGTCGATCGGCTGTGGGCCGAACGGCGCGGCCGGGGCGACGAGCGGTGGTCGGAAATCCCGGT
Source organism: Mycobacterium sp. (assembly GCF_052144515.1). GTDB lineage: Bacteria > Actinomycetota > Actinomycetes > Mycobacteriales > Mycobacteriaceae > Mycobacterium. Next base: position 1,581 of record NZ_JBKQQD010000453.1, on the reverse strand, counting down.
CGGCGCCAAACCGAACGGCGAGCTGCAAAATATCATCATCCGTGCAAAAGACTTCGGCGGCTTCGGGTTTCACTCGGTGGTCATCGGTACCAGCGGCTCGGGCAAATCGGAGTTCTTCTTGTCGTTGGTCTACGGGATCGCGCTGACGCACTCGCCGGAGGCGTTCAACGTCATCTTCGTCGACATGAAGTTCGAATCGGCGGCCCAGGACATCCTCGGCATTCCCCACGTGGTGGCCGCGCTGTCCAACCTTGGTAAGGACGAGCGGCATCTGGCGGAACGGATGCGCAGGGTGATCGACGGAGAAATCAAACAACGCTATGAACTGTTCACATCGGTTGGTGCGCGCGACGCCAACGACTACGAAGAGATACGGTTGGCCGGGCGTGATCTGCCGCCGGTGCCGGTATTGCTGGTGATCGTCGACGAATATCTGGAATTGTTCGCCAATCACGACAAGTGGATCAACCTCATCATCCACATCGGTCAGGAAGGCCGCGGCGCCAACGTCTTCTTCATGTTGGGCGGACAGCGGCTGGATCTGTCGTCGCTGCAAAAGGTCAAGTCCAACATTGCATTTCGGATCGCGTTGCGCGCCGAGTCCGGCGACGACAGCCGTGAGGTGATCGGCTCGGACGCCGCCTACCATCTGCCGTCGAAAGAAAACGGCTTCGCGCTGTTGAAGGTGGGGCCGCGTGATCTGGAGCCGTTCCGCTGCTTTTACCTATCGGCGCCGTTCGTGGTGCCCAAGGCAAAAGAAATGTCGACGACCGTCGATATGACCTTGACGAAGCCGCGGCTGTACAACTGGCAGTACCAGCCCCTGGACGCCGCCGACGCCGCGGCATTGGAAGCCGCCGCCGCAGTCGACACCGAGCCCGACGAATTCCTTTACCACGAAGACGGTTTCAAGCGGAAGAAGATCGTGGACGTGCTGCGGGAGTCGCTGCACAATGTGCCGCACCGGTCACCACGCCGGCCGTGGTTAGAACCGCTCGAGGACCCCGAGCCCATCGACGCTCTGGTGGCTGGTTACCGGGGCAAGCCATGGCATGCCGACTACGGTCATAACTCGGGACTGATGTTTCCGGTGGGCGTCATGGACATCCCCGAGGAATCCAAGCAAGTCGTGTACGCGATCGACGCGCTGCGCAGCAACATCATCGTGGTCGGCGCCAAACAGTGTGGCAAGACGACCACCTTGATGACCCTGATGTGTTCTGCGGCAACGATGTATAGCCCATCGCGGGTGACGTTCTTCTGCGTCGGCGGGGCGACCCTGGCGCAGATCGCCTCACTGCCGCACGTCACCGACATCGTGTCGCCGAAGGACTACGAAGGTATCGAGCGCATCCTGAGCAGCATGGACGCGCTGATCGATGCGCGCGAGGACGCGTTTCGGCGAGCCAAAATCGATCTCGATGGATTTCGCGAGCGCCGGTTCGGGCCGGGCAGTGACGGACTGGGGGGCACCGACCCCAATGACCCGTTCGGCGATGTCTTTGTGGTGCTGGACGATTACGACGGCCTATACGCGATGGACAACCTCCTGGGCGATCGCATCATCTCGTTGAGCAGCCG
>NZ_JBKQQD010000452.1:0-43409 GCF_052144515.1 Mycobacterium sp. | reverse complement strand
ACATCCGCACCACCTCGCCGCCCAACGTGACTACGGCATGCCGCAGTACCGCGTCCTTGCCGAGCGCGGCATGATGCATGCTGACGTGGACGGCGTCGTCGGCCCAGTCGGCGATCCACACCACGGTGAGCCGCGCGGCGTCGCCGACGATGAATTCGACGTTGTCGGCGTAGGTTCCGCTGCCCTGGTGGTCGATGACCACGACCGCCTCGGCGAGCTCGTCCACCCGGATCTGCAGGTGCCCGTAGGCGACCGCGCCTTCGCCGGGCCCGGTGACGGTGATGTTCACCGGCTCAGCGGTCTGCGTGTTTCGCCCGACGGTGACCAGCGTCGCCGAGTTGAACGACGAAAATGCTTGGGCTGCAACACGATCGGCGGGAATACCGCCCTGTCCCAGCCGCGGGTCGCCGCGGCGCGCGGTCTCCACCTGCACGCCCGGCCGGTTGCTGACGGTGATCTGGGCGCTTCCGGTGGCCGGTGCGGAGCCGTCGTGCAGGCCGCGCAACCGCCGCAGCGGGGTGAACCGCCAGATCTCGTCGCGGCCGCCGGGAACCTCGAACGCGTCGACGTCGAACGAGGCGAACCGCTCTGCCTTGTTCAGTGCGGTAAGCCGGGACCCTTCGGCGGTCTCGGTCAGGTCCTGAGCCGTCATCCGACCGCGCCCTCCATCTGCAGCTCGATCAGCCGGTTGAGCTCCAGGGCGTACTCCATGGGCAGCTCTTTGGCGATCGGCTCGATGAAGCCGCGCACCACCATCGCCATCGCTTCGTCCTCGGTCAGCCCGCGGCTCATCAGGTAGAACAGCTGGTTCTCGCTGACCTTGGACACGGTGGCCTCATGGCCCATCGTGACGTCGTCCTCGCGGATGTCGACGTATGGGTAGGTGTCGCTGCGGCTGATCGTATCGACCAGCAGCGCATCGCATTTCACGCTCGACTTGGAGCCGTGCGCTCCCTTGTTCACCTGCACCAGGCCGCGGTAGGAGGTGCGACCGCCGCCGCGGGCCACCGACTTGGACACGATGTTGCTCGACGTGTTCGGCGCCAGGTGCAGCATCTTGGCACCGGTGTCCTGGTGCTGGTCTTCGCCCGCGAACGCCACCGACAGCACCTCACCCTTGGCGTGCTCGCCGGTCATCCAGACCGCGGGGTACTTCATGGTGACCTTCGAGCCGATGTTGCCGTCGACCCACTCCATGGTCGCGCCGGCTTCGGCGCGGGCCCGCTTGGTGACCAGGTTGTAGACGTTGTTCGACCAGTTCTGGATGGTGGTATAGCGCACGCGCGCATGCGGTTTCACGATGATCTCGACCACCGCCGAGTGCAGCGAATCGGACTTGTAAATCGGCGCCGTACAGCCCTCGACGTAGTGCACATAAGAGCCCTCGTCGGCGATGATCAGCGTCCGCTCGAACTGGCCCATGTTCTCGGTGTTGATCCGGAAGTAGGCCTGCAGCGGGATGTCGACGCGCACACCCGGTGGTACATAGATGAACGATCCACCGCTCCACACCGCGGTGTTCAGCGCGGAGAACTTGTTGTCCCCCGCCGGGATCACGGTGCCAAAGTACTGCTTGAAGATGTCGGGGTGCTCACGCAGCGCCGTGTCGGTATCCAGGAAGATGACGCCCTGAGCTTCCAAGTCCTCCCGGATCTGGTGGTAGACAACTTCACTCTCGTACTGAGCCGCGACGCCGGAAACGAGGCGCTGCTTCTCCGCCTCCGGGATGCCCAGCCGGTCGTAGGTGTTGCGGATGTCCTCCGGCAGCTCGTCCCAGCTCGCGGCCTGCTTCTCGGTGGAGCGCACGAAGTATTTGATGTTGTCGAAGTCGATGCCGTCGAGGCTGGCGCCCCAGCTTGGCATGGGCTTGCGGTCGAAGATGCGCAGTGCCTTCAGCCGGGTTTTCAGCATCCACTCGGGCTCGTTCTTCTTCGCTGATATGCCGCGGACAACCACCTCGGAGAGCCCGCGCTGCGCGCTGGCGCCCGCGACATCGGAGTCCGCCCAGCCGTAGCCGTACTTGCCCAGCGAGTCGATCGCTTCTTGCTGGGTCAACGGCTCGACGGCTGGCGACTTTGTAGCTTCTGGCGTGAGTGTCATAGGAACGCTCCTTTGATGCTCGTGGTGTGTGGGCGCGGGCTGGGCGCCGGTGTGAGGGGTACGTGGGTGGTGCAGGCGCAGTCGCCGTTGACGATGGTCGCCAACCGCTGCACGTGGGTCCCGAGCACCTCGCCCATGGCCTGCTGCTCGGCTTCGCATAACTCTGGAAACTCCTCGGCGACATGAGACACCGGGCAGTGATGCTGGCAGATCTGCACGCCGTGGATCGGCCCGCCGACCCGCGTGGTGGTGGCGACGTAACCGGCCTTGGTCAGCGCGCTGGCGACCCGCTCGGCGGCCGCTTCGACGTCGGCGTCCTCGGCGCTGCCGGCCGGCACAACATCGGCCAGGATCGCGTCGATGCGCTGCCGGGCGAACGTCTGAACCGCTTCCTCACCACCGATTTCCCGCAGTTGCCGCATGGCCGCGGCCGCCAAGTCGTCGTAGGCGTGGCCGAGCTTGGCCCGGCCGGCCGCGGTCAGCCGGAACCGCTTCGCGGGGCGCCCGCGCCCGGCCTGCTGCCAGGACGCAGCGGCCAGGGACTCAGCGTCGCCCGCCTCGATCAGCGCATCGAGGTGACGACGCACGCCAGCGGGCGTCAGACTCAGCCGGTCACCGATCTCACCGGCGGTGATCGATCCGGACTCCAGCAGCAGGCACACGATGGCCCGACGGGTGTGACCGTCGGGAACACCGGCGCCGAGAACAGCCGCTGGAGCCGCAGTGATTTCCACAACACCAGTGTGACGCAATTCCGGCGCTCGGTCCACTAAGGGTGCCCTCTGTTCGGGTTGCGCTGGTCACACCAAGAGCGTTTCAGCGGCGATTACTGACATGCCGCTACGCTGCACTGATGGCAGCGCGCCACCATACGCTGAGCTCGTCGATCGCCAGCTTGCACGGCGATGAGCAGGCGGTGGGCTCGCCGCTGAACGCTGCCGAGCTCAGCGCGCTTCAGCGCACCCGACTGTTCGGCGCCACCGGCACCGTCCTGATGGGGATCGGCGCCCTGGGGGCAGGGGCCAGGCCCGTCGTCCAGGACCCCACGTTCGGGGTCCGGCTGCTCAATCTGCCGTCGCGGATCCAGACGGTGTCGTTGACGATGACCACGACCGGGGCGGTCATGATGGCGCTGGCGTGGTTGATGCTGGGCCGATTCGCGCTGGGCAGGCGTCGGATGTCGCGCGGCGACCTGGACCGCACCCTGCTGCTATGGGTCCTGCCGCTGCTGATCGCACCGCCGATGTACAGCAAGGACGTCTACTCCTACCTGGCCCAAAGCCAGATCTCGCTACAGGGGCTCGACCCCTACAAGGTGGGTCCGGCCTCCGGACTGGGGCTGGGCCACGTGTTCACCCTTTCGGTTCCCAGCCTGTGGCGCGAGACCCCGGCGCCCTACGGCCCGTTGTTCTTGTGGATCGGGCGCGGGATCTCGGCGCTGACCGGGCAAAACATCGTCGCCGCCGTACTCTGTCACCGGCTGGTGGTGCTGATCGGGGTCGGCCTGATCGTGTGGGCGACCCCGCGGCTGGCCCGACGCTGCGGTGTCGCCGAGGTGAGCGCGCTGTGGCTGGGTGCGGCCAATCCGCTGCTGATCATGCATCTGGTCGCCGGCATCCATAACGAGGCGCTGATGCTCGGGCTGATGCTGGCCGGCGCCGAGTTCGCGCTGCGCGGTATCGACTCGCCACGGCTGTGGCCGACGTCGTGGCGCCGGATCGGCCCGGACTGGGAACCGTTGGGCATGCTGCTGGCCGGTTCGATCCTCATCATCCTGTCGTCGCAGGTAAAACTGCCGTCACTGCTGGCACTGGGTTTCGTCGCGGCGGCGCTGGCCTACCGCTGCGGGGGCACCCTGCAAGCGCTGCTGCTGGCCGGCACCGGCATGACGGCGTTGTCGCTGGCGGTGATCGCCGTCGTCGGCTGGGCCAGCGGGCTCGGGTTCGGCTGGATCAACACCCTGGGCACCGCGAACGTGGTGCGCAGCTGGATGTCGCCACCGACGCTGCTGGCTCTGGGCACCGGGCAAGTGGGGATCGTGCTCGGCCTGGGCGATCACACCACCGCCGTGTTGTCGCTGACCCGTGGCATCGGCGTGCTGATCATCATGGTGATGGTCGCCTGGCTGCTACTGGCCGTGTTCCGCGGCCGCCTGCACCCGATCGGCGGCCTCGGCGTCGCGCTGGGCGTCACGGTGCTGCTGTTTCCCGTCGTGCAGCCCTGGTATCTGTTGTGGGCCATCATTCCGCTGGCCGCGTGGGCGACCCGCCCCGGCTTCCGGATGGCGGCGATCGTCGTCACCCTCGTCGTCGGCATCTTCGGCCCGACAGCCAACGGCGACCGCTTCGCGCTGTTCCAGATCGTGGATGCCACCGTGGCCAGCACCGTCATCGTGGTGATGCTCATTGCGGTGACCTACAACCACCTGCCGTGGCGGCGGATGCCTACCGAAACCCCCGTCACTGCCGCGGTGCCGGCCCCCGAGACCCCAGTGTCCCCGGTGACCCCACGGGCCACCTCTTATCCCGAGGCGGCGCCCGACGCCTACGCTGATTCCACGTGAGCCGCGCCGTCGACGATGAAGAGCGAAGCGATGAGGAGGAGCGGCGCTCGTGACCTCGGCCCCCAAGGTCCCCCCAGTACGGCTGCGCGGGGTGTGCAAGCAATACGGGTCCATCACGGCCGTCTCGAATTTCGATCTCGAGGTACATGCCGCCGAGGTGTTAGCTCTGCTGGGCCCCAACGGCGCCGGCAAGACCACGACGGTCGAGATGTGCGAGGGGTTTGTGCGCCCGGACGCCGGAACGATCGAGGTGCTGGGGCTCGACCCGATCACCGACAACGCGCGGCTGCGCGCACGCATCGGGGTGATGTTGCAAGGCGGGGGCGGCTACCCGGCGGCGCGCGCCGGCGAAATGCTGAACCTGGTGGCCTCCTATGCTGCCGATCCGCTGGACCCGCAATGGCTGCTGGACACCCTGGGCCTCACCGACGCCGCCCGCACCACCTATCGACGGCTCTCCGGCGGGCAGCAGCAACGCCTTGCGCTGGCCTGCGCGCTGGTCGGGCGTCCCGAATTGGTGTTCCTCGATGAGCCCACCGCGGGCATGGATGCCCATGCCCGGCTGCTGGTGTGGGAATTGATCGACGCGCTGCGCCGCGACGGGGTGACGGTGGTGCTGACCACCCACCAACTCAAGGAGGCCGAGGAGCTCGCCGACCGGCTGGTCATCATCGACCACGGCGTGACGGTGGCCGCGGGCACGCCGTCGGAGCTGATGCGCACCGGCGCCAAAGACCAGTTGCGGTTCACCGCGCCGCCGCGGCTGGACCTGTCTCTGTTGGCCGCCGCGCTGCCGGAGGACTACAAGGCCACCGAGTTGACTCCGGGCGAGTACCTGGTCGAAGGGTCTGTCGACCCGCAGGTGCTGGCGACCGTCACGGCATGGTGCGCGCAAATCGACGTGCTGGCCACCGACCTGCGAGTCGAGCAACGCAGCCTCGAGGACGTGTTCCTGGATCTGACCGGCAGGAAGTTGCGGCAATGACGGAAGAGAAAAGTGACGTCTTTCCGGTAGGCACCTTCACCCCGGACCCCCGCCCCAGTGCCGTGCGCCGGATGCTGGCCGCGCAGTTCGGCCTGGAATTGAAGCTGCTGCTGCGTAATGGCGAGCAACTGCTGCTGACCATGTTCATCCCGATCACGCTGCTGGTCGGGCTCACACTGTTGCCGTTCGGGTCGTTCGGCCACAACCGCGCCGCCACATTCGTTCCGGTCATCATGGCGCTGGCGGTGATCTCCACGGCGTTCACCGGGCAAGCCATCGCGGTCGCGTTCGACCGCCGCTACGGCGCGCTCAAACGGCTCGGAGCCACCCCGTTGCCGGTCTGGGGCATCATCGCCGGCAAGTCACTGGCGGTGGTCGCCGTGGTGTTTTTGCAGGCAATCATCCTGGGCGCCATCGGGTTTGCGCTCGGCTGGCGGCCGGCGTTGGCGGCCCTGGCGCTGGGCGCGGCGATCATCGCGCTGGGCACCGCGGGCTTCGCGGCCCTGGGCCTACTGCTCGGCGGCACCCTGCGGGCCGAGATCGTGCTCGCGATCGCCAACTTGATGTGGTTCGTGTTCGCCGGATTCGGCGCGCTGACCGTTGAGACGAACATGATCCCGAAGGCGGTGAAGTGGGCGGCCCGCGTCACGCCGTCCGGCGCCCTGACAGAGGCGCTGTCGCAGGCGATGAGCCTGTCGGTGGACTGGTTCGGAGTGGCGGTGCTGGCGGCGTGGGGCGCTTTGGCGGCGCTGGCCGCGATGCGCTGGTTTCGCTTCACCTGAGCCCTTAGAGGGGGCCGAGCCGCCGCCCTGCCGCTCCCGACACTGCAACCACGCACACGACACGCCGACACGGGTGTGCGTAGTTGCAGTCTCGGCGCCGCGAGCCGGGGTACTCGGGTTACTACGGGGTGTAGTTTTCGTTGCCTTACGATCGGGCGGTGCCCGTCGGACGATTGCTGCTGCGGTTGGTGGACCTACTCCCCCAGCCCAGCCTGCGTGTCCAGCGGGTCGTCGCCGCAACCGTCATCCTCACCCAGGGCGGGATCGCCGTCACCGGCGCGATCGTCCGCGTCACCGCGTCGGGGCTGGGTTGTCCGACCTGGCCGCAGTGCTTTCCGGGCAGCTTCACCCCGGTAGCGGTTGCCGAGGTACCGCGAGTCCACCAGGCGGTCGAGTTCGGCAACCGGATGATCAGCATCGCGGTCGTGATCGCCGCGGCGCTGGCCGTGCTAACCGTGACCCGGGCACGCCGGCGCGCCGAAGTCCTGGTCTATGCCTGGCTGATGCCGCTATCGACGGTCGTGCAGGCGGTGATCGGCGGCATTACGGTGCGCACCGGGCTGCTGTGGTGGACGGTGGCCATCCACCTGCTGGCATCGATGACGATGGTGTGGCTGTCGGTGCTGCTGTACGTCAAGGTCGGCAAGCCCGACGATGGGACGGTGCGGCCGCTTGTGGCCAAGCCGCTGCGCGCGCTGACGGCGCTGAGCGCGGTGAACCTGGCCGCGGTGCTGGTGACGGGCACGCTGGTCACCGCGGCGGGTCCGCACGCGGGCGACCACAGCCCCAGCCGGACGGTGCCGCGGCTGAAGGTGGAGATCACCACCCTGGTGCACATGCATTCGTCGCTGCTGATCGGCTATGGGTCCCTGCTGATCGGGCTGGGCTGCGGGCTGCTGGCGGTCGGTGCCGTCCGGGCGATCATGGTTCGCCTCGGTGTGCTGCTGGCCCTGGTTTGCGCGCAAGCCGTCGTCGGGACCACGCAATACTTCACCGGGGTGCCCGCCGCGCTGGTAGCCGTCCACGTCGCCGGCGCTGCGGCGTGCACGGCGGCCACCGCCGCCCTATGGGCCTCAATGCGAGTCCGGCTGCGAGAACGGACCCAGCCCGAGCCGCTCCAAAGCTGACTCGACGGCCAGCGCGAATTCACGCTGGGCCAGGTTGCGGGTGTTGGCGTCCAACCGTCGCCAGCCCAGCGACGGGTCCACCAACTGCAGTTCCACCAAGCGGGCACCGCTCAGATGCGCCCGCGCGTAGAGCAACTCACTCGGGTCCGCAGTCGCGGCGGCTAGCGCGGCGACGCCCACATCCCAGAGCTCGAAATCGGGGTCGGCCGGACGCAGCCCGGTCCCCGCGAACGCATGCGACGGCTTGCCGCCGACGAAGATCAGCACCGTCTCGGCGGCCGAATCCGCGGGCTGCACGAACACGCTCTGCTTGGCTCCGGCGATATAGGCGATGTAGGCCGCGGCCGCCGACCGGTCGCTGAACCGCCGGGTGCCGGTGCCGACCGTCGGGCCCACGAACATGTCACCGCGGCGCGGCAGCCGCACTCGCTCGCCCGGCGCGACGACCTCGCCGGGCACCGTCGGTACCCCCCCATCCGCCAGGTCGGCCATGTAGCGTCGGTCGGCGTTCCAGGCGACGACGGCGGGCGGATTCAATAGGTTGGCCACACCGGTGGTCCAGGCCAGGAACTCGTCGAGCCGATCGGCGTAATCGTGGGTGGCCCGCAGTATCACCAGGTGCGCGCCGCCGACGTCGGGGTCGTCCCACGACAACCAACGCGCGTGCAGACCGCGGTGTCGCAGGGCGGCGACCAAACCGGCATCGTCGCCGTCACCACTGACGTGCCGCGGGCACCCCGCCAGCACGATGCGGGGATGGAAGACGTCCGGCCGGGCAAGCTTCATGCCCGGGCATGATAGCCACATGCACGCAATCGAAATCATCGAAACCGGCGGTCCCGAAGTCCTGCGCTACGTCGAGACGGCGCAACCCACGCCCGGCCAGGGCGAGCTGCTGATCGAGACCGAAGCCATCGGCGTCAACTTCATCGACACCTATTTCCGCGAGGGCAAATATCCGCGCCAGCTGCCATTCGTCCTCGGCTCCGAAGCGTGCGGCACGGTCGCCGCTGTCGGTGCAGGAGTCGACGGTTTCAGCGTGGGCGAACGCGTAGTGAGCGCCGCGGCCAACGGCGGCTACGCCGAATTCGTAACTGCGCCAGCATTTTTAACCGCAGCGGTGCCTGACGGCGTCACTTCCGAGGTGGCGGCTTCGGTACTGCTCAAGGGCCTGACCGCCCACTATCTGGTGAAGTCGGTGTATCCCGTGCAAAGTGGCGACGCCGTGCTGGTGCATGCCGGTGCGGGCGGCGTCGGGCTGATCCTGACGCAGTGGGCACACCTGCTCGGCGCGCGGGTCATCACCACCGTGTCGACGGCTGAAAAGGAGCGACTGTCCCGGCAGGCCGGCGCCGACGAGGTGCTCCCCTACCCCGACGACGCCGCGCAGTTCGGTCAGCGGATTCGTGCGCTGACCGGGGGTGCCGGAGTGGCGGCGGTGTACGACGGCGTGGGCGCCACCACCTTCGACGCCAGCCTGGCCAGCCTGGCCATCCGCGGGACCCTGGCGCTGTTCGGCGCGTCCAGCGGACCGGTTCCGCCAGTGGATCCGCAGCGCCTCAACGCCGCCGGCTCGGTGTTCCTCACCCGACCCGCGCTGGCCCACTTCATGCGCACCGCACAGGAGTTCAGCTGGCGTGCCGACGAATTGTTCGAAGCGGTCGCCGGTGGAGCCATCAGCATCGAAGTCGGCGGCCGCTATCCGCTGTCCGAAGCGGCGCGGGCGCATCAGGATCTGCAGGGCCGCAAAACCAGTGGCTCGCTGGTGCTGCTTCCCTAGTCACATCGGCCCCAGGCCTCTGGGGAACGACTTTTTGTCCACCTACGAGCGACAAGACCCGCACGCATGGGAAGTTGTCGCTCACTGGTCCACTATTGGCGTGTCGGTGGTCTTGGCTCGACCGCCGATCAGAACAGCGTCGGCAGCCCGATCGCCGAGTCGACCGCCAGTGCGCAGAACACCAACGCCAGATAATTATTCGACTGCAAGAACAGTCGCAGCGGCTTGACCGGCTCGCCGACCCGCACGCCTGCGTACAGCTGGTGGGCCATCGTCAGGAACCACGCCCCGGCCAGCGCCGCGACCGCCGTGTAGAGCCACCCCGTCGCCAGCGCCAGCACCAGCGTCGCCAGCACCGTCAGCCAGGTGTAGACGAGGATCTGCTTGGTGACCTGACGTTCGGTCGCCACGGCCGGCAGCATCGGCACACCGGCCGCTATGTAGTCCTCCTTGTACCGCATCGCCAGGGCCCAGGTGTGCGGCGGTGTCCAGAAGAAGATGATCGCGAACATCGCCAGCGCCGGCCAGCCGATGGTGTCGGTGACCGCCGACCAACCGATCATCACCGGCATACAGCCGGCCGCACCCCCCCACACCACGTTTTGGGAGGTCCGGCGCTTAAGCAAGAGCGTGTAGACGAACACGTAGAACGCGACGGTGCCGATCGCCAGCAGTCCCGAGAGCAGATTGGTCGTCCACCACAGCCAGAAGAATGAGCCGCCCGTCATCACCAGCCCGAGCACCAACGCGTTGCGAGTGGGCACCGCCGCGCGGGCCAGCGGGCGCCGCGCGGTTCGCTTCATCAGCTTGTCGATATCGGCGTCGGCCACACAGTTGAGGGTGTTGGCGCCGCCGGCGGCCAATATCCCGCCGACCAGCGTGTTGAGGATCAGCAGCGGGTTCACGTGGCCGCGGTCCGCGAGCAGCATCGCAGGGATTGCGGTGACCAAGAGCAGTTCGATGACCCGCGGCTTGGTCAACGCCAGGTACGCCAGCATGGTGCCGCGTACTCGGCTCGGCGCGACACGCCCGCGAACGCTCACGCAATAACTCCCTCGGGTTTCAGCAGCGCGCCAGCATCTACTACGCACGATGGTAGACCGCATCCCCTCGGTCGAGGGCCCCGAGGGTCCATTTTTCAAGCGCCTACGCGTGGGTAACCAGAATCAAGCCCTGCAGAAGCCCGCACTACCGCACTAGGGTGAGATTGATCAGTTGGACGACCTGAGGACTGAGCCCGAAGGACTGATTCGTGACCACACTCGAAGAGATCTCTGCGCTTACCCAACCGCGCCACCCCGACGACTGGACCGAGATCGATTCGGCTGCGGTCGACACGATCCGGGTGCTGGCCGCCGACGCCGTGCAGAAAGTCGGCAATGGGCATCCCGGGACCGCGATGAGCCTGGCCCCCTTGGCCTACACCCTGTTTCAGCGCACGATGCGCCACGATCCCAGCGACACGCACTGGCTGGGCCGCGACCGGTTCGTGCTGTCGGCCGGGCACAGCAGCCTGACCCTCTACCTGCAGCTCTACCTCGGCGGCTTCGGCCTCGAACTGTCCGACATCGAGTCGCTGCGGACCTGGGGATCCAAGACGCCCGGGCACCCGGAGTTCCGGCACACCAAGGGCGTTGAGATCACCACCGGTCCCCTCGGCCAGGGTCTGGCCTCGGCGGTCGGGATGGCGATGGCGTCGCGCTACGAGCGCGGCCTGTTCGACCCGGACGCCGAACCTGGAGTAAGCCCGTTCGACCACCACATCTACGTGATCGCCTCCGACGGCGACATGGAAGAAGGCGTGACCTCGGAGGCGTCGTCGCTGGCGGCCGTCCAGCAGCTGGGCAACCTCATCGTGTTCTACGACCACAACCAGATCTCGATCGAGGACGACACCAACATCGCGCTGTGCGAAGACACCGCCGCGCGGTATCGCGCCTACGGCTGGCACGTGCAGGAGGTGGAGGGTGGCGAGAATGTCGTCGGCATCGAGGAGGCCATCGCCAACGCCAAAGCCGCCACCGACCGGCCGTCGTTCATCTCGCTGCGCACGATCATCGGCTATCCGGCGCCCAACCTGATGAACACGGGGAAGGCGCACGGCGCGGCGCTGGGCGACGAGGAGGTCGCGGCCGTCAAGAAAATCCTGGGATTCGATCCGGACAAGAAGTTCGAAGTCCGCGAGGACGTCCTCACCCACACCAGGGGCCTGGTGGCCCGCGGGAAAGAGGCCCACGACCGCTGGCAACCGCAGTTCGAGGCGTGGGCACAGCGCGAACCGGAACGCAAGGCGCTGCTGGACCGGCTGACCGCGGAGCAGTTGCCAGACGGCTGGGACGCCGACATCCCGCACTGGGAACCCGGCTCCAAGGCGCTGGCCACCCGCGCCGCGTCGGGTGAGGTGCTCACCGCGGTGGGACCGAAGCTTCCCGAGTTGTGGGGCGGTTCGGCCGACCTGGCGGGCAGCAACAACACCACCATGAAGGGTGTGGATTCCTTTGGCCCGCCGTCGATTTCGACCAAGGACTACACCGCGCACTGGTATGGCCGCACCCTGCATTTCGGTGTTCGCGAACACGCGATGGGCTCCATCCTTTCCGGCATCGTCCTGCACGGGCCCACCCGCGCTTACGGCGGCACATTCCTGCAGTTCTCCGATTACATGCGCCCGGCGGTGCGACTGGCGTCGCTGATGGACATCGACACCATCTACGTCTGGACGCACGACTCGATCGGGCTCGGCGAGGACGGCCCGACCCATCAGCCAATCGAGCACCTGTCCGCGTTGCGCGCCATCCCGAACCTGTCCGTGGTGCGCCCGGCCGACGCCAACGAGACCGCCTATGCCTGGCGCACCATCCTGGCCCGCGGCAACGGCAGCGGTCCGGTCGGCCTGATCCTGACCCGCCAGGGCGTGCCGGTGTTGGAGGGCACCAACTTCGAGGGCGTCGGCCGCGGTGGCTACATCCTGGGCGACAGCGACCCGGACGAGGAACCCGACGTCATCTTGATGGGCACCGGCTCCGAGGTGCAGCTCGCGGTTGAAGCGCAGAAGTTGTTGGCAGACAAAGACATTGTCGCGCGGGTGGTGTCGATGCCGTGTGTGGAGTGGTTCGAATCCCAGCCTGAGGAGTACCGCGACAGCGTGCTGCCCCCGACGGTGTCGGCCCGCGTCGCCGTCGAGGCCGGCGTCGCGCAATCCTGGCACAAGCTGGTCGGCGACACCGGCCGGATCGTGTCGATCGAGCACTACGGCGAATCCGCCGACGCCAAGACATTGTTCCGTGAATACGGCTTCACCGCCGAAGCCGTCGCTGACGCCGCGGAACAGGTAGTGGACAACTGAGAAAGGGTTATCCAGATGGGCACTCAGAACCCTAACCTAGCAGCGTTGAGCGCTGCGGGAGTATCCGTGTGGCTGGACGACTTGTCGCGGCAACGATTGGACTCAGGCAACCTGCAAGAGTTGATCGACACCAAGAGCGTCGTCGGCGTGACCACCAACCCGTCGATCTTCCAGAAGGCGCTCGCCGAGGGCGACTCCTACGACGGGCAGATCGCCGAACTGGCCGAACGCGGTGCCGACGTCGACGCCACCATCCGCACGGTCACCACGGACGACGTGCGCAGGGCCTGCGACGTGCTGGCCCCGCAGTGGGATGCTTCCGACGGTATCGATGGCCGCGTGTCGATCGAGGTCGACCCGCGATTGGCCCACGAAACCGACAAGACCACCCAGCAGGCGATTGAGCTGTGGAAGATCGTCGACCGGCCCAACCTGTTGATCAAGATCCCGGCGACCCAGGCCGGTCTGCCGGCCATCACGGCCGTTCTGGCCGAAGGGATTTCGGTCAATGTCACGCTCATCTTCTCCGTCGAGCGGCACCGCGCGGTGATGGACGCCTACCTGGCCGGGCTGGAGAAGGCCCGCGAGGCCGGACACGACCTGTCCAAAATCCATTCGGTGGCATCGTTTTTCGTCTCGCGCGTGGACACCGAGATCGACAAGCGCCTGGAAAAGATCGACTCGGACGAAGCGCTCGCGTTGCGGGGACAGGCCGGCGTCGCCAACGCCCGGCTGGCCTACGCCGCCTACCAGGAGGTCTTCGACGACGGGGAGCGCTACCAAGCGCTCAAGGCCGCCGGTGCCCGGGTGCAGCGACCGCTGTGGGCGTCGACCGGCGTCAAGAACCCCGACTACTCCGACACCCTCTATGTCACCGAGCTCGTCGCTCCACACACCGTGAACACCATGCCCGAGCCGACAATCGACGCCGTCGCCGATCACGGTGTGATCCGCGGCGACGTGGTGAGCGGCACCGCATCGGAGGCCCAGAAGGTGTTCGACGACCTGGCGGCTGTCGGGATAGACCTACGCGACGTGTTCATCGTGCTGGAGAACGAAGGCGTGGACAAATTCGAGGCTTCCTGGAGCGAACTTCTCAAAGAAACCCAGGAGCAGCTCGACTCCGCCCAGAAATGAATCCGGGTCGCGCCCGCCCGTCGGCCGGTGCCGACCAATGGCGAAACCCGTTGCGGGACAAAGAGGATAAGCGGCTACCCAGGATCGCCGGCCCGTGTGCCATGGTGCTTTTCGGCGTCACCGGCGACCTGGCCCACAAAAAGGTGGTGCCCGCCATCTACGACCTCGCTAATCGCGGCTTACTGCCACCGACCTTCTCCCTGGTGGGTTTCGCGCGCCGCGACTGGGATCACGACACCTTCGCCCAGGTGATACTCGATGACGTCAAAGAACACTGCCGCACCCCGTTTCGCCAGGCGATTTGGGAACGGCTCGCCGACGGATTGCGGTTCGTGCGAGGCGAGTTCGACGACGAAGCCGCGTTCGCGCGGCTGGCCGAGACGCTGGAGAAGCTCGACGCCGAGCGCGGCACCGGTAGCAACCACGCGTTCTACCTGGCGATCCCACCCAAGTCATTCCCCGTGGTGTGCGAACAACTGCACAAGTCCGGGCTGGCCCGCCCGCAAGAAGACAGGTGGAGCCGGGTCGTCATCGAGAAACCATTCGGCCACGACCTCAAGAGCGCGTGCGATCTCAACCAGGTGGTCAACTCCGTTTTCCCGGAGGAGTCAGTCTTCCGGATCGACCACTACCTGGGCAAGGAAACGGTTCAGAACATCTTGGCGCTGCGGTTCGCCAATCAATTATGGGATCCGATTTGGAACGCGCACTACGTCGATCACGTGCAGATCACCATGGCCGAAGACATCGGACTCGGCGGGCGCGCCGGCTACTACGACGGCATCGGCGCCGCCCGCGATGTCATCCAGAACCATCTGATGCAACTGCTGGCGCTGACCGCGATGGAAGAACCGGTCAGCTTCAACCCGTCGGCGTTGCAGGCCGAGAAGATCAAGGTGCTGTCGGCGACCCAGCTCGAGGAGCCGCTTGACGAGACCACCGGCCGCGGCCAATACGCGGCCGGCTGGCAGGGCGGGGAGAAGGTGGTCGGCCTGCTCGACGAGGAGGGCTTCTCCAAGGACTCCACCACCGAGACCTTCGCCGCCATCACGCTGGAAGTCGACACCCGCCGCTGGGCCGGTGTGCCGTTTTACCTGCGCACCGGAAAACGGTTGGGCCGCAGGGTGACCGAGATCGCCCTGGTGTTCAAACGCGCGCCTCATCTACCGTTCGACGCCACCATGACCGACGAACTGGGCGCCAACGCACTGGTCATCCGGGTGCAGCCCGACGAAGGGATCACCTTGCGCTTCGGGTCCAAGGTCCCGGGCAGCACGATGGAGGTCCGCGACGTCAACATGGACTTCTCTTACGGCTCCGCGTTCGCCGAAGATTCGCCCGAGGCCTACGAACGACTGATCCTGGATGTGCTGCTGGGTGAACCGTCCCTGTTCCCTGTGAACGAGGAGGTCGAATTGGCCTGGGAAATACTCGATCCCGTCCTCGATTATTGGGCGGCCCACGGAAAGCCCGACCCCTACGAATCAGGCACCTGGGGCCCCGAATCGGCCTTCGAAATGTTGCGGCGCACCGGCCGGGAATGGCGCCGGCCATGATCCCCGACAGCGACGGTGCAACGCGCAGCGGTGAGGTGGGGGCACGTCCCGCTTACTGGGGAGAGCGGCGCAAATGATCGTAGACCTGCTCGACACCACCACCACCGCGGTCAACAAGAAACTCGACGAGCTACGCGAAGAGGCCGGCGTCGTCACCATGGGCCGGGTGGGCACGCTGATCATCAAGTCAGACAACGACAGTTTGCTCGAGGAATCGATCGAGGCCGCCAACGCCGCCAGCCACGAACACCCGAGCCGGGTCCTCGCAGTGACGGCCGGTGACGCGCACGCCGCCGAGCCGCGGCTGGACACCCAGGTCCGGGTCGGTCGTGACGCCGGCGCCGGCGAGGTCGTGGTGCTGCGGCTGTCCGGGCCGCTGGCCGGTCACGCCGAGGCCGTCGTCATACCGTTCCTGCTTCCCGACATCCCGGTCCTGGTGTGGTGGCCCGATATCGCACCGGCGGTGCCCGCCCAAGACCCGTTGGGCAAGTTGGCGATTCGGCGCATCACCGATGCGACCAACGCCGAGGACCCGCTCTCGGCAATCAAGAGCCGACTGCCCGGCTACACCCCCGGCGACACGGACCTGGCCTGGGCCCGCATCACCTACTGGCGCGCGCTGCTGACGTCGGCGCTCGACCAGCGACCACACGAGCCGATCAACTCTGCGCTGGTATCCGGTTTGCCGAACGAGCCGGCGCTCGACGTCATGGCAGGCTGGCTGGCCAGCCGGATCGACGGGCCGGTGCGGCGAGTGGTCGGTGAGCTCAAGGTCGAGCTGGAGCGCGACAGTGAGACCATCAGTCTGAGCCGGCCGCAGGAGGGAACCACGGCCAACCTGAGTCGGACGGCGAAGCCAGACGCCCTGGTCCCGTTGGCGCGCAGGGAAACTCGTGAGTGTCTGGCCGAAGATATGCGGCGATTGGATGCGGATGAGATCTACCACGCCGCGCTGGGAGGCATAAGCAAGGTGCAGTACGCATGAGCGTCGACGTTGAAACATTCGCGAATAGCGAACTGCTGGTCGAGTCAGCCGGCAAACGATTGATCGACACCATCCACACCGCCGTGGCGGCCAGAGGGCGAGCACTGATCGTGCTGACCGGCGGTGGCAACGGCAACGCACTGATGGAGTACCTCGGCACCCATGGACAGCGAATCGACTGGGCATGCGTGCATCTGTTCTGGGGTGACGACCGCTACGTCCCCGAAGACGACGACGAACGCAACTACAAGCAGGCGCGGGCGGCGCTGCTCGATCACATCGACATCCCGTCCAGCAACGTGCACGCGATGCCCGCCAGCGATGGCGAATTCGGTGGTGATCTCGCCGCCGCGGCGTTGGCCTACGAGCAGGTCTTGGCTGCCAACGCCGAACCCGGCCAACCCACGCCGAATTTCGACGTCCACCTGCTGGGAATGGGCCCGGAGGGCCATATCAACTCGCTGTTCCCCGACACCCCTGCCGTGCGTGAGGCGACCCGCATGGTGGTCGCCGTCGAAGACTCCCCGAAACCGCCACCGCTACGAATCACGTTGACACTGCCAGCCGTCCGGCGTTCACGCGAGGTCTGGCTGATGGTGTCCGGGGCGGCGAAGGCCGAGGCGGCCGCGGCGGCCATCGGCGGCGCCGACCCCGTTTCGATCCCCGCCGCCGGGGCTGTCGGGCTGCAGACCACGCTCTGGCTACTCGACAAAGAAGCCGCGGGCCGGCTTCTCGAACAATCCGGCTAGCGGGGTTTGCCCCGGTTCCGTCGGGTCATAATGACTGTCATGGCAGACAAAACCGTCCGCAGCGGGCCCGCGCGAAACCGGATGAAGACCCTCACGCAAGCCGCGCTGAACGCCGATAAGACCGTGGAACAGGTCGAAGACGTCCTGGACGGGCTGGGCAACACCATGGTCGAGCTGAACAGCTCGCTATCGGCCCTGAATGCGACGGTCGAACGCCTGGAGAGCGGACTGGATCACCTGGATGGCACGCTGTCCAGCCTGGACGAGCTGGCGAAGCGGCTCATTGTGCTGGTCGAGCCGGTGGAGGCCATCGTGGAGCGGATCGACTACATCGTGGGCCTGGGCGAGACGGTGATGTCCCCGCTTTCGGTCACCGAGCACGCGGTGCGCGGAGTAGTCGACAGGCTGCGGAACCGAACCGCGCAATAGATCGTGACCGGCACCCACCCGGTTACCCACCCGGTTCCTGCCCCGCCCTGCGCCGAGGGAACCGGGCTGCCGTGGGATGTCCCCGTCGGCGACGCCGTCGCCACGATCGCCGCGGCACGCGCACGGCATGGGGACACGTTCGTCGTGCACAGCGGCGCCGACCACTATCTGTTCACGTTCTCGCGCACGGGCGTCGAGTCGTTCTACGCGCTCACCGAGGAGACCGCCAGCAAGGGGGTCGCCGATTACCTCATGCTGCGGCGCAAGCTTCCCGACGAGATCTTCGCCGGGCGGCGCACCCTGCCCAACACGCTGTTTCGGCGCGACGACGTGGCGACCTATCTGGCTAACCTGGACCGTGCGCTCGAGCAGACCAGCGCCGAGCTGGGGCCGGCCGGTTCGGCGGATGTCTTCGACCTCACCCGGCGGCTCGGCCACCGGATGGGCCTTGCCTCGTGGGCAGGACCCGGGTCGGCCGAGGGTGAGGCGTTCGAGCGTCTGGTGTGCGCCTTCGACACCCTGGACGGCTCCGATGCGTTCGTGCACCCCGACCGGATGGCGGAGGTGGCCGCAACGAATAAGGGTGCCGAGCGAGCCGCGCTGGACGAGGTTGCCGAAATCGTCGCGGCCGCGGTGCGCCGATACGAAGCCGGTGACCGTGACGGCCAGACCCTGTTCGGGAGGATCGTGGACGCTTGGACCTCCGAGTCATCGGAGCCGAGTTTCCGGCTACGCGGGATCGCGCTCGATGTCGCGCTGATCCACGTCGCATCCATGTCGAATTTGGCGGCCGCGCTTGGCTGGGCGCTGGTCGACCTGCTCGAGCACCCGACGGCGCTGGATCGAGTTCGCTTGGGCGACCATGCCTTTGGTCAGCGGTGTGCGCTGGAGTCGACGCGTCTGGCGCAACGCTCGATCATGACCCGCACCGTGCTGTCTGCAGTGCACTTCGACACCGGCGAGGTTACCTACGAGGTGCCGCCCGGATGGAATATCGCCACCCTGCTGCCGCTGCTCAACACATCCGCCGGCCCGGGCCTGGAACAGTGGAATCCCGATCGATGGACACGCCACCGCTTGACTGACGCTCTGCCTTCGCCGATGCTGGTGACGGTCTTCGGACACGGAAGACATTCGTGCCCGGCCCAACCGTTTTCGCTGGCGGCCATGACGGCGGCCACCACGCACCTGCTCGGCGAGTACCGGATGACACCGCGCTGGACGTCGCATCCGCTGCCGGTCCCGGCCCAGATCGGTGGCGTGGCGCGGGCGGCAGGACCATGCCCGGTCGACTACGTTCAGGCCTAGCCGCTATTTCGCAGCGCGCTGGCCAACCCGTTCATCGTCAGCAGGATGCCGCGCTGCACCAATTCGTCGTCATCGCCCGAGCGGTAGCGGCGGAGCAACTCCACCTGAAGGTGGTTCAGCGGCTCCAGGTACGGAAAGCGGTTGAACACCGAGCGCGCCAGCGCCGGGTTGTCGGCCAGCAGGTCGTCGTGGCCGGTAATGAGTTTGTGCATGGCGATGGTGCGCTGGTGTTCGTCGACGATTTTGTCAAACACCCTGCGGCGCAGGGATTCGTCCGGCACCAGCTCGGCATAGCGGGCGGCCAGGCCAAGGTCACTCTTGGCCAGCACCTGCGCCATGTTCGACAGCACGCTGCGGAAGAACGGCCACCGGTGGTAGAGGTCGTGCAGGATTTCCACACGCTCGCTTTCGCTTTCGGGACCCGCCGCAATCCACTGCTCGAACGCCGATCCGGTGCCGTACCAACCGGGAAGCATGATCCGCGACTGGCTCCACGCCAGCACCCACGGGATCGCGCGCAGGTCCGCGATCGACTCGGTGGGCTTGCGTGAGCTCGGCCTGCTGCCGATGTTCAGCGACCCGATCTCGCTGACGGGCGTGGACGCCTTGAAGTACTCGACGAAACCCGGTGTGTCGTGCACTAATTCGGCATAAGCGCGTCGCGCTAGAGTCGCCACCTCGTCGAGCACGGCGTAGGCGGGCTCCGCGGCGTCGCCAAGACCTTCCACATCCAGCAGCGTCGACTCCAAGGTGGCGGCCACCAAGCTCTCCAGATTGCGCCGCGCGAGTTGCGGTTCGGCGTATTTGGCGGCGATCACCTCACCCTGTTCGGTGAGGCGCAAGGAGCCGTTGACCGCTCCCGGTGGTTGGGCCAGGATGGCTTGGTAGCTGGGGCCGCCGCCGCGGCCCACGGTGCCGCCGCGACCATGGAAGAGCCGCAACCGAATTCCGGTTTTGCGGGCGGCTTCCACCAGCGCGAGCTCGGCGCGGTATACCGCCCAATTGGCGGCCAGATATCCGCCGTCCTTGTTGGAGTCGGAGTAGCCCAGCATCACCTCCTGCGAGTCCCCGCGTGCGGCCACCATTGCCCGGTAGAGCGGAAGTTCCAGCATCGCTTGGAGGATCGCCGCGCCGTTGTGCAGGTCGTCGATCGTCTCGAACAGCGGTGAAATCCCGACCGGGCAGTACCGTTCCGGCCCGGATGCGTCGAGCAGGCCGGCCTCTTTGAGTAGGATCGCGGCCTCCAGGACGTCTGAAACCGATTGGCACATCGAAATGATGTAGTTGGGTACCGCTGCCGGACCGTAGATTTCGACGGCGTGGGCCGCCGCCGCGATGACGCCCAGCTCGCCGCGGGCCAACTCGGACAGTTGCGCACGGTCGCCGACCAGCGGCCGACGGGTGCTCAGTTCGCCCACCAGCAGCTCGACCCGCTCGTCTTCGCGCAGCGAGGTGTAGTCCTGGTGCACCCCGGCCCACGCCAGCAACTCGCTGACCACCTCTTCGTGCACGTCGGAATTTTGCCGCATGTCCAGCCCGCACAAATGAAATCCGAAGACCCCGACGCCTTCTCGCAACTGGGCCAGCCGGTGGTCGGCGAGCAGCGCGCCACCGTGCGTGCGCAGCGAGACGTCGATGGCGTCGAGATCGGCCCGCAGTTCGGCCGGCGCGCCATAGGCCGGCAGCCCGAGGTCAAGCTGATGCTGCGGTCGCTCGTCCAAGATCTGGGCCGCGGTGGCGGTGAGCCGGCCGCGGATGGCTCGCAACGCCCGCCGGTACGGCTCATCGAGGTGGACCTCATCAGGGCAGGTCTCGGCCAGCGCGGCCACCTCAGCGGTGACGGTGATCAGCCGCGCCGACACCGACAGCTCCTGCTCGAGCTCGGTGAGTTCGGCGAGGTAACGGGCGAGCGCGGTGAACGCCGCGCTGCCGGTGGCCAGCCGAACCACATCGGCGGTAACGTTCGGATTTCCGTCGCGGTCGCCACCGATCCAGGAGCCGGGCCGCACGATGGGCTCGGCCAGCAGTTCGGCGTCTGGCCAGCGGGCACGTAACGCCTCCCGAACTTCGGCGTTGACCTGCGGAATCACCTCGAACAACGCGGCCCCGTAATAGCGCAGCCCCACCGCGATCTCATCGGAGATCTTCAGCCGGGACAACCGGATCAGCGCGGTCAGCCACAGCGTCAGCACTTGGCGGCGCAACTCTAATTCGATGCTGCGGCCATCGTCGGTTTCGCTGTGGCCCTCCGCGTGTATTCGCATCAGCTGGGTGATCCGGTGCTGGGTGACGAAGACGGTACGCCGCCGGGTCTCGGTGGGATGGGCGGTGATTACGGGAGAAACCAAAGCGCCCTTCAGGGCGTCGGCCACGGTAGCCGAATCCAGTTCTGCCAGATCGAGTTTGGCGTAGGTGGCGGCCAGGCTGCTGTCCTGCGGCGGCTCGCCGGCCTCGACGTGAATACCGCGGCGACGCTCCCGGTGAATGTCCTCGGCAACGTTGGCCAGCAGCGCGAAATGGCTGAACGCCCGGATGATCGGGATCGCCAGGTGGATGTCGATCCCGTCGAACATGGCCGACATCTCAGCCCGGTCAATTTGTGAGTGTCGCACCCGGAAGGATTCCACTCGGGCGCGCTCGACGAGGTCGAACACCTCGTCACCGTTCTGCTCGCGCACGGTGTCGCCGAGGATGGTGCCCAGCAGCCGGATGTCCGCGCGCATCGGCTCGGTCGCCTCGCGACCGACCCGGGTCCGCTGGACGGCGCCGATCGGTTCGAGCGCGGGATCGGATACCTCAACCATGCGTCCCAGTATCGGTGCGGATCGCGTGGCCCGCCCGCCGAGAGGTCAGGCCGTCATCGGTATTTGATGAGCAGGGCGACGCCGATGAGGCATACCAGCCAGATGCCGGTGATGAACAGCGTCAACCGGTCCAGGTTCTTTTCCACCACCGTCGACCCGGACAGGCTCGACTGCACACCGCCGCCGAACAGCGTCGACAGGCCGCCGCCCTTGGCACGGTGCAACAGAACCAGCAGCACCATCAGGATGCTGGTGACGACCAGGGTGATCTGCAGGCCCAATTGCATGACGTGCAGTTTACCGGCAGCGGGGTGGCATCACGGCAGCGGCCCACCGGCGGCGATGGCCGCCAGCGTGGCGAACTGCTCGCCGTCCAGCGACGCTCCCCCGACCAGGCCGCCGTCGACATCGTCCTGGGCAACGATGTCGCCGACGTTTTTCGCGTTCACCGAGCCGCCGTAGAGCACCCGGATGGTTTCGGCGATCTCTGGCGAGGCGAGGGACGCCAACTCTTTCCGGATCGCCGCGCACACCTCCTGAGCATCGGACGCACTGGCCACCCGTCCGGTTCCAATCGCCCAGACCGGCTCGTAAGCGATGACGACGTTGCCGATCTGTTCGGCCGACAGCCCCGCCAGCGAGCCACGCAGCTGCTGCTCGCAGTGGCTGACGTGCTCACCCGCCTCCCGGACCTCCAGGTGCTCGCCGATGCAGACGATGGGCGTCAGCTCGTTCTTGAGCGCGGCGGTGGCCTTCGCGGCGACCAGCGCGTCGTCCTCGTTGTGGTAGGTGCGCCGCTCGGAGTGCCCGGTGACGACAAAGCTGCAGCCCAGCTTGGACAGGAAGGCACCGCTGATGTCGCCCGTGTAAGCGCCCGACTCGTGCTGCGAAAGGTCCTGGGCGCCATAGGTCAACCGCAGCTTGTCGCCGTCGACGAGGGTTTGCACGCTGCGCAAGTTGGTGAACGGCGGCAGGACCGTGACGTCGACCTTGTCGTAGTACTTGTCGGGCAGCGCGAACGCGATCTTTTGCACCAGAGCGATCGCCTCGAAGTGGTTGAGGTTCATCTTCCAGTTGCCGGCGATCAGCGGTTTGCGGCTCACGTGTCTCCTACCCCCTCTTTTTGATCAGGCTGCGGCTCACCAAGCACCTCGATGCCGGGCAGCGTTTTGCCCTCAAGGTATTCCAGCGATGCGCCGCCGCCGGTGGAGATGTGCGAGAAGGCGTCCTCCGGGATTTTCAGCGCCCGGACCGCGGCGGCCGAGTCGCCACCACCGACGACGCTGAACGCGCCTTTGCCGGTCGCCGCGACAATCGCCTCGGCGACACCTCGGGTGCCAGCCGCATACGCCGGGAACTCGAATACGCCCATCGGGCCGTTCCAGAAGACCGTCCTGGCGTTGGACAGCAACGTGGCGAACCGCTTAACCGAACCCGGGCCGATGTCCAGACCCATCAGATCGTCCGGAATCGCGTTGGCGGCCACGAACTGTGGCGGCGAATCGGCGGTGAAATTCTCGGTCACCACGATGTCGCCGGGCAGTCGCAACACGTCGGCGTAGGTGTCCAGCAGGTTGCGGCAGGTGTCGACCATGTGGTCTTCCAGCAGCGATTTACCTACCGAAAAGCCCTGCGCGGCCAGGAATGTAAAGCACATGCCGCCGCCGATCACGATGCTGTCGGCTTTGGTTGCCAGCGACTCGATGACGCCGAGCTTGTCGGAGACCTTCGACCCGCCGAGCACCACCGCGTAGGGGCGGTTGGTCGAGCTGGTCAACTGCTCCAGGACCGCTATCTCGTCGGCGACTAGCGTGCCGGCATAGTGCGGTAGCAGTTCAGCGACGTCGTACACCGAGGCTTGCTTGCGGTGCACCACGCCGAAGCCGTCGGAGACGAAAGCGCCTCCCGGCGAGACCAATTCGGCCAGCTGCCGCGCCAGGGCGAGTCGCTCGCCATCGTCCTTGCTGGTCTCGCGCTTGTCGAAGCGGATGTTTTCCAGCAGCAGGATGTCGCCGTCGGTCAGCCCATCTGCCCGGGCCAGCGCGTCGGTGCCGACGACATCGCCGGCCAGCTGCACGTGCCGGCCCAGTTTCTCACCAAGCGCAGCGGCAACCGGCGCCAGCGAGTACTTCGGCTCGGGACCATCCTTGGGACGCCCGAGGTGGGCCGTCACCACCACCTTCGCCCCGGCGTCTAGGAGCGCCTTCAGCGTGGGCACCGACGCGGTGATGCGGCCGGGGTCGGTGATGTTGCCTTCGTCGTCGAGCGGCACGTTCAGGTCGGAGCGCACCAACACGCCGCGACCCGAAACACCCTGCGCCAGAAGCTCTTTAAGGGTATGGACGGCCACGGCTAGAGCGACTTGCCGACCAGCGCGACCAGGTCAATGAGGCGGTTGGAGTAGCCCCATTCGTTGTCGTACCAGGACACCACCTTGGCCTGGTTGTCGATCACCTTGGTCAGGCCGGAGTCGAAGATCGAGCTGTGCGGGTCGGTGACGATGTCGCTGGAGACGATCGGCGCGTCGTAGTACTTCAGGATGCCCTTAAGCCGACCCTCGGCGGCAACCTTGAACGCGGCGTTGATCTCCTCGGCAGTACCCGGCTTGGACAGCTCGACGGTCAGGTCGGTGACCGAGCCGGTTGGGATCGGCACCCGCAGCGCGTAAACGTCGAGCTTGCCCTTCAACTCGGGCATCACCAGGCCGATCGCCTTGGCCGCGCCGGTCGAGGTCGGCACGATGTTAATTGCGGCGGCCCGGGCCCGGCGCAGGTCCTTGTGCGGGCCGTCCTGTAGGTTCTGGTCCTGGGTGTAGGCGTGGATGGTGGTCATCAGGCCCTTGACGATGCCGAACTCGTCCTGCAGCACCTTGGTCACCGGCGCAAGACAATTCGTCGTGCACGATGCATTGGAGATGACGTTCTGGCTGCCGTCGTACTTGTCCTCGTTGACGCCCAGGACGATGGTGATGTCGGGGTCGGTGGCGGGCGCCGAGATGATCACCTTCTTGGCGCCGGCCGCCAGATGACCCTTGGCCTTGGCGGCGTCGTTGAAGTGGCCGGTGGACTCGACGACGACGTCGACGCCGAGGTCACCCCACGGCAACGCCGCCGGGCCTTCCCTGACCTCGAGCGCCTTGATCTTCTTGGTGCCAACGACGATGGTGTCCTCGCCTTCGAGGCTGACGTCGTGGGGCAACCGCCCCAGGATCGAGTCGAATTTGAGCAGGTGTGCCAGCGTGGCGTTGTCGGTGATGTCGTTGACGGCGATCACCTCGATGTCGACGCTGCCCTGCTCCTGTTGAGCCAATAAGGCCCGGTAGAAGTTGCGTCCGATTCGACCGAAGCCGTTGATGCCTACCCGGACCGTCACTGGTCTCTCCCTTGTTCTTTCTGGGGTCGTTGCGTTGGCTGATGAACTGCTCGTCGTCAGCCTAGACGAGTAACAACCGGCCGTCGCCCGGTCATCTCGTCAGTGAGGGATCGTCCGCGATTTTGCCCCGAAAAGGCCTGCTTCGGCGTGGAGGGGGTGGCACTGACGTGGTTGAAGGGCATCGATGGACGTCTGTGACAACCCGCCGATGCCCTTCTAGTTACAGGATATTTGACTAACCACGCTTGCGTGGCCGAATGACCGTACGGTCTCAAATCGATGAACGCGGTCGGAGTCGCCGCCGAACTAGAAATTTTGAATTCAAGTTCGCGGGTAGGGCGACAGCTTTCATCTGTCGGGGACCCCCTGAGCTGGGATTGGCACCGACGGCCGAGACTCTGCACTGGCAGCCCTTACCCGTGCGGTAACCGGGGCATGTCTGCTTTGTATCGGTTCTATAAGCGCCGAACTGTCGCGCGTGCAATAGCAATGACCAGCCATACATTCGACACGACTGCGGTACGGCTATGCGGTTCTGCTGCACCATCCGATCGCGGAAGACTTGATGCTGAAGGAGTCAACGTTGATGAGGGCCTTTGATCGGTTCAACATCAAAGTAGCTGGCATCGCTGGGTTGTGCGGGGCCGCTATAGCGTTGAGCCCAGATGCGGCAGCCGCCCCACCGATAAAAACCGGTGGCGCCTATGCGTGCGTCCAGGGGATGTCGGGCGAGGTTGGAGCGCCGGCAGCCGGAGGACCTGCAGCCGGCGGAGCGCCGGCAGCTGCAGGCGGAGCGGCGGCCGCCGGCGGACCGGCAATCGCCGGCGCACCGGGAGTCGGAGGCCCACCGGCAGCCGCAGGTGGTCCGCCAACCGCCGGAGGACCCCCAACCGCCGGAGGACCCCCAACAGCCGGCGGACCGCCCACGGCGGCGTGCCGGTGCACCACCAGCTCCATCGCCGGCGGACCGCCAACCGCAGGCGGACCGGCAGGCGGAGGCGGACCAGCAGGCGCGGGCGCAGGCGGACCGGCGCGCGCAGGCGGACCGGCAGGCGCAGGCGGACCAGCAGGCGCAGGCGGACCGGTAACCGCCAGCGAGGTATGCACTGCTAGCGCTCCGCTGACTCCCATGGCCGGTGTTCCAGTGATTGCGCCCGGGCCGGCTCCGGTGGTTCCGGTTGGTGCTCCACTGATTGCGCTTGGGCCACCGGTGCCGGCTGGTGCAGCGGTCCCGGTAGGAGCCCCAGTCCCGGTGGCAGCCCCCGTACCGTTGGGAGCCGCAGTCCCGGTCGTAGGCCCCGTCCCCGTTGGAGCCCCAATCCCCGTCGGAGCCCCAGTCCCCGTCGGAGCCCCAATCCCCGTCGGAGCCCCAATCCCCGTCGGAGCCGCGGTACCAGTCGGAGCCCCAGTGCCAGTAGGTGCCCCAGTGCCAGTAGGTGCCCCAGTGCCGGTAGGTGCTCCGGTGCCGGTGGTGCCGGTTGGTACTCCGCTGATCGCACTCGGGCCGGCGGGAGCGCCGGTGCTGGCTGATGCTCCCGTGAATGCCGTGCCGGCCGGTGCTCCGATCATCGACATGTCCGGGACCGCCAAGGATGCGCCGACTAGTCCGGCGCCGGCCGGCGCGCCTGTGCCCGGACAGCCGGTTCCGGCTGGCCCTTCGGGTGCGCACTGAGGCTGAGCCACCTATCAGCCGCCGCGTCGCCTGTCTAGCCACCGCAACGCCGATGCGGCGGCGTGGTAGCCGCACAACCCGTGGATACCCGCGCCCGGCGGCGTGGACTGCGAACACAGGTAGACGCCCGGCACCCCGGTCGCATAAGGGTTGACGGCCACCCGGGGGCGGAAGGGGAACTGTAGCCCGTCGTTGGCTCCTCCGATGATGTCGCCGCCGATGTAGTTGGGGTTGTATGCCTCTAGCTCGGCGGTGCTCTTGCGCACGGTGGCGATGATGCGGTCGCGGAACCCCGGCGCGAACCGCGCTATCTGGTCGACGACGGCGGCGGTGGCGTCGCCGGTGTAGCCGAATGGCACGTGCGCGTAGGCCCATATCGGGTTGATGCTGCCGCGGGAGCGGGAGCGGTCGGCCAGGTATTGCTGCCCGACAAGCACGAATGGCCGTTGCACCATTATCCCTTGTGCGCGTTGACGTTCGGTGTCCGCGGTTTCGGCGAACGTTCCGCCGAGATGGACCGTGCCCGCCCGCCCACAGTCGGGGTTTGTCCACGGAATGTCGCCCTCGATGGCGAAGTCGACCTTGAACGCCGAGGACCCCTCGCGGTAGCGCCGATAGGACCGCTTGATCCGCCCGGGCATGACATCGCCGTAGATGGACAACGCCGCAGCGGGACTCAGGTCGAGCATGACGATGTCGGCGTCCGGGATGTCGCTGCGGCTGATGACGGTGACGCCGGTGGCAATGCTGCCGCCGTGCGCGTTCAGCGCGGCGGCCAGGGCCGCGATGATCGATCCGGATCCGCCCTCGGCAACCGGCCAGCCATTGTGGTGCCCGCCGGCCAAAAACATCAGGCCAAGCGCGGCGGTGAGCGGCCGGTCCAGCCTGGTGAACATGTGCGCGGCCGCGCCGCCGAACACCGCGCGTGCCTGCTGGGTGCGAAACCACCGGGCCATCACGGTGGCCGGCAGCAGGGCGCGCGGGCCGAACGCCGCGAGGCGGATCGGGTGGCGCGGAACATTGATCACCGGACGAAGCAAATCCTGGGAGAGCTGGTCGAATCCGGCCACAAGGTCACCGACGGCCAGCCGCCACCGCCTTCCGTCGGGTCCCATGTGGGCGGCGGTCTCGTCGATCGACCTGTACAGCACGCCGGCGGTCCCGTCGTCGAGTGGATGAGCGCAGTCGATCTCCGGCCACTTCCACACCAGCCCGTAGCGCTGCAAGTCGATTTCTCTCCAGAACGGCGAACCGACGCCCATCGGGTGGGCCGCGGAGCAGTGGTCGTGGATCACTCCGGGCACCGTCAGCTCACCCGAGCGCGCTCCCCCGCCGATCGTGTCGTGCGCCTCCAGCACCTGCACGTCGACACCGTGCCGGGCGAGGTGGATCGCCGCGGCCAGTCCGTTGGGCCCGGCGCCGACGACGACCGCGTTGGTCATGGATTTCGGGGCGTGGCGCGTTGGCTGGTCACGTGGACGGGGAACTCGTCGCCGGGCTCGGGCCATGGCTGCCGGGTGAGCATGTCCGCGACGTCGACGTAGCCTGCCTCGATCAAGCCGGTCTTGGCGTCGAGAATGCGATACCACTGCCGCTGGATATGGATCGGTTGACCTTCGAGGACGATGACGCGCAGGTCGCCGTCCTCGAAGTGGCAGCGCCGTTGCACCGCTTCCAGTAGCTGCTCGTTGTGCAGGTGGCCTTCGCCGAAGTTCCAGCCGACCAGGGGCCCGGCGACGATCTCGCCCTCGCGCACGCTGTAGTCGGCTTCGTTCTGGATCGCGCGGGGCAACAACCCGTTGAGGGCCCTGCCGTGGGTGTGCATCGCGCGGAACGCCGCCACCTTGTCGGACATCACCTCGGCGGTCGCCGCCCCGTAGAGTTTGGCCAGCTGATTGACAACCAGCGCAGAGCTTTTCACGACATTGGCTTCTATTTTATCTTCAGCGCCCGCCCGGAAGCACCACAGGCTGGTGGCCCAGTTGCCGGCGTAGTAGCGCATGGCGGGCAGAAACGAAATCTTTTCCGGGAATAGGTTTCCCAAGATCACGACGGCGACCGCGACGATCACCAGGGCCAGCAGCAGTGGTGACCGAAGATCGGTAGCGCGGATCGCGCCGTAATGCCCGAACAGATAGAACAGCGAGAAGATGAAAAAGACGTTCCACTCCAACGGAACTCCCATCGGGAGGTTGGAAAGGATATTCAGGTGGAAGATCACCATGAACCCGATGAGGAACCACCGCCAGGGTTGATCGCCGGCGACGAAGACCAGAACCGTGGGAACCAGGAATTCCGCCGTGGTGCCGCCGACGTGGGCCATGAGCTTCGGCAATAAGGAGGGGCGCAGGTCGTTCATGTGGTCGAGGTAGAGCATGTGCTTGACCGGGTTGAACAGCCTGCTGCGCAACAGCGCGTTGTTGCTCGTCATCACCGCCACGACGTAGGGGAAATGGTGGTTGAGCTTGGAGGTCGCTGCCCCCCACCAGAGGCACAGCATGATGATCTTGAAGGCCGCGATCTGGTCGGTGAACGGAAAAAAGAACACGAACAGTTTCAGCCAGTAGTGTTCGCCGCGGGCGGCCAGGAAGATGGTCTTGTCGCGCAGACCCAAAAGCGCCAAGGCGACGATCGTCGGGATTACCAGGACGGGGTCGATCAGGCCGACGTCGCCGACGGCGGTGACCGGCCCGGCGTGACCGGGAGACACCAGCGCCCATACCCCGCTGATCAAGACGACGGCATACAGCGCAACATCGATGACGGTGCGGGAATCGCCGCGGGTGAACGGAACCTTGTCCGGCCACGCAGGAAGCCGAATTGTGTTGGGCCGCAACCAGTAAAGGAACCCGCCGATGGGCGGCATGAACCGTCCCGTGAGCGGGCCCGATCCACAGCCGAAGCCGGCAACCTCGAAGAGCAGCGTGAAGAGGATGAACTTCTGGTACACGATCGGTTGCGTCCACCAGTCGGCGATGTGGCTCAGCCCGCCCAAACCTGGCGTGAGCGAGATGATCGCGGCGGGGGCGGCGACGTAGAGGGCAATCTTGACCAGGTACAGCAGATAGACCGCGTACGGTGTCCCGAACCCGTGCTCCGCCCAGTGCCGGGTCACAACTTGCAGTCGGGTTGCCCGGGGCAAGGTGGGCCAGGTGTCGTGGTCGACGTCCGGAAGCTCGGGTGACATGAATCCCATGGCGGCCTCATTCCAGTTGAGAAACCGGTTGGCAGATTAAATGTATCTCGCCCGGTCGGCGTGTTGATCTCACGGACCGGGTCCCGGGAAGCGCGCCAGCGAAAAATGCTGCGGCAGGGCTGGTTCCCTGCTAGAGGACGGGACGCACCCGCCGAGGGACCTGGGGAACCGCGCCCGGTGCCCGGCCGGGGAATCGCTGCTGCAGGTTGTCGATGAGGTCCGCGACGGTTCGACGGTCCTGTTCTTCGATAAGTGTCATCCGCCGATGGCGCCGGACGTCTTCGGTCTTGCCACGGGCTTCAGCGGTCGCGATTGCCTTTTGGTGGTCATCGATCCGCTGCTCAATCCGCTGGCGGCTCTCGGTGAGCAGACGCACAAAGTACTCGGCCTGACGGTCGTCGGCCGTTGCCGGCGCGGCCACGGTCAGCGACGACGTCAGCGAGGAGATCGACTTCCCTTGCGGGACATGGACTGCCCGGGCGCGGGGCGTGCTCGGATGGGGAAAACGGATCTTCCGATCGAACGCACTGTTCGACCTGCGCTCGGCGGCGGCTTGGGCACCTTGCGGCCGTTGGGCGTCAGTCGGCGCGGCTTCCATTTCGTCTCTTTCAGGGGGGTCCGGTGTTCGGCGCGAAGAACGATAGCGCACCCAATCCAGCCCGCGATAAATGCGTCCACGCTGACGTTCAAAAAGGCGGGTCCATCCGCGCTGCGCGCTACCAACCTCGATCATGTTGCCTTGCAGCCAGCAAACACATGTCCGCTCACGCCGGCCGTGCACCCGGGTCAGCACGAGGCATAGCGTAGCCTCACCAATGCTGAAACGCCGGTCTTACAGGGCCATTGCCGTCCATGCGTATTTGCTCGAAAAACTAGTCCCCGGTAGCCGGGCCCGATTATCATCAGCGACCATGAAACGCAGTGTGAACGTGGCCTTCGCAAGGTTTACCGCAACGTTCACCGCCATGTCCACCGCAGCGGCTCTGGTTGCGGGGGTCGCACACGCGGACCCGGTCGTCCCGGAACCCGGCGTCGCGTGCGGCGGGTCGGCCGGGGTGATGGACGGCGTGCAAACGTTTTCACCGCACCATGAAGTCCTGGAGTGCGTCAAAGGTGTCCCGGTGTTCGTGTGGCAACACCTCGACGACATTCAACGGCCCGCAGTCGCCTGGTTTACCTATGGGCCGGCTGCGACGTTGACCAGGAGTGACGTCGTCGAGGGCACCAGGTGGACGGGCTTCGAACGAGGCGCCAATTGCACCGAGGAACAAACACATATCGCCGGAGGGGCGCCGGCGACACAGGCGGCAACTGGCGGCGGCACATTGGACTTCACCGTGGTCCCCGACATGGCCACCCTGACGCTGCACGGCGTGTGCATCTGGCGCGAGGACGAGTCCTAACCGGCGGTCCTGGCCCGCTCGCTACCATCGAGACACGTCCACGCGGCACTGCAGCCGCCGGGAAGCCGTTAGGGAGCCTCAGGTGAACGAAGTGACCGACAGCGACAGCCCGGACACCCCAGACAGTGACGACAGCGACGATTTAGCCAAATTCGACCCCGGCCTGACCCAGCGCATGATCGCCGTGATGCGTCCGGTCTTGAAGACGTATTTCCGGTCCGAGGTGCGCGGCCTGGATTGCTTCCCGCCCGGCGGCGCCCTGGTGGTCGGCAACCACTCGGGCGGCATGTTCCCCATGGATGTCCCGATCTTCAGCGTCGACTTCTACGACAAGTTCGGCTACGACCGGCCCGTCTACACGCTGAGCCACGACATCCTCTTCATGGGCCCCACGGGGCCGTTCTTCAGGCGTACCGGCTACATCCGGGCCAACCGCGAGAACGCGGCCAAAGCTTTGCGCTCCGGCGGCGTGGTGGTCGTCTTTCCCGGCGGCGACTACGACGCGTATCGGCCAACGTTCTCGGAGAACGTCATCGACTTCAACGGGCGCAAGGGGTACGTCAGCACCGCGATCGAAGCCGGTGTGCCCATCGTGCCCGCGGTGTCCATCGGCGGGCAGGAAACCCAGCTCTACCTGTCCCGTGGCACGTGGCTGGCGCAGCGGCTGGGACTGAAACGCTTGCTGCGCAGCGACATTCTGCCGCTGTCGTTCGGCTTCCCGTTCGGGTTCAGCGCCGCGGTTCCGCCCAATCTGCCGCTGCCCACCAAGATCGTGACGCAGGTCCTGGAACCGATCGACATCACCGCGCAATTCGGCGAGGAGCCCGACATCGACGAGGTCGACGAGCACGTCCGGTCGGTGATGCAGCAGGGTCTCAAAGAGCTTGCCGGCAAGCGCCGTTTCCCGATACTGGGCTGAACCATGACATCTCAGACATCTCAGACATCTCGGGCATCTCGTATCGAGCAGGCACTCGGCATCATCACGACCCTGAGGCGCGCCGGCATGATCGCGCCGATGCGCCCCGCCCGGTACCTGAAGATGGCGGCCGCGATGCGTCGCGAAGGCATGGGCATGACTGTAGGTTTCGCCAGTGCGGCGCAGCGCTGCCCGGACCGGCCCGCCCTGGTCGACGAGCTGGGCACGCTGACCTGGCGCCAGCTCGACGAGCGGGTCAACGCGCTGGCCGCGGCGCTGCAACGGGGTCTTCCCGGCCCACCGGCCGGAATGCCGAAGGTCATCGGGGTGATGTGCCGCAATCACTGCGGTTTCGTCGAGGCGGTGGTGGCGTCCAGCCGGATCGGCTCCGACGTCGTGCTGCTCAACACGTCGTTCGCCGGCCCGGCGATGGCCGACGTGGTCAACCGCGAGGGCGTCGAGGCCGTCATCTACGACGAGGAGTTCACCGCGACGGTGGACCGCGCGCTGGCCGACAAGCCCGACGCCACCCGCATCCTGGCCTGGACCGACGCGGACCACGAGCTGAACGCTAAAAAACTCGAGAAACTCATCGCCAACCACACCGGCCAACGGCCCGAGCGCACCGGCCGCAAAGGCAGGATGATCCTGCTCACCTCCGGCACCACCGGATCGCCCAAGGGCGCCAAGCAATCTGGCGGCGGCGCCGGCATCGGCACGCTCAAGGCGATCCTGGATCGCACGCCGTGGCGGGCCGAGGAGACCATCGTGATCGTCGCGCCGATGTTCCACGCGTGGGGCTTTTCGCAGTTGATCTTCGCTGCGTCGATGGCCTGCACGGTGGTCACGCGGCGCAAATTCGACCCGGAGGCCACGCTGGATCTCATCGACCGCCACCAGGCGACGGGTCTTGCCGTGGTCCCGGTGATGTTCGACCGCATCATGGATTTGCCCGCCGAGGTCCGAAAACGCTACAGCGGGCGCTCGCTGCGCTTCGCGGCCGCGTCCGGTTCGCGGATGCGGCCCGACGTTGTCACCGCGTTCATGGACCAGTTCGGCGACGTGATCTACAACAACTACAACGCCACCGAGGCGGGCATGATCGCCACCGCCACACCGCAGGACCTGCGCGCAGCCCCCGACACCGCGGGCCGGGCCGCCGGCGGAACCGAAATCCGCATCCTGGACCCCGAATTCAACGAGGTGCCCGCCGGCGAGGTCGGAAGCATCTACGTCCGCAACGACACCCAGTTCGACGGTTACACCTCGGGTGCCACGAAGGATTTCCACGCCGGCTTCATGTCCTCCGGCGACGTCGGCTACCTCGACGAGGCCGGGCGGCTGTTCGTGGTCGGCCGCGACGACGAGATGATCGTCTCGGGCGGTGAGAACGTTTACCCGATCGAGGTGGAGAAGACGCTGGCGGCGTACCCCG
Organism: Mycobacterium sp.; assembly: GCF_052144515.1. Classification (GTDB taxonomy): domain Bacteria; phylum Actinomycetota; class Actinomycetes; order Mycobacteriales; family Mycobacteriaceae; genus Mycobacterium. Next base: position 9,761 of record NZ_JBKQQD010000452.1, on the reverse strand, counting down.
AGGTGGCCGAAGCCGCGGTGATCGGCGTGGACGACGAGCAGTACGGCCAGCGGCTGGCGGCGTTCGTCGTGCTCGAGCCCGGCGGGTCGGCCACACCCGATGCCCTCAAGCAGCACGTCCGGGACAACCTGGCCAACTACAAGGTGCCCCGCGAACTGTCCGTGCTCGACGAGCTGCCCCGCGGCAGTACCGGCAAGGTACTGCGCAACGAACTCAAGGCCAGGGTCGCCGGCTGATGCGTCTGCAACGATTGCGGCGGCGTGTGTTTACTAAAAGGCCGCTGACGCGCGCCGCCGTGGAGTTCCTCAACGCCACCAACGGATTACACCCGCTCACCCGTAACCCCTACGCGTCGGTGCTGGTGTTCTGGTTTGGTTGGCCGACGTCAGAGGTGCCGGGCCTGTACGCCACCGCCTCCGCGCTGGACGCCCTGCGCCGCGGCCGGCGCGGCGATTTCGCCGGCGCGAAAGGCAAAGCTGCGCTTGCGCTTACTGTGGCATCCTGGGCGATCCTGGGAGCGGTCCGCTACCGCGGTGCCACCACCGCCGGTCCGGTACTGGAAGCGGGGCTGACCGAACAACTCGGCCCGGATTACACCGAGGAACTGAAGGCGCTGCCGACGGAGTCCACCCGCTCAGGGGCAAGGGGGAGACGCAACCTGCCGTTGCGCACCACGGTGTCCCGGCGGCGCTTCGTCGACAAGCAGAACATCATGTCCTACGGTCCGCACGGGCGGGCGAACCTCGCCGATATCTGGCGCCGCCGCGATCTGCCGCGTGACGGCAAGGCGCCGGTGCTGTTGCAGGTTCCCGGCGGCGCATGGATGATCGGCTGGCGCCGCCCCCAGGCGTATCCCTTGATGAGCCACCTGGTTTCGCGCGGTTGGGTGTGCGTGTCGATGAACTACCGCGTTGCCCCACTGCACACCTGGCCCGACCATATCGTCGACGTCAAACGAGCGCTGGCGTGGGTCAAGGAGAACATCGCGGCCTATGGCGGGGATCCGAACTTCGTCGCAATCAGCGGTGGATCCGCCGGCGGCCATCTGTCCGCGCTGGCTGCCCTGACTCCCAACGACCCCAAATTCCAGCCCGGCTTCGAGGAAGCCGACACGTCGGTGGTGGCAGCCGTCCCCTACTACGGTCGCTACGACTGGTACTCCACCGAGCACCCAGGGCGCGCCGAGTTCGTCGAGGTGCTCGAAAGGCTGGTGGTCAAGCGGAAACTCAGCACGCACCGGCATATCTATCTCGACGCCTCACCGCTGCGGTACGTACGGGCAGACGCACCACCGTTTTTTGTTCTGCACGGAACCGACGACTCGCTGATCCCGGTCGTCGAGGCACGGGAATTCGTCGAAGAACTGCGGGGCGTGTCAAAGTCTCCGGTCGCCTACGCCGAGCTGCCTTACGCCCAACACGCGTTCGACATCTTCGGTTCCCCGCGGGCGCATCAAGCCGCCGACGCGGTCGCCCGTTTTTTGTCCTGGGTATACGTCATGAACCCGCCGGCTCCCTGAGTCCCGCGGCGATCTCGAGTTCGGTCAGCGCCGGTTCCATGGCGCGCGCCATCTCATCGATGTCATTGGCGACTTCGGGTGTGGTGACAAAACCGAAGTCCAAGTACTTCTCATAGGAGAAGCATGTGATGTTCAGGGCGATGTCCATGACGGGCGGTCCGAGCGGCACCAGCGACTCCAGTTTGGCGCCGGCCATATACAGCGGCATCGGCGGACCGGGGACATTGGACACGACCAGGTTGACCGGGGCCAGGTTGCGCGACAGGCCCGAGGCCGTGTATGCCCGAGCGGCCAGCTGCAGCAGCCCGGGCGGCGTGGTCTCGGTGAGGCCCATGATCTGATGCGCCGAGAGCGCCTTGGCCATTCCCTTGGCGCTCTGTGTGCTTTCGTGGATGGCCTTGAGCCGCTCGGCGGGGTCTTCGATGTCGGTGGCCAGGGACGCGGTCATGGAGCTGATTTGATTGCCGACGTCGCTCTGGCTTTCGCCGGTGCGGGTCGACACCGGGATCTGCGCAATGAGCGGTTTGGCCGGCAGCTCATCGCGCTTTACCAAGTAGTCACGGGCGGCGCCGGCCACCAGCGCCAGCACCACATCGTTCAGCTTGACGCCGAAGGCATCCTTGACGGCCTTGGCCCGGTCCAGTTCGACGCGGCAGCCGGTGATCCGGCGGTGCGGCGACACCGGCGCGTTGAACCTCGTCTTGGGCGCTTCGAAGTAGCCCGGCGGCTTACTGCTGACGCCCAGAGCCGCGATCTGTTGACGCACCGTCTGTTCCAGCAACCGCGTGATGCGGAACGGGGTCTTGACCGCCACATTGACGAGGGCACCCAGCGCGCGCCGTTCCAGACTCGGCAGCTGGAATCCCACCAGCGATCCCACCGTCTGCTCCTGCGGCGGACGCGGTTCGGGTGTGACGTCCAACATGATTTCGCCCAGCCCGGCACCCGAAACCCCGTCGACGATGGCGTGGTGCATCTTGGTCAGCGTCGCGATCCGGTTGCCCTTGACGCCCTCGATCACCCACAGCTCCCAGAGCGGTCGGCAGCGGTCCAGTTTGTAGGACATCAGCCGGCCCACCAGTTCGTCGACCTCGCGCCGCCCGCCCGGCGCGGGGACACCGATGCGCCGGATGTGGAAGTCGATGTCGAGCTCTTCGTCCTCCACGAACCAGGGCCGATCCATCCCGAGCGGGGCGCCGGTGACGCGCCACCGCAGCTGCGGCAACTCCGGCAACCGCTCGATCAGGATTTGACGAAGTCGCTGGAAGCTGTAGTCGGGGGCGTCGGTGAGATCGCAGATCCCCAGCGCGCCCACATGCATGTGCCAGCCCGCGGTTTCCGCAGACCAGAACGCCGCATCGACGCTTGAAAGCCGCTTCATGCGAGAACCGTAGCCCCTTCCCCCCTTGTGCACGCCGTATTTCGGCGCGTAGAACCTACCCCGCTATTCCCCGCTATGCCCTGCTCAGGCGTCCTCCAGCAGGTCCGGCGTGACCGCCGACTCGGTGTCGGGGATGCCCTCGACCTTCGCCTTACGGTCAGCCATGGACAGCAATCGCCGAATACGGCCTGCCACAGCATCTTTCGTCATCGGAGGGTCGGCCAGCCGGCCCAGCTCCTCCAGCGAGGCCTGCCGGTGCTCGACGCGTAGTTTGCCGGCCGAGGCCAGATGTTCGGGCACGGTATCGCCGAGGATCTCCAGCGCCCGCTCCACCCTGGCGGCCGCCGCGACCGCGGCCCGTGCCGAGCGGCGCAGATTGGCGTCGTCGAAATTGGCGAGCCGGTTGGCCGTCGCCCGCACCTCGCGACGCAACCGGCGCTCCTCCCAGACGAGCCTGGCGTCCTGGGCACCCATCCGGGTCAGCAGTGCGCCGATCGCCTCGCCGTCGCGCACCACCACCCGATCGGCACCGCGTACCTCGCGAGCCTTCGCGCTGACCCCGAGCCGGCGCGCCGCACCCACCAGTGCCAGCGCGGCCTCCGGGCCGGGGCAGCTGACCTCCAACGCCGACGACCGTCCCGGCTCGGTCAGCGACCCGTGCGCCAAAAAGGCTCCCCGCCACGCGGCTTCGGCGTCGCCGATGCTGCCCCCGACGACCTGGGCGGGCAGACCGCGCACCGGACGGCCGCGCATGTCCAGCAGCCCGGTCTGGCGGGCCAGCGCCTCGCCGTCGTTGGCGACCCGCAGAACGTACCGAGTGCTCTTGCGAATCCCGCTGGCCGACAACACATGCACAACGGCGTTGTAGCCGTACAGCTCGAAGATGTCTTTGCGCAGCCGCCGCGCGATGTTACCCAGATCCACCTCGGCTTCGACGACCACGCGTCCGCTCACGATGTGTAATCCGCCGGCGAACCTGAGCAGGGATGTGACTTCCGCACGACGAGCGCTGACCGATTTCACCACTAAGCGACTCAACTCGTCCTTGACTTCTGTCGTCATCGCCACGCGTCGTCACCCCTTGGTTCGTCGATCCGAATCTCTTCGGTGGCCGTCACGGTAGATGCCGAGGAGCCCTCATGGCCCACCCGCACCCCGTCCAGGGCGGCCGCCAGCTTGCCCGGGTCATGTAAAGGTGTACCAGGTCTGGCCACGTCGGCGAAGTGGACCTCGGCCTGTAGCAGCGTTGCGGTGCGCCGCAGTTGCTCGCGCTCTCGGTCACTGGGGACTCGCTCGGCATCGATGATGATGTCGTGGACGGTGAACCCGGGTGCGTGCTGGAGTAAAACGTGCAGATGGCGCTCCACCGAGAAACCGGCCGTCTCCCCCGGCTCGGCGACCAGGTTGAGTACCAGCGCCCGGCGGGCCGTGGTGGCCCGCAGTGCTGCGGCAAGCCCCGGCACCAGCACGTGCGGGATCACGCTGGTGAACCACGAGCCCGGGCCCAGGACCACCAAGTCGGCGGCCATGATGGCGTCGACGGCCTGGCGGGTCGCCGGCGGGTCGGGAGGCAGCAGCCGCACCCGCCGCACCTTGCCAGGTGTGGTCGCGATCGCCACCTGACCGCGGATCAGCCGGAACATCCGCGGGTCGGTTTCCAGCCCGGAGACGTCGGCCTCGATCTGCAGCGCGATCGGGCACATGGGCAACACCCTGCCCTTGACGCCCAGGATTCGTCCGAGCTCGTCGAGGGCGGCGACCGGATCGGCCAGCACCTCGGACAGGCCGGCCAGCATCAGGTTGCCGATCGGGTGCCCGGCCAGGGCGCCACTGCCGCCGAACCGGTGCTGCAAGATGGTGGCCCAGAGTCGTCCATGCGGGCTGTCGGATGCCAACGCCGCCAAGGCCATTCGCAAATCGCCCGGCGGCACCACGTCGAGTTCGTTGCGCAGCCGGCCGGAGGAGCCGCCGTCATCGGCCACGGTGACCACGGCGGTGACGTGGGGAGTGAGCCGGCGGGCCGCCGACAGCGTGGCGTACAAGCCGTGGCCGCCGCCCAGGGCGACGATGCTTTGCGTCATTGGCGGGCTCGTTGGCTCGCTCATTCGCGACCCAGATCCCGATGCAGCACCCGCACCGACAGTCGAGGGTTGGACCCCAGCAGCTGCACCAATGCTTCGGCGATCGCGACGCTGCGGTGCTTGCCGCCGGTGCAGCCGATGGCGACCGTCATGTATCGCTTCCCCTCCCGGCGATAGCCCTCGACAACCAGGGATAGCAATCGATGGTATGTCTCGAGAAACTCCGCCGCGCCGTTCTGGCCCAGCACGTAGTCACGCACCGCCGGATGCTGGCCGGTCAGTTCGCGTAGCTCATCGACCCAGTGCGGGTTGGGCAGGAACCGCACATCCATGACCATGTCCGCGTCCATCGGCAGGCCGTACTTGAAGCCGAACGACTCGACGGTGACGCTGGTGGTCGCGCCGCCGTCGCCGCCGAACGCACGCTCGATGCTTTCCCGCAGGCCGCGCACCGACAGCGTCGACGTGTCGATGATGAGGTCCGCCGTGGCGCGAACCGGAGCCAGCATCCTGCGCTCGGCGGCTATGCCCTCGGCCAGGGTCTGCTCGCCCTGCAGCGGATGGCTACGGCGATTCTGTTCATAGCGGCGCACCAACATGTCGTCGGATGCCTCCATGAACACCACGCGGGGGGTGATGTTGCGGGTGGCCAATTCGTTGCGCACGGAGTCCAGGTCGCCGGTGAATCCGCGCGATCGCACATCCATGACCACCGCCAACTGGGTGATGCGAGATCCGGCGGCCAGCCCGAAATCCACCATCCGGGTGATCAGCTGCGGCGGCAGGTTGTCGGCCACGTACCAGCCGAGGTCCTCGAGCACTTTGGCCGCCGTGCCGCGCCCGGCCCCGGACAACCCGGTCACGAGGACGACATCAATGTCGGCTGCAGCCTCGCTCGTCATGCCTGAGCTCCGTTGGCGTCCGTTCGCAGCGCCTCGAGGACGGCATTGGCCGTCGCCACTCCGATACCCGGGACGGCGGTGATCTGGTCGACGGTGGCCTCCTTGAGGCGGGCTATCGATCCGAAATGGGTGACCAGCGCCTTGCGGCGATGCTCGCCCAGTCCCGGCACCGAGTCCAGCGCCGAGGCCGTCATTCGCTTGGATCGCTTGCTGCGATGGTAGGCGATGGCGAATCGGTGCGCCTCGTCACGCACCCGCTGCAGCAGATAGAGTCCCTCGCTGTTGCGCGGCATGATGATCGGGTCCGGCTCCGAGGGCACCCACACCTCTTCCAGCCGCTTGGCCAGGCCGATCACCGCGACGTCGGCGATGCCGAGTTCGTCAAGCACGGCGCTGGCCGCATTGACTTGGGGCGCACCGCCGTCGACGACATACAGATTCGGCGGGTAGGCGAACCGACGTGATTTTCCTTCCGGGGAAAGCAGATTCGGATCGTTCTGGTCACTCAGGTGCCGCAGGAACCGGCGACGCGTCACCTCGGCAATGGAGGCGACGTCGTCGGACCGGCCCTGCCCGGAGGCTTCCTTGACCCCGAAGTGGCGGTAGTCGGATTTGCGCGGCAGCCCGTCCTCGAACACCACCAGCGAGCCCACCACGTCGGTGCCCTGCACGTGGCTGACGTCAACGCACTCGATCCGCAGGGGCGCGTCGGCGAGACCCAGCGCGTCCTGAATGCTCTGCAGCGCAGCTGATCTGGCGTTGAAATCACCGGCGCGCTTCAGCTTGTGTTGCTGCAGCGCCTCTTTCGCATTGCGCTGCACGGTTTCGGCCAGCGCCCGCTTATCACCGCGGCGCGGCACCCGCAACGTGACCCGGGAGCCGCGCAGACCGGACAACCAACTGGCCAGCTGTTCAGCGTTGGACGGCAGACACGGCACCAACACCTCGCGGGGAACCGGGTTCGTCGATTCGTCGGCGGCTTGGCCAGCTGACAAGTCCAGCTCCGCCTGGTCGCCGTAGAACTGCGTCAGGAACTGCTCGACCAACCGCTCCTCACCGGAATCACCAGGGTCCCCGGTCTTTTCGACGATCCAGCCACGCTGACCGCGCACCCGGCCGCCGCGGACATGGAACACTTGCACGGCCGCCTCGAGTTCGTCGTCGGCGAACGCCACCACGTCGGCGTCGGTACCGTCGCCGAGCACAACAGCCTGTTTCTCCATCGCCCGCTTCAGCGCGGCCAGGTCGTCACGAAGGCGCGCGGCCCGCTCGAAATCCAACTCCTCGGCCGCGGCGTTCATCTGCTGTTCCAGCTCGCGCGCGAACCGGTCGGTTTTGCCAGACAGGAAGTCACAGAAGTCCGTGACGATTTGGCGGTGCTGCTCGGCATTGACCCGGCCGACACACGGCGCCGAGCATTTGTCGATGTAGCCGAGCAGGCAGGGACGGTCGATTTGCTTGTGCCGCTTGAATACTCCGGCCGAACAGGTCCGGGCCGGAAACACCCGGGTGAGCAGATCCAGCGTTTCCCGGATGGCCCACGCGTGCGAGTACGGCCCGAAGTAGCGCACACCTTTGCGCCGCGGGCCGCGGTAGACCATCAGCCGGGGAAACTCCTCGTTGAGGGTGACCGCCAGCACCGGGTAAGACTTGTCGTCGCGGTAACGGATGTTGAAGCGCGGATCGAACTCCTTGATCCAGTTGTATTCCAGCTGCAACGCCTCGACTTCGGTGTTGACCACCGTCCATTCGACCTTGGCCGCGGTGGTGACCATCTGTCGGGTTCGGGGTTGCAGGTTCGCGATATCGGCGAAGTATGACGTCAGCCGGCTGCGCAGGCTCTTGGCCTTGCCGACGTAGATGACGCGCCCGTACGAATCCCGGAATCGGTAGACGCCCGGCTCGACCGGGATGGACCCGGGCGCGGGGCGATACGTCGCGGGATCTGGCACGTATCCAGGCTAGTAGCCGCTAAAACGGTGGCGGCTCGCCGGGATCGGGGTGGCGCCGGGTCGGCGTGCGCGGCTTGCGCGGTGAGCCGGGTTTGACGGTTGTGTCGACGTTCGGCGCTGATGCGGCTGGCGCGGTTTTGGGCGCGGGTGCGGGTGGGCATCATCGCCTCGCGGTTGGCGCAGCGAGTGTCGGTCGCGGGCTCCACTGCCGGCAAGGGGCCGGTGGGCGCGCACAGGCTCGGGAACAGCAATGCACTACGGGGTGTGGTCACGTAGGTATGGCCGTCCAGAAATGTCGGCGTGGCGCTACCATTAAGGTATGACCAGAACAGCGATTTACACCCGCATCTCCCAAGACGCCACCGGACAGCGGGCCGGTGTGACCCGGCAGTTAGAGGACTGCACAGCATTGGCCGATCGGCTCGGCTTCGATATCGTCGACACCTTCGACGACAACGACCTGTCGGCGTACTCGGGCAAGACCCGGCCAGGTTTCGAGGCGATGCTCGACGGGCTGAAGCGCGGCGAGTTCGACGCGATCATCTGTTGGCACCCGGACCGGCTCTACCGCAGTTTGAAGGACTTGGAGCGGTTGATTGATGTCGCCGACGCCACCGGCGCGCAGATTCGCACCGTCAACGGCGGGGACCTGGACTTAGGCAACAGCACCGGCAAGATGTTGGCGCGGATTCTCGGCTCGGTGAGCCGTCAGGAGTCGGAGCACAAGGGGGAGCGTCAGCGCCGCGCCAACCAACAGCACCGCGACGCCGGGCGGTGGTCGACGGCGCGGCAACGCGCGTTCGGGTACAGCAAGACCGGGGGGCCGTTGGAGCCGGAAGCGTCGATGCTGAAGAAAGCCGCGACGGATGTACTGGACGGCATCTCGTTGCGGTCCATCGCGACGGACTGGAACCGGCGCGGTGTCACCACCGCCCGGGGCGGGCAGTGGACGAACCTGTCACTGCGCCGCTGCTTGATGAACCCCGTCTACGCCGCGCTGATGACCTACAAGCGCCAGGTCGTGGGTGAGGGCGATTGGGAGCCGCTGTGGGACGCAGACACCCACAAGGGGCTGGTGGCGTACTTGAGCGACCCGTCACGGCGCACCAGCAATGCGTTCGAGCGCAAGCACATGGGCTCCGGGGTGTATCGGTGCGGCCGGTGCGGCGGCACGCTGGTCGCCGCATTCACCCACGGCCCCGACAAGATGCTCTACATCTGCCGCACAACACATCTGGGCAGGATGGGCAAGCCGATCGACGAGCTTGTCGAAACAGCGGTGTTGGAGATTTTGGGCGAAACCGACATCCGCTCGCGGCTGTCCCCGGGACCCGGTGTCGACCTGGACGCTCTGCACGCCCGCCGCGCGGCGTTGCAATCCCGGCTGGATGAGCTCGCCGGCATGTTCGCCGAGGGCGCTATTGACGCGTCCCAATTGCGAAGGGGCACAAATGATTTGCGGCCGCAGTTGGCCGGGGTGGACAAGGTGCTCGCCGATGCGGCGCGCACATCTCCAGCCCTGCGTCTCCTCAATGACGCGGACGGCGACCCCGACAAGCTGATCGAGTATTGGTCGAAGTCCTCGGCTGACATCAAGGGCAAGATCATCGCGGAGCTGATGAGCGTCACCGTGAACCCGTCATCCGCCCGTGGGCCCAAGGGCTTCGACCGCACGTTGATCGACCTCAATCCGAAGGTGTGACCGCGACACGCCCGACCACTAAACCGATTTCGAGTTAATTTCGGCTAACCGGCTGGGCTGAAAGCACAGCTCAGGGTATCCCGTGACGTCACTTTGACGTCAAATCTGTTGTGGGACAAGGCAAAACCACACTTCGCTGTGGTCTTAACGTTATTCTGTATGGCAAGAAGTACCTTATCGGTGGCGCAGGCGGTCGAGATTCTGCGCGCTCAAACGTGCACCAA
>NZ_JBKQQD010000451.1:0-16725 GCF_052144515.1 Mycobacterium sp. | reverse complement strand
CCGCCTATGCTGGCGGGGCGGGGCGAGGTTCGATTGGGGTAGGAGCACGAGATGACGGCTTCAACTGCGCGCGCCGTACGGTTCGGCCGTTACGGGGGCCGTGAGGTGTTGTACGTTGCTGACATCGAGATGCCGTCGGCCGGCCCGGGCGAGGTCGTGGTCGAGGTTCTCGCCGCGGGGATCAACTCCGGTGAGGCCGGCATCCGGGTCGGTGCGATGCATGAGATGTTTCCGGCCACCTTTCCATCAGGCGAGGGCAGCGACCTTGCCGGTGTGGTGACCGCCGTGGGCCCCGATGTCACCGAGTTCTCGGTCGGCGACGAGGTCTTGGGGTTCAGCTTCCGGCGGTCCAGCCATGCCACCCACACCGCCGTGCCGGTGGATCAGCTGATCCGCAAGCCTCCCCAATTGAGTTGGGAAGTAGCCGGTTCCCTGTACGTGGTCGGCGCGACCGCCTATGCCGCCGTCCGGGCGGTCGCGCCACAACCCGGTGAGACCGTCGCCGTTTCGGCGGCCGCGGGCGGAGTGGGCAGCCTCACCGTGCAACTGTTGGTTCTGCGCAAGGCACGAGTACTGGGCATCGCGGGGACCCCCAACGCCGACTGGCTGCGCGCCCACAATGTCATCCCGATTGCCTACGGTTACGGGCTCGCCGATCGGCTGCGCGAGGCGGCGCCGGACGGAATCGACGCGTTCATCGACTTGTTCGGCCCCGACTACGTCCAGCTCGCCGTCGACCTCGGTGTGGCGCCCGAGCGGATCGACACCATCATCTCGTTTCAGAAGGCCGGCGAGGTCGGCGCCAAGACCGAGGGCAGCACGGACGCGTCGACACCGGAGGTGCTGGCCGAAATGGCCGACCTGATCGTGACCGGCGCCATCGATTTCGAGATCGCCGCGACCTATCCGCTGGACCGGGTCGCCGACGCGTTCGAGGAACTCGAGAAACGGCACACGCGCGGCAAAATCGCTCTGCTGCCGAACGGTTCACAATGAGCCGGCCGGCGCGGCGATAGCGACGTCAACGACTTTGATCACCACGAACACGACTGCCAGGACTAGGTAACCCCGCAGCGTCAATAGCCCCGCCCGCCGGATCGTCGACATGGTCGGCCGGTCCAGGGCGGCCAGACTTGGGGTCTGCCAGTTCGCGCGATCCTGTCGAAGCACGGCGCGCCGTTCGGCACGCGTGAGGGACGGGGCGTCGTCAATCTCGTCGACCTCCTCGGGGTTCAGGCCGCCGCCCAACGCCCGCGAGATCACTTCCGCCTCCCGCCGCTCACTCGACCGACGACCGGCGATGATCGCGACAGCGCCGCCGACGATTCCGATCACCGCCCCCGCCGCAAGCCCGGCCTCGATCGTGGCGGTGGACAGGTTCTTGAAGAACGTCGTGGCCGTCAATGCCAATGACAACAGCACCAGAGACCAGACGATGGTCCACGCAATAATGTTCTGCCGCACCGTGTTTACCCACGGCCCCAACACTGCGCGGTCATTGCAGAGCAGAACCAGAAACACGGTCGCCGAGGGCAACAAAACGCCGGCGAGCGCCTGCACGCCTTGGGTCACCAGGCCCAGGACGTGGTCCGGGCTGAACGCCACCGCCGCCGACACCGCGAGTAGCACTGCGTATCCGCCGTAGAACAACGGGGCCTCGCTGATCTTCCAATGCAGCGAGTGCCGCTTGCCCATCGCGTCACCGACGGCGTAGGTGGTGGCCAGCCCGATGGCATTGGCCCCGATCAGCGACGCGTCCAGCAAGATGATCGCGAAGAGCACCCCCATGGTGTGGCCGACATGGTTGGCCAGGGCACTCGCAACCGCACCCGCGTCGGTGAAGTTGCCGGCCTCAGCGGTGCCGGCCAAACCGAACGCGGTCACCGCCATCAGCACCGTCGCACCGGCCATGACCACGACGATCCCGATGACTAAATCGGCTCGCGCGTAAGGAATCCAGCGTGCCGTGATGCGCTTGTCCACGACGTTGGACTGCTGGAAGAACAACTGCCACGGCGCCACCGTGGTGCCCACGATCGCGACGGTCAACAGCAGCACGGTGGAGTTCAGGCCACCGGGGAATTGCGGAACCAGTCCGGCGGCAGTCTCTTTCGCAGCTGGACGCACCATTACCGCCATCGGGATGATCAGCACGTTCACCGCGATCAGCAGGAACATCAGCCCTTCCCAGCGGCGGAACGAGCCTCCGGCTACCACGGCGAACAACAGCACGGCAGCGGCCGGGACCGCAACGATCTTCGGGCAGCCCAAGAACCCGAGAGCCAGTGCTACGCCGATGAATTCGGTGACGATGGTCAAGGCGTTGACGATCAGCAGATCACCAATGCTGAAGGCACCCCAGAACTTACCGAAGCGCTCGAATATCAAGCGCGCGTGGCCCACCCGGCTGACCGCGCCCAACCGCAGCACCATCTCCTGGTTCACGTACAACACCGGGATCAGCAAGGCCAGCGTCCACAACAGGCCCATGCCGTAGTTCTGCCCGGCCTGGGTGTAGGTAGCGACACCACCTGCGTCGTTGTCGCCGACCATCACGATCAATCCAGGACCGGTGATGACCATCAGCGTCCGCAGGCGCCGGAAGCGGCCGCTGAAGGCTTCGTACGCGTCGGTGCCGTCACGCCGGATACGGCCGAACGCACCGACGATATCGCCGACGTGCGCAGAATCCAGCACGGCCTGCCCGGGTTCGGGGGTTTCCTTCGGGGCCGCCGGAGCGCTCCGGCCGAGGATGGAGGCGCGGAGGCCGCCGCGGTGCTGCGTGGAGATCGAAGCCATGGGATTCTCGCTAACTCAAGGTCGGGCTATGGCGTTTCCTGGGCGTGTCCTGCGGCGTAATCAGTCACTGGTGGTCTCCCCTGCCGGCGGCGCGAGTACCGCAATCGGCATCCGCGACACGTACCGGTTGGCCCGCTCTTGCGGAGTAGGGATACGCCATCCGCGCAACTTGCTCGTCAGCTGCCGGCGCGTACGCCGCATCGAGTGACCGTGCAGCATGGAAAAGCCGGTAGCACGTTGTGCAACAACGAAGTTCATGATGTTCTCCTGTCAGGAAGCCAGACGGCTCGCGACATTCAAAACCATTCAGTGCGCTGCAAACGTCCGCATAGCGATGGGTGCGTATGCGAATGTCCGAGAAAACTCAGGCAGCAGAAGGAATGCCGGAACCGGATCGGGACAAGACGGATTTGGGATACGGACTATCGCTGGTATCGCTCATCTCGCCCTCACCTCCTCACGGCCGGGACACACGCGGGTGTCGTCACAGTCACCTGTACGGAAGAGGCAGAAAAGCCCGGCGAATAACCACCGAACACACCCCTCTCGTCGGAGCTTCGGCACTGCACGGCGTATCCGGAACGGAGTCCCAGAAGCCACTTGGGCTCAACCCTTGGGTCCGGGAAGAGCTGTCCTGACCCGGGGCGTCTCTCGACGTTCGGGGTCAGTGGCCTGTATCCATGCAGACGCCTCACCTACCGAGGTGCTTGCAACGTTCCATGTTGGCACGCGACCCACCGCCCGTCAAACCTGTTTACACAACGCTTACGGCGGGGGTGACCGATGTCACGCGAGGCCTACCCTCGTGACTATGCCCAACACGTTGCAGGATCCCAGAGTCGCGACCGAGCTCGACCGGATGTACACCGAGTCCAAAAGCCAGATGTCGAAGCTGCGCGAAATGCACGACGAACTCGGTCGCCCCATGACCGCCCGGGAACGCACCGAGGCGATGAGCGAATTCTACATTCCGGTGACACCCGAATCCGGCCGGCTGCTCTACGCGTTGGTGCGGGCGACCCGCCCGGCGACGGTCGTCGAATTCGGTATGTCCTTCGGCATCTCCGCCATCCACTTGGCGTCCGCAGTACGCGACAACGCGACCGGGCGCGTGCTGACCACCGAGCTCAGCGACACCAAGATCGCCGCGTCGAAGCAGACGTTCGCGAAGACCGGATTGGACAGCGTGAGCACCATTCTCGAAGGGGATGCACTGTCCACGCTGGCCGAGCTGGACGGGCCGGTCGATTTCGTTCTGCTCGACGGGTGGAAAGACCTCTACCTGCCGGTGATAAAGCTGCTGGAACCGCGGCTGTCAGCCGGTGTGCTGGTCGTCGCCGACAACGCCAGCGCGCCGGACATGAAGCCCTACCTCGACTACGTGCGCAACCCGGACAACGGCTACGTGAGCTTCAACTTCCTTGCCCGGGAAAGCGACAGCGTTGAAGTCAGTTGCCGCACTGGCGATTAGCCGCTCGAGTTAGTCCGCGTGACACCGACCAATAGACGATTGTTGAACGTGATAGCATATGCGATATCGCATTTGTCAATCGCCTAATGGCCCGCGGGCGGTACTCAGGTGACCCACGTGATTACTGATGCCGTCAGTTGCCACACTGGCGATTAGCGGCTTCGCACCGAATCCTCCAGCCACGGCGTCAACCATTTCACGCCTTCCGGGGTGAGATGGACGCCGTCGCTGCGGACCTTGATGCCGTCGACCTTGGGGGTGTAAACGCCGTCCGGGCATAGCTTTTTGTTCAGATCGAGGATCTGGACATTCGGGTGGTGGCCAACCGTGTTGCGCAGCATGGTATTCCACTGGTTGACCCGATCCGGCTGATCCTCCGGATACAGCTTGCCGTCCGGCTTCTCACCACCACGGCTATAGGGCACTGTGGCGACCACCACTCGAACGCCGGTGGAGCCCACGATGTTCAGGGCTCGCTCCAGTTCGGCGTTGAGGTAGGCGTCAAAGGTCGGATCGCCGATATGGGTCCATTTTCCTTCGTTGACCCGGTCGACGGTCTCCCAGCGGCCGATGATCAGCAGCGCGACGTCAGGCTGGTCCTGGCTGATCTGCGTCGACCACCGCAGTGGCCACGCGTCGCATTCCGGTCTCTGCTCCAGCGTTTGGCCGATATACCGGTACGGTGTGCCGCGCACCAGGCTGCAGCCGATGACGGTGTGGTCGAGGAACGCGAAGCCTGGTGTCGGCGGAAGATAGTGCATCCAGGTCCAGCCGATCGAATCGCCGAAGACCGAAACGGTGAACGGCCGGTTGGGATCTCGCGGCCCTGCCGGGTGATTGGCCCCCGGCGGCGACGGGGACACCGCCGCGACCGCCGACACGCCCGGCGGCAGGCCCTCGCGTAGGCCGGGTCCGGTTCCCACCGGGACCACGAGCAACGTCACCGCCGCGGCACTGGCCACCGTGGCCGCCGCCAGCGGCAACAACGGCACCCGCGACGGTCTCCAGCGCCGGATCGGTTGTTCGATCAGCCACCACGACGCGGCGGCCACTGCCACCGTGGCGGCACACCGAGCGGTGAACAGTGGGACGCCCGACCATCCGGTGCGTTCGCCGTTGAGCGCCAGGAAGATCGGCCAGTGCCACAGGTAGACGCCGTAGGAAATGGCGCCCAGCCACACCAACGGGCGCCAGGCCAGAACGCGGGCAACGGCTCCGCGCTGCTCCAGCGCTACCGGGGCCACCACCAGGACGGCGGCGACCGCGACCGCGATCAGCAACCCGTGACGGAACTCAGCGACGCTGCCCGTTGCGTAATGAGCCGCCGCCGCCAGCCCCGCCACACCGACGAACGGCAGAAGACGCGCGATCCGCCGGCCACCCCGAGTCCGGATCAGGCACCAGCCGCGGTTCAACGAGGCCCAGTCGCGGACCAGCAGAGCCGATGCCGCGGAGCCGATGAGCAACGCCTGCGCACGGGTATCGGTGCCGAAATACACCCGGTCACGGGTGGCTCCCGAGACAACGACGATCGCCACCGCGGCCGACGCCAGCGCGCCCAGGGTGGCCAGCATGAAGGTCGTGAACCGGACCCCACCCACGGTGGCCTTGGCGAAGTAGCGCCTGGCCCGCGCCGCCAGCAGCAGGGTCACCGCGATCAGCAGGACCGGCCAGAGGACGTAATACTGCTCCTCCACCCCCAGCGACCAGGTGTGCTGCAGAGGTGAGGGCGGGGCGCCCTGGGTGAAGTAGTCGGTCTTCTGGGCCACAAACCGCCAGTTCGCCATCCACAAGAAGGCGGCGAGCGCGTCGCTTCGCAGCCCGGTAAGCGATTGATTGGGCAGGAGTTCGCGCGCCACGGCAACCGTAAGAACCATCAACACCAGTGCCGGCAGTAGCCGCCGCGCACGGCGAATCCAGAACCCGGTCACCTCGATGCGACCGTTGCGCCCCAGCTCGTCGAGCAGCAGCGACGTGATCAGGAATCCGCTGAGGACGAAGAAGATGTCGACCCCGATGAACCCGCCACCCGTCCCGGGGATGCCGCCGTGCCCGGCGAGCACCAGCGCGACCGCGATCGCGCGCAGTCCGTCCAGTGCGGGAATGCCTTGCGAAGTGCCATTGCGCCGTTCCGGTTTATCCCAAATCGCCAGCCGGCCAACGCGCCGCACCGGAGCGACCCAGCGCCGCCGCCCAGCAGAAGGACCCGGCGCGGGAGAAATCCCGGCCGGTTCAGCGCTCGCCGTTAGCGCGCCTTGACCTCGTCGCCCGGCGCCGTAGTTGCTGCCGATACGTCGCTGCCCCTCCTCGTGATCTCAGCAAGCTTAGAGGCGAGAAAGCCGGGATCACGGGAAGACACGCGCGCCTACAGCCGGGTCAGAGCTGGGCCCACACCGACTTCTTCTTCAGGTAGGCCTCGACGCCCTCGCGGCCGAACTCGTGGCCCCAGCCGGACTGCTTGTAACCGCCGAACGGCACAGCGTGATCGAAGACCAACTGGCAGTTGATCGTGACCGTTCCGGCCTCCAACCGCTTGGCCAGCGTGTGGGCTCGGCTGAGGTTATTGGTCCACACGGTGGACGCCAACCCGTAGCTGGTGTCGTTGGCCATCGCGACGGCTTCGTCGTCGTCGTCGAACGGGAGGATCGTCACCACCGGACCGAAGATCTCTTGCTGGTACAGCCGCATGCCGCGGTCCACATTGGTCAGCACGGTCGGGTGAACGAAGTAACCCTTCCGGTCGAGTCGGTGGCCGCCGGTAACCACCTCGACGCCGTCGCGCCTGCCCTCATCGAGGAAGCCCATCACGCGGCTGAGCTGCTTGGCGCTGATCAACGGCCCGCTCATACAACCCTCTTCCTTCGGGCCGCCCAGCTTCATGCTGTTTGCCACCGCCGCGATGCCCTCGACAACCCGGTCGTAGACCCCGCGCTCGACGAAGATCCGCGAGCCGCACACACACCCTTGGCCCGAGTGCACGAAGATGCCCATGGCCGCCATGAAGATGGCCTTGTCCAAGTCGGCGTCGGAGTAGATCAGCACCGGCGACTTGCCACCGAGTTCGAGCATGACCTTCTTGAGGTTGCCCGCTGAGGCTCGCACGATCTCCTTGCCGACGTCGGTCGACCCGGTGAAGGCGACCTTCTCCACGTCAGGATGCGCCGTGATGGCCGCGCCCGCGGTGTGGCCGTAACCGGTCAACAGGTTGACGACACCGTCGGGAACGCCGGCCTCGGCGATGATGCGGTCGAGAACGAGCGCGGACAGCGGGGTTTCCTCCGCCGGCTTGACCACGCTGCTGCAGCCCGCGGCCAGGGCGGGCGCCAGCTTGGCGCTGGCATTGAAGATCGGACCGTTCCACGGAAAGATCAGGCCCACAACGCCGTAGGGCTCGTTGAGCGTGTACGCGTGCTGGTCGACGTACGTGTTCGAGGCGATGCCGCTCGTCTTCACGTCGTAAGCGTCGCCGTTCAGTTTGGTGCACCAGCCCGCGTAATACCGGAAGAACTCCGCACAGGTGGGCACGATCAACTGCGCCTGCATCAACGGCATACCGGTGTTCTGCGAGTCGATCTTGGCCAGTTCCTCGGCGTGTTCTTCGATGAGATCGGCGATGCGCCACATGACCTTGGCCCGTTCGCGGCCGGGTAGCCCGGCCCAGACGCCGGCCTGGTACGACGCCTTGGCCCGTGCCACGGCATCGTCGACGGCCTCTTGGCCGCAGTCGGTGAACTCGGTGAGCTGCTCTTCGGTCACCGGGTCGATGATCGGGATCACCTCCCCCGTGCCGGGTCGCTTCTGAATCTCGTCCAGGACCGTCTGCAGCGTCATCGTCGATTCCTCTCATCACGGCGGTGTGGCAGATGCTGAGCACTTGCTTAGCATTAGATGCTCGGTGGGGTCAATGTGTGTGGTGGAACATGGTTTGGTGCATCTTCGATGCATCACAGGGGAAATCGGTTGCGGACGCCATTGAAGCGCTCCCACATCAACGCCGTGCGTTCGGCGCTTGTGACGCGAGCGGTTTCTGGGGGTAGCGCGTGTGCGAGTTCCGCATCCTTGACGAGCCGGGTGGCCAATGCCGCGGGCTGGCCCGCGAGCATGTGGCGGTAGGTGAGGTTTCCGCGTTCGAATCCTTGGGTGTCGATCCAGTTGCGGAAGCCCGGGTCGTGGTGGGCCAGGATCAGTCTGACTTTGCCGTCGTTGTCGATCGATGCGCGGCTCGGGGTGTAGCTCACCGGCCGGTAGAGGAAGTCCATGCTGGTGAAGTACGCGCCCATGTTCGTGATCATCCAAAGGCCCTCGTGGGCGTCGAACTCGACGATGAGGGCGTCGTCTGGGCCCAGTTCCCAGTACATGTTGGCGGCGGTTCGGCCACGTTTGCCGTCCGCCTCGGATGCGTCCGGGCGAGGGAACCGATTCGGATGCTCATTGTCGACGCCGCCGTAGGTGAACGGGAATTCGGGCCAGTCGCTCATGAGCCCGGTGACGAAATCACCCGCCCAGCGCATTGCCTGGACCATTGTGTCGGGAGTCGGCTGCGGCTTCGGCGCGGCCATGTCGACGCGTTCGATCCGCATCCGTGCGGGACGCTCGTCCCAGCGGTCGAAGCCCTGGCGGATGAACAGCTTGCGCGAACTCGCGGTGGTCGGAAGCCAGTTCGGTCCGCGCTCGGGGCCACCGATGAACAGCTCGAAACTGCCGTCCGGCTCAACGTGGAGTTGGTGGCCCAACAGGTTCACCTCCGGCACGTCGCCGAAGGGCTCATGCAGGACGTGCGGGCCGTCCGGCCGCGCGCCCTGCACGGTGACATTGAAAAACTTTGCGGTGCCGCGCGTTCCGGTGATGCGGTAGGTCGATTCGCCGTCGATCCAGACCTGTTGGTAGGTGAAATCGGCGCAGTCTCCGCCTAGTTTGCGGGTCGGGTTGCAGAAGGCGTGAATCACCGGATAGCGGGTGTCGCGGGTTTCCAGGGCCAGATCGAAGGCCTGCCCCAGGTTCTGGGTGAGGAAGCGAAACGCGTCGGCACGCTGCAAGCCGGAGGTCGCGTTGAAATCTTTGAACGCTTGCCGGCCGGCGGCTTTCAATCGCTCGCAGAACTCGCTCCACGCACCGTCGAGCGCCGCGTCATCTGCCCCGTCGCCGAAAGCCACTGCAACCCTGCCTTTCTCAGCCGCCGAGCCTGTCGAGCATCGCGCTCACCGCCGCGCACGCTCGCCCGGCCGCCGCCAGCCTGCCCTCCGCATCGATTCGCGGCCCGAGCAATTCCACGTCGAAACCGAACCGATAGCCGTCGGCCAACGCCTGAGCCACGAAGGCCTCGATCGGAATCGCGCCGTCGCCGGGCACCGCGCGGGCCGGCAGCGCCCGGTCTCCCAGCACGTAATCACTCAACTGGATCAGTTGTGTCCGCGGAAGCGCGCTTCGCAGCAGGCCAGCGAGATCGGCTTCGGCCCAGCAGTGAAACAGGTCGATGCAGATGCCAAGCCCCGCCAGCTCGGCGAGGGTGATGGTGTCACGCAGGGTGTGCGCGAGATGGATGTCGGCGTAGAGGCTGGACGCGTTCTCGATGGCCAGGCCGACGCCGGCCTGCTGGGCCTCGTGCACGCAGGGCTCGATCGCGCGACAAAACCGCTCGGCTGCCTGTTCCCAGGTGAGTCCGCTCCGCCCGCCGGTGAGCATGTAGATGCACCGCGAGCCCGTGGCGGCGGCGGCGTCGATCAGCCGGGACAAGTTGGCGCGTGCGGCGTTGACCGACTGCGTCTCCCCTGCCAACCGGCCGGCGCCGAACAGGTGGTAGACCGCCTCGACCGCATACTCTTCGGCTTGAAGAAGGCGGACGAAGCCGGGGTCGAGAAGTTGCGTGTCGAGGACGCTCAGGTGTCGCAGGCCAAGAGACGTCCAAATGCTCTGCAGCTCGGCAGGATCCGCCCCGAGGAACGTCACGTTGTGGACCGACAGCCCTTTGTGCATGAGCATCTCAGTCGCGCTTTTCGATGCTGACTCCGAACCGCGCACGGAAAGACGCGAATTCCGCGTGCAGATCGTCGAGGTTCTCACCGATGTCGGTCAGCAAGCTGGTGGAGTAGCGGAACTTCCCGTAGCGGTCGCCGCGGTTGTAGGCCAGGTAATCACGCATCGACGCCTCGGCCTCGCTGGTAAGGGCCCGCCCGCAAAAAGCGTAATAGCGGCCCACGGTTGCGACCGGGTCGGCGATGAAGTCGGTATAGGGGATGTGCAGTATCCGTGGATCGTCCACCATTGGGTTGGTCATGGTGTTGGTAATGCTGGCGCGGGTCATCTCCAGGTGCTTCTTCGTCTCGACCGCGAGGTCGATCGGACCGACGATGCCGTCGAGGATGTCGGCCATCATCATCGTGCGCGAAGCCGCGACCTGCACCGGGTCACGATGCAACCACAGCAGATTCGCGTCGGGATAGGCGTCGAAGAACTCTTGGAGGCGAAAGCCGTGAAACCCTTTCAGTATCCAGTACTTTCGGGGCCGGTTGTACTGGAACTGTTGCAGCATCGCCTTGTGTAGACGGTATTGTGCGACCGGATCCGTCGGCAACCCACCTACCAGCGTCTGCATCGGCACCCGCCACCACGCCGTCGGGGTCATCACCCGAAAGTCGAAGGCCCACGTGCGCTCATCCTCCGGCAGACCGTCACCGAGCATGTCGTTGTAGGGATGGCTCAGTAGCCATTTGGGCATCTTCGCGTTGATATCGCGCCAGTCGGCGTCGGCCCGGGCCCGGCGGGGATCGTCCGGGCGTGTGGCGCCGGGAGGCGGTGACGGGTACATCACCTCCCAGAAGCGCAGCGCTCGCGCGTTCGGGTCCATCGCCATCAGCGCATGCATGAGCGTGGTACCCGAACGCGGCTCGCCCGTCACGAACATCGGCTGGTCGATCACCTCGGCGGCGATCGGATAGCGATAGCGGTCCTCGATGAACTCCAGCCGTGACGTCAGCAGCCAATGACAAACACTTTCGGCTTGGTCAATGCCTTTGGCGTCCATGCCAATACCGTTCAAGTGGTCGACGGCCAACGCGAACCGCTCCGGCAGGGTCGGATCGCCGTAGTCGTCCAGACCCGTCTCGGCCTGCGCACGGGCAAGCATCGCGGAAGCGTCGAGTGCCGCGATCATGGCTGAGCTCCACACAAAGTCAACAATTCGTCCTCCGTCTTGCGCACGTTGGCTGCCGACGCCGCGCTGAACTCCAGTCCGGCCATCGCGCCGTAATCCAGGATCTTGGGAACGCGGAGCCCGGCATCCACATACGACTTGATGATTCGGGCGACCTGTTGTGGTGTGCCGTGCGGCACGACCGCCAGAATCGCTTCGGGCTCGACGCGGTCCAGGAAGTCGATGATCCGTTCCCGCGTCAGCGTCGTCGGGTCGATGTCATGGAACCCGCCCCAGTCATCGCCCATCGGGTGGTCAAAGCCGAAGCAGCGGCGCAATACTTCCGCCGACACCTGCAGCAGGAAGGAACGTACCAGTGGAGCGCGGACGATCCGGTCGAGGGCATCGTCGTCCTCGCCGATCAGGCATACCTGGACAAAACAGGGCGTGATCGCCATCGGGTCGCGGCCGGCCCGCTCGGCCGATTGCCTTATGGTGCTGAGCATCTCAGCGTAGTGGTCGGGGGTCCACGCTCCGGCCGGCCACCAGCCGTCGGCGTAGCGCCCGACGATATCGAGCATCCGGGGCCCGCTGGCGCCGATCCAGATCGGCGGGAAGCGCCCGTCGTAGGGCTCGGCGTCCAGCCGTGCGTGCTTCAGTTGGTAGAACCGGCCATCGAAGTCCACCGGCCCGTCGCTGTCCCAGAGCAGACGGATGACCTTCAACGCCTCCTCGAAGCGGCTTACGGGCCGGGCGAAGTCGAATCCGTACGGCACGATGTTTTCGCTCTCCCCGCTGCCCAGGCCGAGGATGAATCGCCCCCGGGACAGATGGTCGATGGTCAGCGCGCTTTGCGCCAGCGAGGCGGGGTGGCGTCGTACCGTGTCCACGACACTGGTGGCCAGTGGCACGGTAGTGGTCAGCACGGCCGCGGCCGCAGCGACAGCCATGCCGTCTAGATTGCGGTGCGGCGACGGCGATGCCGTTGCGAGGTCGGTGAATTCGGGCGTCCACAGCGCGTCGGGCCAAAAGCTCACCATGTGATCGGGCAGCCAGATCGAGTGGTATCGACCCGTGTCCAGGTCAGCTAGGGCCGACAGGTTCAGCGGGAGCGTCGTGCGCACAAACGCCGCGGGCGAAACGCGCATCACTGACCTCGCTCGGCCTTACTACCAGCGCCCAGATCGCCGCGACACTTAAACGGCGCACGCGACACGCCGTGGCGGGTGTGCGTAGCTTCAGTTTCGAGGAACGCGGCTTGGCCTAGGTTCACCGCGCGACCCACTCCGATGCCAACGCGAACTCCGACAGATACTTGGTCGAGCTCCAGCCGCCGTCGACGACGATCGTCTGCCCATTGATGAAGCTCGCGCCCGGCGAGCACAAGAACGCGACGGTGCTGGCGATGTCATCGATGGTGCCCAACCGCTGATGTGGCGTCATCTCGGTGTTGATCTTGCGGAACCGCTCGTCCTCCAAGCGCTTCTCGACCATCGGCGTTACCGTCACACCGGGCGCAACGGCGTTACAGCGGATGCCAGAGGCACCGTACTGGCAGGCAATGTGGGTAGTCAGCGCGGTAAGCCCACCTTTGGCCGCGGAGTAGGCGCCGCCGCGAAGCCCACCGATGACGGCGAAAGTCGACGTGATGTTGATGATCGCCGATCCGGGGCCCATGTGTGGCAGCACGTCGCGCGCCAGCCTGAACGGCGCCCGCAACATCAAACCCAGGAAGTAGTCCAGTGTTTCGTCGTCTGTTTCGTGCAGCGGTTTGGGACCGCCGACCCCGGCGTTGTTGATCAGGAAGTCGATGTGGCCCCACCGTTCGACGGCGAGGTCGACGATGCGTCGCGGCGCGTCGTCACGGGTCAGGTCGACGGCCAGGGTCGCGACCCGCGCCGGGTCGTCGATGGACTTTGCCAGCTCGGCCAGGCGGTCCTCGTCGCGGCCGGTGCCGAGGATGGCCATCCCCATCTCGGCGAGTTTTTTCGCGCAGCCCAATCCGATGCCGCTGGTTGCGCCCGTGACGATTGCGACCTGCATCTCACCCATCCACCTTTGTTAAAGCCGCTTGGATCTGATGTTTGAGGATCTTGCCCGCGTCGTTCTTGGGCAGCGCATCCCAGATGACCACCTGTTCTGGGGCCTTGAATTTCGCGACGCCCTTGCTCTGCAGCAGCGCGAGCAGGTTGGCGACGTCTGGCCTCGGCTCGCCTGCGGGCACGATCACCGCACAAGCCCGCTCGCCGGTCCTGTCGTCGGGCAGCCCGACGACCGCGATTTCGGCGATGCCGGGGTGGTCGGCGAGCAGGTCCTCGACTTCCTTGGCCGAGATGTTCTCGCCGTTGCGGATGATGACGTCCTTGGCGCGGCCGGTCACGACGAGGTAGTGGTCTTCGAAACCGGCTGAGACCCAGCGGCCGAGGTCTCCGGTGCGGAAAAACCCTGCGGCATCGAATGAGTCGGCATCGTCTTCGGGGTGTCGGTAGCCCAGCAGCATCTGCGGGCCGCGCACACAGATTTCACCGTCACCGGCCGGCGCGGCTTCGTGGGCAACGAGTTTGATTTCGGCGATGCCGGCCCGTCCGTCGGTGTCCGCGGCTGGGCCGGCTTCGTCTGGCCGGGGGGCGCCGACGGTCGCGACGGGCACTTCCGTGCAGCCGTAGACGCGGGTTACCACCGCCCGGTCGAAATATTCGGCGGCGCGGCGGATCAGCGACGGCGACACGGAGGCGCCGCCGCAGATGAATACCTTCAAGTCGGGCAGGCGAGTGTCGGCGCGTTCGGCGGCGGACAGCAGCTGTTGCAGAAACGGTGTCGCCCCGGCCATGTGGGTGCACCGCTCATTGTCCATCAGTGCCACTGCTGCCGACGGTTCCCACCGGTCCATGAGTACCGCGGTCGTGCCCAGCAGCAGCGGGCATTCAAAGGCGTATATCGAGCCGCCGATGTGGGCGATGGGCGACGGAACCAGGAACGTGTCGCCCGGCTCGACGTTCCACTGGTCGCGGATCTGGCAGATCAGCGCGTGTATTGAATTATGACTGTGCAGAACGCCTTTCGGTCGCCCAGTGGTGCCCGACGTGTAGAGGACCATCCGCACGGCGTCGGGATCCAGGGCCGGCAGTCTCGCGGTATCCGGTTCGAGCCCTAGCAGCGCGGGATACGGTGTGTGCGAGCCGGATTTGCCGCGCAGCACGACCACTTCGGGCGACGGCCTCATCGCGGCGGTCACGCGCTCGAGCATCGCCGCGTAGTCATGCCCGCCGAAATGGTCCGGGACGAAGATCATCGCCGTTTCGACGTCTTCGAGGATGAAACGCAGGTCGTGGTCGCGCAACGACGGCAGGATCGGGTTCACCACCATCCCGGCCAGCGTCGCGGCCAGATAGATGACGGCGGCCTCGTGCCAGTTCGGCAGCATGAACGACACGGTGCTGCCGGTCGGCATCCGCTCCATCAGGGCGTTCGCCAACCCGGCGGCCTGAGTGTAGAGCGTGGCGCAGTCTAGGCGGGTGTCCTTGTCCACCAGCACCGTTCGCTGCGGCGTGATTTCCGCGGCCGCGCGCAGCGAATCGGCCAACGTGGTGTGCACCCACAGCCCGCGACGGTACGCCTGCGCCGTGCGTGCCGTGTCGTGGCGGGGCCGGGCAATCACGTCAGCCAGCCGCCTGACCGTTCACGCGGCGCATGGTCATTGCGTAGCGGAAATTCGGCGACAGATGGGTGTTGATCGTCAGCTGAGCCATCTCGCCGTCAGACGTCTTGTAGCTGCGCCGCATCTGCAGCGCTGCCGTCCCCGCCTCAACGCCGAGGCCGTCGGCCAGTTCGGGGGAAAGCAGGACCGCGGCGATTTCCTGGTGCAACTCGGAGATACTCACACCGAACAGGTCCTCGATCAACGGAAAGATCGGGCCGGTGTGGCGTTGGAGCAGCCTGCCGACCGCGGCGAAAGTGCGGCTTATGTAGTACTCCGTTCGGCACAGGGGTGCCGGCGCGCCGTCAGCCTGCCGGTAGCCGCGCACCGATAGCCACTGGCTGCCGGGCTCCAGCCCGGTCCGGACGGCGAGATCATCGTCGATGGTCACCATCTCGTTGGACTCGATGTTCAGCTGCGCGCCGGCGGCGAACTCGAGCAGGTCGTCGATCGACATCGCATCCTGCGCATACGAACTGGACGCTGGCCGGGGGACCACCCGGGTCCCCGCTCGTGGTCGCGACGCGACGAGGTTGTCCTCACGCAGTCGGCGTAGGGCTTCGCGGACGGTGTAGCGGCTGACCGCGAACCGCTCGCACAATTGGTGTTCGGTGGGCAGCTGCGAGCCCACCGGATACACCCCGTCGACGATCTCTTTGCGCAGTGTGCGCGCGATCTGTAGGTAGCGGTGCTCGCTCGAGATGGCTTGGGACATTATCGGTTTTCCAAGCGGTTTTCCCGCAACCGGCGCACTGCCAGGACGCTGCCGTCACCGTCGGCCGAGATGTAGAGCGTGCCGTCGGTCGCGGCGGCGATGCCGGCGAAAGGGCCCTGCGGCCCGGAAAACGGCGGCAATCCTTTCAGCGGCTTAGCCACCACGCCCGGCGGCGGGCCGACCGGCAACCCCGAAGCGATGGTGTACCGGACGTTGGTGTTCAGGTCGAACGCGATCAACTCCTTGGCACCGGCATCGACGATGTAGAGCACACCGTCGCGTACGCAAATGCCTTGCGGACGCTGTAGGTCGGCCACCGCGGTGTCGATCCTCGAGCCGTTCACCTTGACCACCCGTCCGGCACCGGCCTCTGCGACCAGGCACGCCCCGTCTGCGCCGATCGCGACACCGACCGGCTCACGCAGGTCGCTGGCCAGCACATCGACATCACCCAAGACCCCACCCGGCCGCAACGACAACACCCGTCCCGTGCCCAACTCGGCAAAGACCACACCGTCAGGGCTGAGCGCGATGCCGTAGAGCTGGTCGAAACCGTCTGCCAGCACGTCGCTTTCGCTCGCCGCCGGCCGGTATCGGCTGACCTGGCCACCTGACGTCGTCACCACGAACTCACCGGGCCCACTGGACACGACGCCGCGCAGGAACCCGGGATAGCCGGGACTGAACAGCATCCCCACGGTCTGCAAAGACCCGTCCGGCAGGGCCGTGTAGAAATACGTGCCGTCGGCGATGTAGAGCCGCCCGTCGTGACCCACGGTCAAATCCAGCGGCCAGTTCAGCCCACCGGGCAACACGGTTCGCGTCTCGCCGTCGGGTGCTATCTCGGTGATCTCGCCGGTGAAGTTGGATACCAGCACCCGGTCGCCGACGAAGGTGCAGTTGTCCAGCCCCGG
>NZ_JBKQQD010000450.1:0-25989 GCF_052144515.1 Mycobacterium sp. | reverse complement strand
CATCACGTCATCGAATCGACCCTGCCGATTCTCACGTCCCAAAGCCACACACCGATTCTCCAGGCACACCCGCGCCAACCCCGCCCAGCCACGCCGAAACCGGCACACTAAATCAGCGGCGTCCTAGGCCGAGCCAACCCATTCGTCGGCGCCGTCGGCGAAGAACTGGTGTTTCCACACCGGTAACCGCGCCTTGATGGTGTCGACCAGCTGTGCGCAGGTAGCAAAGGCCGCGTGCCGATGGTCGGCGGCGACCGCGGCCACCAGGGCCGCCTCGCCGATCTGCAGGACACCGATCCGGTGGCTGGCCGCTACCGCACGCACCCCGCTGGACTGCTCGGCGACCTCGGCCACCACGTCGGCGAAGACCTGCGCGGCCGACGGGTGCGCGGAATATTCGAGCCGTAGCACGCCGCGTCCGCCGTCATGGTCGCGGACCGCGCCGACGAATCCGACGATGGCCCCGGCCGACTGGTGGCTCACCAGATCCTCGTGCTCGCTAAGAGAGATCAGCTGGTCGGTCAGCGCGGCGCGCAGCACCACAGCCATCAGCGCCGCTCCTCCTCATCGCTACGCTCTGCATCGTCGCCGGCGCGCGTCATCTCTGGTGATCTTCGCCCGCGAGTTGTTGCAGCGCGTGGTCGAGCACGCCGGCAAGCACCCCAAGGCCATCGCGCACCCCGCCGGGTGAACCCGGCAGGTTGACAATCAGGGTGCGGCCGGCCACGCCGCACACCCCGCGCGAGAGCACCGACGTCGGCACCTTCGGCAGGCCGGAGTGGCGGATGGCGTCGGCCAGCCCGGGGATCATGTAGTCCAGCACCGCCACCGTCTGGTCGGGGGTGCTGTCGGTGGGCGAGATGCCAGTGCCGCCAGAGGTGATGATCAGGTCGACTTTGGCGTCCAGCGCGTCATGCAGCGCCTCGCCGACCGGTCCGCCGTCGGCCACCACCACCGGCTCCACAGGCGAAAATCCTTGCTCTCCAAGCCATTCAGCAATGATCGGCCCACACTTATCGGTGTATTCACCGGCTGAGGCCCGGGTCGAGGCGATGATCACCTGCGCGGATCGGGCGGAGCTCATCGCCGCTCCCACGTTCCGGTCTTGCCGCCCTCTTTGCGGAGCACCCGAATGTCATCGAAGCGAGCGGCCGGGTCGACCGCCTTGATCATGTCGTAGAGCGTCAAAGCGGCCACGCTGACGGCTGTTAACGCCTCCATCTCCACTCCCGTCCGGTCGGTGCTGTGCACCGTCGCGGTGATCTCGACATCTGATTCGCCGACGGTGAAATCGACGTCGACCCCGGTGAGCGCCAGCTGGTGGCACAGCGGGATCAGGTCGCTGGTGCGTTTGGCCGCCAGAATGCCCGCCACCCGCGCGGTCGCCAGGGCGTCGCCTTTGGGCAGGCCGCCGGTCGAGATCAGCTCTACCACGCGCGCCGAGGTGCGCAAGGCGCCGGCGGCAACGGCGGTGCGCCGAGTGGCTTCCTTGGCGGTGACATCGACCATGTGCGCTGCCCCCCGCTCATCCAGATGCGACAACGGGCCCGAGCCGGATTCCGCTGATCCGCTGGCCGCAGTGGCCTTGGAGGCCCTGGCCATCCCGGCGGCTTACCTGTTGACGACGGTGACCGGGTGCACGTAGGGCAGGTCATCGGCGGGTACCGGGAACACCACCTCGCCGAAGGGCGATGACGCGCCCGTGCGGTCGGTCACCAGTTCGCTTACGGCGTGGTCGTCTGGATCCGTCGTCGGCCAGCCGGGGTCCACATACCTGGTTTTTTGCGCGTCGCTCTCAGCAATGTCAGCCACGGGGTCCATTCTTACAGGTCTCACATCCGCCCGTGACGCAAAGCTTGTGAGCGCCCGACTCTTGCTAGACGGCTCACTTGCCTACGCTGGTCAACATTGACGTCCTCTACCGGTTTAAACCGGTGGATTCCAACCCCGTCGATCCTAGGCAGCAGGAGAACTGAGTTGAGGTTCACGGTTTACAGACCGGCTAGTGCCGAGGTCTCCCCGTGCTGTCACCGCGCGTCCGGCGGCGATGTTGCGTGCGGCGTTGACGTCGGCATTGCACGGCCCCGCGTTGCAGGCGACGCACTGGAAAATCGCTTGGCTCTTGCGGTTTTCCGGCGCGACGTGCCCGCAGTAAGAGCACCGTTGCGACGTATAGGCTGCCGGGACGAATTCAAGCCGCCCCGAGGCTTTGTGCTGCAGCCGGGCCACCAGCCGTCCCCACCTTTGGCGGCTGATCTCGCGGTTGAGACCCCGTTTCTGCGCGACGCGGCTGCCCGGGCATTCACGAGTCCCGCGCGCCGAGCGAATCATCGCACGCACCCTCAAGTCCTCGACGCGGATGATCTCGAAGCGGCGCGCCACATCGGTGGTGGTCTTTTGCACCCAGTCACGGCGGCGATCTGTGTCGCGGGCGCACAACTTCGCGATGGCCAGCTTCGTTCGTGTCCGCCGGTGAGATCCGCGTTGCGCCCGGGCCAGACGCCGCTGCAACCGGCGCAGCCGCCGGGTTTCGCCAGCACGAAGACCAGGAGCATGCAGCAGCTCGCCGTTGGACAGCGCCACCGAGACGGCTACGCCGCGATCCACACCCACCACGCTGCCATCACCGGGTCCCGCGACAGGGTCAGGGATGACAGCAAACGCGATGTGCCAGCGCCCAGAGCGATGCAAGGTGACTCGGTAGGACTTCACGGTGTCAGGGATGGTGCGCGTCCAGCGGAAGCGCACCCAGCCGACCTTGGGTATCCACACCTGTCCATGGCGGCGGTTGAGCCGTTGGATGTGGCGCGGTTTGACCCCGACTTGCCGGAATCCTTCATGCGTGCCGGCCTTGCGCCACGTCGGGCGACGGTGGGTGCCGTGGAAAAAGTCGCGCAGCGCTTGGGCGAAGTCCCGCAGCGCTTGCTGCTGCACGGTCTGCGGCCCTGCTGCCAGCCAGGCGTATTCGGCTCGGGCCGCGGTCAGCTGGGCAGATTGCTCGTTGTAGCCGGGCGCGTGGCGGCCTGGCTGCCAGTGCCGCTGTTGCTCGACGGCAAGATTCCACACAAACCGAGCATGACGACAGTGTTCGGCCGATGCTGCCGCCTGGTCAAGGCTGGGAAGCAACCGGAACCTACCCATAGCAACTACCTAGGCAGCACCACCGACAACGCGCTGTAAGGAGGGAAGCGGCGTTTCCTCCCCTGGCTAACGCCAGGGGTTTCCACGCCACATTCTGATGACCGACAACAACACCCCGGACATCCCCCTGGGGTCATGGCTTGCCGACTTGCCCGACGAGCGGCTGATCCGGCTGCTGGAGCTGCGGCCAGACCTCGCCCAGCCGCCACCCGGCAGCATCGCCGCGCTGGCCGCGCGCGCTCAGGCCCGTCAATCGGTCAAAGCTGCCACCGACGACCTCGACTTCTTGCGGCTGGCCGTGCTCGACGCGCTGCTGGTCCTGCAGGGCGATGCGGCACCGGTGCCGACGACCAAGCTGCTGGCGCTGATCGGCGACGGTGCTCCCGAAGCGGACGTGGTCGGCGCGCTGGATGACCTCAGGCAACGCGCGCTGGCCTGGGGCGAGACCGCGGTGCAGGTGGCCGCGGACGCCGCCGCGGCGTTGCCGTGGCACGCGGGGCAGGTCACGCTCGAGGACGCCTCGCGCAGCGGCGAACAGATCGCTGACCTGATCGACGGGCTCAACCCGGCCCAACGCGACGTGCTGGAGAAATTGCTCGAAGGCTCCCCGATGGGGCGCACCCGTGACGCCGCGCCCGGCGCCGCGCCGGACCGGCCGGTGCCGCAACTGCTCGCGATGGGTCTGCTGCGACGGGTCGATGCGGAGACGGTGATCTTGCCCCGCCACGTCGGGCAGGTGCTGCGCGGCGAGCAGCCCGGCCCGATGCAACTGACGGCGCCCGACCCGATAATTTCGACCACCACGCCCGAGGACTGCGACGCCGCCGCGGCCGGATCCGTCATCGACCTGCTGCGCGAACTCGACGTGCTGCTCGAGATCCTCGGCGCCGCACCGGTTTCCGAGTTGCGCAGCGGCGGATTGGGAGTGCGCGACGTCAAACGGCTGGCCAAGACAACCGGCATCGACGAGCCGCGACTGGGCCTGATCCTCGAGGTCGCGGCGGCGGCCACCTTGATCGCCAGCGGCAAGCCCGACCCGGAACCAGCCACCGGCGACGCGCCTTATTGGGCGCCGACGGCGGCCGTCGAACGGTTCACCGCAATGTCGCCCGCCGAGCGATGGCACCTGCTGGCCAGCACCTGGCTCGACCTTCCAGGCCGGCCGGCGCTGATCGGCAGCCGTGGTCCGGACGCCAAACCTTATGGCGCGCTGTCCGATTCTCTGTACTCGACCGCGGCGCCCTTGGATCGCCGGCTGCTGCTCGGCATGCTCGCCGACTTGCCCACCGGCGCCGGCGTCGACGCGGCCTCGGCGTCGGCGGCGCTGATCTGGCGGCGCCCGCGATGGGCCCGGCGACTACAGCCGGGACCCGTCTCGGATCTGCTAACTGAGGCACATGCGCTGGGCTTGGTCGGTCGCGGGGCGATCGGCACGCCCGGCCGGGCACTGCTGAACGACCCCGGTGAACCCGCTGCCGCCGGTGCAGCGGTCGATGCGATGACGCACGCGATGCCCAAACCCATCGACCACTTCCTGCTGCAGGCCGACCTGACCGTCGTCGTGCCCGGCCCGCTACACCGCGGCCTCGCCGACGACCTGGCATCGGTCGCCACGGTCGAATCGGCCGGCGCGGCAATGGTGTACCGCATCAGCGAGCAGTCGATCCGGCATGCGCTCGACATCGGCAAGACCCGTGACTGGATGCATGCACTGTTCGCGAACCACTCTAAAACTCCAGTGCCACAGGGACTCACCTACCTCATCGATGATGTGGCGCGCCGGCACGGCCAGCTTCGGATCGGGGTCGCCACCTCGTTCGTGCGATGCGAGGATTCCGCGCTGCTGGCCCAGGCGGTGGCGGCCACCGAACAGCTGCAGTTGCGCGCCCTGGCTCCCACGGTGGCGGTGTCACCCGCACCGCTTTCCGAGGTGCTCGCGGCGCTGCGGAGCGCGGGCTTCGCCCCGGCCGCCGAGGATTCCTCCGGCGCGATCGTCGACGTCCGGATTCGCGGGGCCCGAGTGCCCACCCCGCAGCACCGGCGCTCTTACCGTTCCCCGCCGCGCCCCAGCGGCGAGACCCTCAACGCGGTTGTCGCGGTGCTGCGCAAGGTGACCGCCGCGCCGTTCGGCAATATCCGCGTCGACCCGGCGGTCACCATGTCGCTGCTGCAGCGCGCGGTAAAGGATGAGGCCACGCTGGTGATCGGATACCTCGACGCCGCCGGAGTGGCTACCCAGCGGGTGGTGTCGCCGATCGTCATACGCGGTGGCCAGCTGGTGGCCTTCGATTCGGCGTCCGGACGGCTGCGCGACTTCGCGATCCACCGCATCACGTCGGTGGTGTCGGCGAGCGACTGATAATGGATCCATGACCCGCGCCGGCGACGATGCAGAGCGCAGCGATGAGGAGGAGCGGCGCCATTGACCGACGGACCGTTGATCGTGCAGTCCGACAAGACGGTGCTGCTCGAAGTTGACCACGAGCTGGCCGGCGCCGCACGCGCCGCCATCGCACCGTTCGCCGAGCTGGAACGCGCGCCCGAGCACGTGCACACCTACCGCATCACACCGCTGGCGTTGTGGAACGCCCGCGCCGCCGGCCATGACGCCGAACAGGTCGTCGACGCGCTGGTCTCCTTTTCGCGCTACGCGGTGCCGCAGCCGCTGCTGGTCGACATCGTCGACACCATGGCCCGCTACGGCCGGCTGCAACTGGTCAAAAACCCGGCACACGGCCTGACGCTGGTAAGCCTGGACCGCGCGGTGCTCGAAGAGGTGTTGCGCAACAAGAAGATCGCACCCATGCTGGGTGCCCGCGTCGATGACGACACCGTGATCGTCCACCCCAGCGAACGCGGCCGGTTAAAGCAGCTGCTGCTCAAGATCGGTTGGCCCGCAGAGGATTTTGCTGGCTATGTAAACGGCGAAGCGCACCCGATCAGCCTGAAGCAGGACGGCTGGCACCTGCGCGATTACCAGCAGCTGGCGACGGACTCGTTCTGGTCCGGCGGCTCGGGGGTGGTGGTACTTCCGTGCGGCGCCGGTAAGACGCTGGTCGGCGCGGCCGCGATGGCGAAGGCCCAAGCGACGACGCTGATCCTGGTCACCAACATCGTCGCCGCCCGGCAGTGGAAGCGCGAGCTGGTCGCGCGCACCTCGCTGACCGAGGACGAGATCGGCGAATACTCCGGAGAACGCAAGGAAATCCGGCCCGTCACGATCTCCACCTACCAGATGATCACCCGCCGCAACAAGGGCGAGTATCGTCATTTGGAGCTCTTCGACAGCCGCGACTGGGGCCTGATCATCTACGACGAGGTGCATCTGTTGCCGGCGCCGGTGTTCCGGATGACCGCCGACCTGCAGTCCAAGCGGCGGCTGGGCCTGACCGCCACGTTGATCCGCGAAGACGGCCGCGAGGGTGACGTGTTCTCCCTGATCGGCCCGAAACGCTACGACGCGCCATGGAAGGACATCGAGGCGCAGGGCTGGATCGCGCCGGCGGAGTGCGTCGAAGTCCGGGTCACGATGACCGAAAGCGAGCGCATGATGTACGCCACCGCCGAACCCGAAGAGCGCTACCGGATTTGCTCGACGGTGCACACCAAAATCGCCGTGGTCAAGTCGATTCTGGAGAAGCACCCCGGCGAGCAAACCCTGGTGATCGGCGCCTACCTGGATCAGCTCGACGAACTCGGCACCGCACTGAACGCTCCGGTGATCCAAGGGTCAACGCGGACCAAAGAACGCGAAGCGCTATTCGACGCCTTCCGCCGCGGCGAAGTCTCCAGACTGGTGGTGTCCAAGGTCGCCAACTTCTCCATCGATCTGCCTGAAGCCAGTGTGGCGGTGCAGGTTTCGGGCACATTCGGCTCACGTCAGGAAGAGGCGCAACGGCTGGGCCGGTTGCTGCGGCCCAAGGCCGATGGCGGTGGCGCACTCTTTTATTCAGTGGTGGCCCGCGACAGCCTGGACGCCGAGTACGCCGCACACCGCCAGCGGTTCCTGGCCGAGCAGGGCTACGGCTACATCATCCGCGACGCCGACGACCTGCTGGGCCCGGCAATCTAACCGCGTGCAGACGCAAAATCGCCCTAAAACGTTGGGCGTTCAGGGCGATTTTGCGTCTGCTCGCGCTAACTAGAGCGACAGGATGGTCGCCGACGCGGTGCCGGGAGCCCCGTACACCTGAGCGAGGCCGACGCGCGGGTTGCCGGGCACCTGACGCTCGCCCGCCTCGGCGCGCAGCTGACGCACCAGCTCATGCATCTGCCGCAGGCCCGACGCGCCGATCGGCTCGCCGTTGGCAATCAGCCCGCCATCGGTGTTGACCGGAATCGAGCCGTGGATCTCGGTAGCGCCGTCGGCCACCAGTTTTTCTTGCTCGCCGTCGGCGCACAGGCCCGTCTCGGCCATGTGGATCACCTCGTTGCCGGCGTCGGTGTCCTGGAGTTGAGCCACGTCGACGTCCTCGGGTCCGATGCCGGCGGCCTCGTAGGCCGCCTTGGACGCGTACACCGTCGGGGAGACGTCGCCGTCCAACGGAGCGAAGGTGGCGTGCACCTCGTAGGCGCCGTAACGGCGGGTACGGATTTCGCAGGCACGCACATACACCGGCTTGTCGGTGTACTTGTGCGCGATGTCGGCCCGACACATGACGACCGCTGCGGCGCCTTCGTCGGGCGCGCAGAACATGTACTGCGTCAGCGGGTAGTTGAGCACCGGAGAATTGAGGATCTCTTCCTCGGGAATCGGCTTGCGGCGGAACGCATTCGGGTTCAGCGCACCGTTGCGGAAGTTCTTGGCGGCCACCTTGGCCAAGGTGGCTTGCGAGATGTTGTGGTCGTGCAAGTACTTGTTGGCCTTCATCCCGAAGAACTTGGTGGTGACGAACTGTCCGTTCTGCGCGTACCACTGCGGCAGTGCCAGCTTGGCGGGGTCGTCGGTGAACGCGCCACGCGGGTGCTTGTCCAAGCCGATGGCGATGCCGATGTCGTACTTGCCCAACCGGATGGTGTCGGCGGTCTGCTGAATGGCGCTGGCCGCGGTGGCGCACGCGTTGAAAACGTTGGTGAACGTGATGCCGGTCAGCCCGACCAGGCGGGTCACCGCGTCGGGGTTGGAAACCTCGTGGCTGCCACCGAAGCCGAATTGGATGTCCTTCCAACCCACACCGGCGTCCGTCAGCGCGGATTGGATGGCCTCGGCGCCCATCTGCATCGCGGTCTTGTCGAACCTGCCGAATGGGTGCAAGCCCACGCCGATGATGGCCACGTCGTTAGTCATCGCTTCGTCCTCTCGGACCTCGTTAAACCGGCTGGAACGCGAACGTGACGATCTCGTTGCCGTCGGCATCGGTGGTGAACGGCACCATCGTCAGCTCGACCTGCTGGCCGAACTGGATCTTGGCGGGATCGTTCTCGGTCAGCCGGCCCTCGACTCGGATCACGTCACCGAGCTGAACCAACCCCACCCCGAACGGCACGAAATCGTCGCCGGTCGGACCGGCATAGGGAGCGCCGGGCGGGAAGCCCTGGGTAGTCCAGGCCACCAGCGTTCCGCTGCGCGGCAACAACAACTCGCTCATCTCGCCGCCGCTGCAGCGCGGACACCACTGCTGCACCGGGAAGGTGGTGGCACCACAGCCGCCGCATCGACTGCCGATCAGCTGCGGGTTCTCATCGGGCCAGGTTGAGATGTCGGGGGCAAGTGCTTTCTGCATCGAGCGATCCTCCAACGATCATCTATTCGCCAACAGAATAGTGCTCACTGAACCGTATAACAGCCTTCCGAAAAGTGGAAATCCCATTCTCACTGCAAGGGCGTAACACTACTGCGTTATGTTGGCGACTATGCCGATCACGGTAATTCTCGAGCTCAAAGTGAAGCCTGAATCTGTGCGCGAAGCGCGAGAGGTCATGGGCCGGGCGCTGCAAGACACCCGGGCGTTCGACGGCAACCTTCGCACCGACGTGCTTGTCAACGAAGACGACGACGCGCACTGGGTCATCTACGAACTATGGGAGAGCGTCGAGCACGACGAGGCCTACCGCAAGTTCCGTGCCGGGGAAGGCCGTATCACTGAGCTCCCCCCGCTGCTGGCCGCGCCTCCCGTCAAAACGCGCTACGCCACCAGCGATATCTAGCTCAGAGCGGGAATCACTTCGCGTTCGAACAGCTCGATGCCGGAGCGGTCGTAGGCGGCCTCCGGGAAGTAGCAGATCGCGTAGTCGCACCCGAGGTCGCGGACTTTGCCGATCCGCTCGACCACCTGTTCCGGTGTGCCCGTCGTCGAATCCGGGCCGCTGCTTGCGGCGATCATCGAATCCAGCAGCGCGTCGGGCATATAGCCGGTAAGCCGGTCGCGGATCCGCTGCTGCCGGTCTTTGACGTCGGCGTCCGAGGTGCCGACGATCACGGTGAAGTTGGCCGAGCGCACGATGGCGTCGAAGTCGGTGCCCAGCTTGCTGCAGTGCTGTGCCAACACCTCGGACTTGTGCGCGAACTCCGCGAGCGCCGGTGTGAAGTTGCTGTACTGCGCGTATTTCGCGGCAATGCGCAGTGTCACCTTCTCGCCGCCGCCGGCGATCCAGAGCGGAATGCCATTGTCCTGCAGCGGCTTCGGAGCGACGATCGCGCCATCGACCCGGTAGTGCTTGCCGTCGAAGCTGACCTTGCCGTCGCGCCAGGCGTCCCGCATGATCTGCACGCCTTCGTCCAGCCGGGCCAGCCGCTCCCCGGCCGACGGAAAGCCGTACCCGTACGCGCGCCACTCGTGTTCGTACCAACCGCCGCCGATCCCCATCTGAATCCGGCCACCCGAGATGATGTCTGAGGTGGCCGCCACCTTGGCCAGGTAGACCGGATTGCGGTAGCTCATCGCCGTGCACATCTGGCCGAGCTTGATCCGCGACGTGACCGCGGCGTAGGCCGCCATCAACGACCATGCCTCGTGCGTGGCTTCGTCGCTCGGCAACGGGACGGTGTGGAAGTGGTCGTAGACCCACAGTGAGTCCCACGCGCTGGCATCGGCATAAGTCGCCAGGTCGCGCATCACCGCCCAGTGTTTCTCGGGTTCGATGCCTACCAGATCCATCCGCCAGCCCTGCGGAATGAAGAGACCAAAGCGCACAGTTAGGGAGCCTAACCCGCCCTCACAGCAGATCGATAGCAAGGGCCCAGGCTGCCGCTACGACGCAGCGATAACCATGATGCATGACAAACACACCGTCAACCGGTTCAACCGACACCCGGCATCGGCAAATCCGCACCGCGCACGCGATATTCGCCGGAGCTGCGACCATCGCGACGCTCGCGCTTTTCAGCGTCGCGCAACCGGCAAACGCCGAAGCCGGCGCTGCTCCCTTCGCCCCGCAGCCCGCGCAGACCGCACCGAGCACGGGTGGCGGCGGCCGCGTCGTCGCCGTCGACGACAACACCAACCCAAGCTCGGGCGACATCTTCACGCAAAACGCCCAGGACCAAAGCACCGCGTGACGCTGCGCACGAGAGTTTCTGCGCCAGCACCGATTTACCCGCGCCACCGCGGCCGAGGATGACGACGCGTTTCACACGCCCAGCGCCGCCAGCGCGGCTTCCACCGATTTCTTGCGCAACTGCTTGTAGGGCGTATCGGGGAATTGCAGGCAGCAGTCCTGCAGGCCACCGAACGCGACCACGGCGCGGGTGGACTGCGCCAGCGTCGGTCGCGCACCGAACACCAGCTTGCCGAGCCGGTCACGCCACGTCAGCACCTTGTCGATGAGGCCAAGATCGGCCAGCATCGTCAGTTCGGCCACCACCAGCACGAGGTCCTGACGGTGCCGGTAGTGGAAATCGAAATAGCCCTCCAGCAATTCGCGGGCGTCAGTGCGGCCCAGGTTCTCCTGGTCGGCGACGAATCGCTCGCCTTCCTCGATCAACGGCACCACGATGCTGCGCACCAAGTCTTCGCGCGAGGCGAAGTGGTAATAGAGCGCGGGTTTGGTGATCCCCAGCTCGTCCGCGATGTCCTGCAGGCTGGTGCGCTGCACACCTTGGCGGGCGAATAGGTCGCGAGCCACCTCTTGGATGCGCTGCCTGGTGCCCGACCGGGGCTTGGTCACGAGAAGAGCTTAACTGACTTACCGATAGGTAAGCAGTGTGTTAGGCTTACCTAACCTTCGAGAAGTCGGGGAGGTCATCGTGCGGATTCTCATCTCAGGGGCCAGCATCGCGGGCCCGGTACTGGCGTACTGGCTGACCCGGGACGGTTTCGACGTCACCGTCGTCGAGCGCGCGCCGCAACTGCGTAAAACCGGCGGCCACGCCGTCGACCTGTTCCGTCCGGCCATGGAGATCTCGGAAAAGATGGGTGTGCTGGGGCGGATCGAGGCGCTCGCCACCGGCACGGACAGGCTGACGATGTATCGCGAGGGCGTACCGCAACCGGCTCGCGTCGATCTCACCAAGGTCGTCGGGGGCATATCCGACCGGCACGTGGAGATCATGCGAGACGATCTCAGCGAGGTCTACTACGACGCCGGTCGCGACGACGTCGAGTACATCTTCGGCGACTCGATCACGGCCATCTCCGTCGACGCCGAGGTGACCTTCGAACACGCGGCGCCACGCAAGTTCGACCTAGTGATCGGCGCCGACGGGCTGCACTCGAACGTTCGGCGCTTGGTCTTCGGCGAGGACGCCGGACGCACCCGATTCCTCGGCGGATACCTCGCCGTGCAATCCGTGCCGAAAAAGCTTGCGCCTATTGGGGAGATGGTTGTTCATCTCGGCGCCGGCCGGCTCGCCGGGATCTACACGGCCCAGCCGTTGGACGACGCGCGTGCGTTGTTCATGTTCAAAAGCAAGGAAGAACTGCAGTACCACTACCGAGATGTGATGCGGCAGAAGGAATTACTGCGCACAGCGTTTGCCGGCAGGCATGCAATGGTGGACAGCTGGCTCGACGAGCTCGACCGCACACCGACGTTCTACTTCGACTCGATCACGCAGTTGCAGCTGGACACCTGGTCGCGCGGGCGAGTCACACTGGTCGGCGATGCCGGCTACTGCCCGGGGCCCGCGGTCGGTGGCAGCACCAGCATCGCGG
This sequence comes from Mycobacterium sp., assembly GCF_052144515.1. Taxonomy (GTDB): domain Bacteria; phylum Actinomycetota; class Actinomycetes; order Mycobacteriales; family Mycobacteriaceae; genus Mycobacterium. Next base: position 13,756 of record NZ_JBKQQD010000450.1, on the reverse strand, counting down.
TGCTGGGCGCATACATTCTGGCGGGTGAACTGGCACAAGCCAAGGGCGAATACACACACGCATTCGCGGCCTACGAGGCAGAGATGGGTGAACCGGTGCGTCGCAGCCGGGCCATGGCGCGCGGAATCGCCAAGGGGCTCATCCCGAACTCAAGAGCCGGAGTTTGGGCGTTGACCCGTGGCGCACAACTGATCTCGATGCTGCCCGCCAGCCTCACCAAGGCCGTCGCAAGGCTGAACACCAAGACCGTGCGGCTCTACGACTCGATGCAGTACAAGGAGTACAGCGCGCCTATGCCCTAACCGCAGCTAGGTCAGCGAGTCCGGCGGCAGGAAACGGTCGCCGTACTTGGCGGCCAGCTCGCGGGCCCGGGCCACGAAGGCTTGCTTGCCCGTACCAGCCGGACCGGAGTAGCCGACGATGAGCTGCGCGCTGCCGCCGGTCCACGGCGGGAACCCGATGCCCATGATCGACCCGATATTGGCGTCGGCCGTCGACGTCAGCACGCCCTCGTCGAGGCACTTCTGGGTTTCCAGCGCCTCGGCGAACAACATCCGGTCGATCATGTCCTGCAGCGGCGGCTCCGACGCGCCCGACTTGAACGTCTCTCGCAGGCCAGGCCACAGACCAGTCCGCTTGCCGTCGGGGTACTCGTAGAAGCCGGCGCCCTTGAGCCGACCGGAGCGGCCGAGCTCGATCATCTTCTCGACGACGGCTTCGGCCGGGTGCGGCTCGTAAGTGCCGCCGGCGTCTTCGACGCCTTTACGGGTGGCAGTGGCGATCTTGTGCATCAGCTCCAGGTTGAGCTCGTCGGACAGCTGCAGCGGCGGTGCCGGGTAGCCGGCCTGCGAGCCGGCCTGCTCGATGCTGGCCGGCTCGACGCCCTCGCCGAGCATCGCCAGCGCCTCGTTGACGAAGGTCCCGATGACCCGCGAGGTGAAGAAGCCGCGGCTGTCGTTGACCACGATCGGGGTCTTTCCGATGGCCAGGGTGTAGTCGAACACCCGGGCCAGCGCCTCGTCAGATGTCTTCTTGCCCTTGATGATTTCCACCAGCGGCATCTTGTCGACCGGCGAGAAGAAGTGGATCCCGATGAAGTCCTCTTCGCGCTTGACACCGGTGGCCAGGCCGGTGATCGGCAGCGTGGAGGTATTGGAACCCAGCACCGCGTTGGGCTCGACAACGTCTTCGATCTCCTGGAACACCTTGTGCTTGAGGTCCTGGTTCTCGAACACCGCCTCGATCACGAAGTCGACGCCCTTCAAATCAGCGGGGTCGGCCGTCGGGGTGATCCGCGCGAGCAGCGCCTTCGACTTCTCCTCGGTGGTACGCCCGCGCTCCAGCGCCTTGGCCTCCAGCTTCTCGGAGTAGCCCTTGCCTTTGGCGGCGGCTTCCGCGCTCACGTCCTTGAGCACCACGTCGTAGCCGGCTTTGGCCGAGACGTAGGCGATGCCGGCGCCCATCATGCCGGCACCGAGCACACCGATCTTGTTGATCGGGGTCTGGTCGATGCCGTCGGGCCGCGACCCACCGTTGTTGATGGTCTGCAGGTCGAAGAAGAAAGCCTGAATCATGTTCTTGGACACCTGGCCGGTGACCAACGTGGTGAAGTAACGGCTCTCGATGCGGCTGGCGGTGTCGAAGTCGACCTGCGCGCCCTCGACCGCCGCGGCCAAGATGGCCTTCGGCGCCGGCATCGGCGCGCCCTTGAGCTGTTTGCGCAGCAGCGCCGGGAACGACGGCAGGATGGCCGCCAGCCCCGGCGATGACGGGGTTCCGCCCGGCATCTTGTAACCCTTTTTGTCCCAAGGCTGCTCGTGCGAGTCCGGGTTGGCCTTGATCCACGCCTTGGCGGCGGGCACCAATTCCTCGACTGTCGGCAGCAATTCGTCGATCAGACCGAGTTCCTTGGCCTTGGCCGGCTTGAACCGGGTGCCCTGCGACAGGATGTTGACGAAGGCGTTTTGGATGCCGAACATGCGCACCGTGCGGGTGACTCCACCGGCACCGGGCAGCAGGCCCAGTGTTGCCTCGGGGAAACCGAACTGCGATCCCTTCACGTCGGCCGCGATGCGGTGATGGCAGGCCAGTGCGATCTCCAAGCCACCGCCGAGCGCGGCGCCGTTGAGTGCCGCCACCACCGGCTTGCCCAAGGTCTCGAGCGTGCGCAGCTGCCTCTTGACGTTCTCGACCAGATCGAAGGCCTCGCCGGCGTTCTCAGGCCCGATCTGGATCATGCTCTTGACATCACCGCCGGCGAAGAAGGTCTTCTTCGCGCTGGTGATCACCACGCCGGTGATCGAATCCTGCTCGGCGACAATGCGGTCCACCGCCTTGCCCATCGATTCGATGTAGGCCTCGTTCATGACGTTGGCGGACCCCGACGGGTCGTCCATGGTCAGCGTGACGATGCCGTCGGCATCCTTGTCCCACTGAATCGTATTGTCGGCCATGTGCTTAAACCCTCTCGATGATCGTCGCGACGCCCATGCCGCCGCCGATACACAGCGTGACGAGCGCACGCCGGGCGTTGCGGCGCTCCAGTTCGTCGACCATGGTCCCGAGGATCATGGCGCCGGTGGCCCCCAGCGGGTGGCCCATCGCGATGGCGCCGCCGTTGACGTTGAGCTTCTCGTCGGGGATGTTCAGGTCCTTCTGGAACTTCAGCACCACCGAGGCGAAAGCCTCGTTGAGCTCGAACAGGTCGATGTCATCAACGCTCAGCCCGGCACGGTCCAGCACCTTCTTGGTGGCCGGAGTCGGACCGGTCAGCATGATGACCGGGTCGGCCCCGCTGGTGGCGGTGGCCACGATGCGGGCGCGCGGGGTCAGGCCTTGAGATTTGCCTGCGGCCTCGGAGCCGATCATGACCAGCGCCGCGCCGTCGACAATGCCGGAGCTGTTGCCGCCGGTGTGGACGTGGTTGATCTTTTCGATCCAGTGGTACTTCTGCAGCGCGACGTCGTCGAAACCGCCCATGGCCGCCAGACCCTCGAAGGCCGGCTTCAACTTGCCAAGGCCCTCCTTGGTGGTGTCGGGCCGCATGTGCTCGTCGTGGTCCAGAATCAGCAGACCGTTCTGGTCGCGGACCGGGACCACGGACTTGGCGAAGTAGCCACCCGACCATGCCTCGGCGGCCTTCTCCTGGCTGCGCAGCGCGTAGTTGTCGACGTCGTCGCGGGAGAAGCCTTCGGTGGTGGCGATCAGGTCGGCGCCGATGCCCTGCGGGACGAACATGACGTCGTAGTTGGTGGCCGGGTCGAGGCCCATCGCGCCGCCGTCGGATCCCATCGGCACGCGGCTCATCGACTCCACACCGCCGGCCAGCACCAGGTCGTCCCAGCCGGAGCGCACCTTCTGCGCGGCGGTGTTCACGGCCTCGAGGCCCGAGGCGCAGAACCGGTTGAGCTGCACACCGCCGGAGGTGACGGGCATGCCGGAGGCCAGCACCGCGGCGCGGGCGATGTCGCCGCCCTGGTCGCCGACGGGTGAGACGCAGCCCAGGATGACATCGCTGATCAGGTTCTCGTCGAGGTCGGGATTGCGCTTGCGCAACTCCTCGATCAGGCCGACAACCAGGTTCAGTGGCTTGACTTCGTTCAGCGCGCCGTTCTTCTGCTTGCCCCGCGGTGTGCGGATGGCCTCGTAGACAAAGGCTTCTTCGGACATATCGGCTTCCTTGTTCGCCAAAAATGGGGTGTTAGATCCGTGTTACACCCTAACAGCGCCCCCGGCCAACCTGTTGGTTGGGAATAATAGTGCTGGTCAATGCTCCGAACGTGAAGCCAGCCGCACGTTCCCTGCCCAGCGTGAAGCTGGCTTCACGTTCGGCCAGGGCGACTCTTAAGCTCGACCACCATGACGGTGTCGCGGCTGCAGCCCTACGCGACCACGGTGTTCGCCGAGATGTCGGCGCTGGCCGCGCGCATCGGCGCGGTCAACCTCGGGCAAGGCTTTCCCGACGAGGACGGCCCGCCGGAAATGCTCAAAGCCGCCCAAGACGCCATCGCCGATGGCGTCAACCAGTACCCGCCGGGGTTGGGCATCGCGCCGCTACGCGACGCCATCGCCGCCCAGCGCAACCGCCACTACGGAATCCAATACGACCCCGACACCGAGGCGCTGGTGACGGTCGGGGCCACCGAGGCCATCGCCTCGGCGGTGCTCGGCCTGGTCGAACCCGGCTCGGAGGTACTACTCATCGAGCCGTTCTACGAGTCCTACTCGCCGGTTGTTGCGATGGCCGGCGCACACCGGGTGGCCGTGCCCCTGGTCCCCGACGGCCGCTGCTTCGCACTGGACACCGACGCATTGCGCAAGGCGGTGACCCCGCGCACGAAAGCGCTGATCGTCAACTCCCCCCACAACCCGACCGGCACCGTGCTCACCAAGGCGGAGCTGGCAGCCATCGCTGAGATCGCCTTAGCCGCAGACCTTTTGGTTATCACCGATGAGGTCTATGAGCACCTGGTGTTTGACGATCGTCACCACCTACCGCTGGCTGCCTTCGACGGCATGGCCGACCGCACGGTCACCATCTCCAGCGCCGCCAAGATGTTCAATTGCACCGGCTGGAAGATCGGATGGGCTTGCGGCCCGGCCAAACTCATCGCCGGGGTTCGCGCGGCCAAGCAGTATCTGAGTTACGTCGGGGGCGCGCCATTTCAACCGGCGGTGGCCCTGGCGCTGGACACCCAGGACGCTTGGGTGGCCGCGCTTCGGCGCTGTTTGCAGGACAGGCGCGATCGATTGGCGTCTGGGCTGGCCGACATCGGCTTCGCCGTGCACGATAGCTACGGCACGTACTTCCTGTGCGCCGATCCGCGTCCGCTGGGCTACGACGACAGCGCGGCATTCTGTGCGAGGCTGCCCGAAAAAGTCGGGGTGGCGGCGATCCCGATGTCAGCGTTCTGCGCTCCGCAAGCACCCCACGCCGCGAAGCAAGCCCATGCGTGGAATCACTTGGTGCGCTTCACCTTCTGCAAACGCGACGACACCCTCGATGAGGCGATCACGCGACTGTCCGCGCTAAAGGACGGCCCGGTTACTTAGACGTTCTCCGAGCGGTCGCGACTCATGACGAAATCCCGCAGGCCCTCAGTCGCGGATCGCAACACCCGCCCGCGCGCCCGGTTCACCAGAAACTCCGGCAGCGGCGCCGACGGTTCCAGGGTGATGTCGAAACGCAGCCGCGTCCTGTTCTCTCCCTCGCGCCGCAGCGTGTACTCGACGTGCTGGCCGTGCTGTTGCATCGTCTTCTGCACATCCCACACCATCCAGTCAGGCCCCCAGTGGAATTCGAGCACTTCCTGGTCGACGATTCCGAGCACCTTGACGGTGACTTTGACGTGGTGCGGCCGGCCGTCGGGATAGGTGTCGATCAGTTCGGCCTTTTTGTGCACCGAAGACCACAGCGGCACCGCGCTGATATCGGCGAGCGCGTCGAGAATCACTTCCGGCGGCGCATCAATGATGATTTCTCGTGATGCTTGTACGGCCACTATGCGAAAGCTGCACTCGACAAACGATCAGTCCTCCCCGTGCCGGACAACCGTCTTATTCGCGACCCATTCGCGCAACCCCTCCGTGGCGGCATCCAACACCATCTTGGTCGCACGCTTGACGATAAAAGCCGGAACTGGCCCCGCCGGTTCGACGGTGACGTCGAAATGCACTCGGCTCTTATCGACACCCTCGGGATGAACCCGGTACTCGATGTGCTGACCACGCTGCTGGAACGTGTCTTTCGCGTCGTATACCACCCAGTCCGGGCCCCAGTGATATTCCAGAATCTCGTTATCGACGAGCCCCATGATTTTGATGGTGGCCTTGACGTGGTGGGGCCGGCCGTCCGGGTAGCGGTCGAGCACTTCGACTTTCTTGTGCAGCGGAGACCACTCCAATATGACGCCAACATCCCCTAGCGCCTCCATGATCACGTCCGGCGGCGCATCGATCACAATTTCCCGCGATGCTTGTACAGCCACTCATCCCAAGCTAGCAACGCGGCCCTCTTCGCGGGCCATGTTGGCTCAAATAGTTTGTTACCAGCCTATTTCGTTAATCGGCGTGGTGGCCGCCGGCGGCGGCCCGACGGGTCCGGCGGGTGTTCGGGAGAACCGCGGAGCGGGTGCGGCCTGCTCGACGCCGTAGGCGGTGATCACCGTCGACCGTGCGTTCAGATGATCGTTGGCGGCGGCTTCGCCCCACGTCAACACCGGAGTGACGCATGCGTCGGTGCCGGCGAAAACCTGTGTCCACTCGTCACGGGTCCGGCTGGCGAACCGCTCGGTGAAGAGGTAATGCATCCGCGGGTACGACCCGACGTCGAGCTGGTTCGGCACATCGGCGGCGGACAGGCCGAGCCCGGCCAGCAGCTGTGCGAAGAACTGCGGCTCGATGGCGCCGACGGCCATGTACTTGCCGTCTGAGGTCTCATAACAGCGATAGAACGGGGCGCCACCATCGAGCAGGAATGACTCGCGCTCGTCGCGCAGGCTGCCGATGCCCTTCATGGTCCACATCATCTGGGCGAGCACACTGACCCCGTCGACCATCGCCGCGTCGACGACCTGACCCTTGCCGGAGCGCTCCCGTTCGTAGAGCGCGGCGACGATGCCCAGCAGTACCAGCATGGAGCCGCCGCCGAAGTCGGCGACCAGGTTCAGCGGCGGCATCGGCGGCCGATCGCGGTACCCAAGCGCCGAGAGGGCACCGGTCTGCGACAAGTAGTTGATGTCGTGGCCTGCTGTCGGGGCCAGTGGCCCGTCCTGTCCCCAACCGGTAATGCGCGCAAAGATCAGCCGCGGGTTGACCGCCGCGCAGTCATCGGGACCGATGCCGAGCCGCTCGCAGGTGCCGGGCCGGAAACAATCGAGCAGCACGTCGGCCTTGGCGGCCAGCTCCAGCAGCGCCCCCGGCTGCGTCTTGACGTCCAGGTCGACGATCCGCTTGCCGCGGTGCATCAGGTCGCGGTTCTCGGACGGCATCGCGACGCCTGCTCGGTGGCGACCCGCTTCGCCCGGCTCCGCCGCGCTCGCGATCGCCACGGCGCCCGGCCGGCGCACCCGCACCACGTCGGCGCCCAGGTCGGCAAGCACCATTCCCGCGTGTGGCCCGGGTCCGATGCCGCCGAGCTCGATCACCCGCACCCCGGCCAGGGGGCCCGCGCCGGCCACGGGCTCCTACTTACCCTTCTTCACCTGCAGCACCCGCTTTCGCAGTTCCTGGGTTGCGGCATCCATCGTGCCCCTGACGGCACGCTTGAGCACGAAGCCGGGCAGCGGAACATTCGGGTCGACGGTCACCTCGAACTTGACCAGCGTCGCCTCTCCTTTGGTGCCACCCTGTGGCACGAGAATGTACTTGCCGTCCTGCGACTTCTGCTGGGCGGAACTGACCAGCGTCCAGCTCACCTCGTTGCCGCTCCACGTATAGGCCACCACCTGTTCGTCGGTGATGCCCGCCGTTTTGACCTTCATCTTCACTTGGTTGGGTCGGCCGTCACCTCCGGTGTCGAGTACTTCTGCGCTCTGGTGCGGCCCCGACCATTCGGGCATCGCTTCGAAATCGGCGATGACGTCCAGAATCTCGCCGGGGCTGGCTTCGATGACGATCTCGCGGGATTCTTTGATTGCCATGGCCCGCACGATAGGCCAATCGGCGTCCGGCCGGGAGAGGTTTGCACCAAGCGTACCGTCGTCTTCGTGACTGATCCCCTGCCTGATCCCGTCTACACGGTTGGTGACTATCTGCTGGACCGTCTCGCCGAACTCGGCGTCTCCGAGATCTTCGGTGTGCCCGGTGACTACAACCTGGAATTCCTTGACCACATCGTCGCTCACCGCTCCATTCGGTGGGTTGGCAGCGCTAACGAGCTGAACGCCGGCTACGCCGCCGATGGCTACGGCCGGTTACGCGGAATGTCAGCTGTGGTAACGACATTCGGTGTCGGTGAACTCTCGGCTGCCAATGCGATCGCCGGCAGCTACGCCGAGCACGTGCCGGTCGTTCACATCGTCGGCGGCCCCACCAAAGACGCCCAGGGCACGCGCCGGGCGCTGCACCACTCGCTCGGTGACGGAGACTTCGAGCACTTCTTCCGGATCAGCCGCGAAATCACTTGTGCTCAAGCCAATCTCATGCCGGCGACGGCCTGCAGAGAGATTGACCGGGTGCTGTCCGAGGTACGCGAGCACAAGCTGCCCGGATACATATTGCTGTCCTCCGACGTGGCGCGCTTCCCCACCGAACCCCCCGGTGCCCCGTTGCCGCGCTTCACCGGCGGCACCAGCCCGCGCGCGCTGGCGATGTTCATCGAAGCCGCCACCGGACTCATCGCCGACCATCAGCTGACCGTGCTCGCCGACTTGTTGGTGCATCGCTTGCAGGCGGTCAAGGAGCTCGAGGATTTGCTGGCGGCCGACGTGGTGCCACACGCCACGTTGATGTGGGGCAAGAGCCTGCTCGACGAGAGCTCGCCCACCTTCCTGGGTATCTACGCCGGGGCGGCCAGTGCCCAACGGGTACGCACCGCGATCGAAGAGGCGCCCGTGCTGGTGACCGCGGGGGTGGTGTTCACCGACATGGTGAGCGGCTTTTTCAGTCAGCGGATCGACCCGGCCCGAACCATCGATGTGGGGCAGTACCAAAGCAGTGTGGCCGGTGAAGTGTTCGCGCCGCTGGAAATGGGCGCGGCGCTAGAGGCACTGGCCGACATCCTCAAGCGGCGCGGGATCGATTCACCACCCGTGGCGTCGCCGGCCAACAACCCACCCGTGCAGACGCCGGCACGGGATCAGCCGCTGACCCAGGAGATGGTGTGGAACAGGCTTTGCGCGGCACTCACCCCCGGCAACGTGGTGCTCGCGGATCAGGGGACCTCGTTCTACGGAATGGCGGACCACCGGTTGCCCAACGGTGTCACCTTCATCGGCCAACCATTGTGGGGCTCAATCGGTTACACGCTACCTGCGGCGGTCGGGGCCGGGGTGGCGCATCCGGATCGCAGGACGGTGTTGCTGATCGGCGATGGCGCCGCGCAACTGACCGTCCAGGAACTCGGCACCTTCTCCCGCGAGGGGCTGTCGCCCGTCATCGTGGTGGTCAACAACGACGGCTACACCGTCGAACGGGCAATCCACGGAAAGACGGCACCCTACAACGACATTGTCGGCTGGCGATGGACCGAGATTCCCAACGCGCTGGGAGTGGCCAATCACCTTGCGTTCCGGGCGGATACCTACGGCGACCTCGACGACGCCTTCACCGCGGCCGCGCAGCATCAGGACCGCATGGTGCTCGTCGAGGTGGTCTTGCCGCGGCTCGAGATCCCGCCCCTGCTAGCCCAACTCGTGGGACCCATGGCGCCGCCGGGTGGCAGCACGCGCGGGCCGGCCTAAACCGGACGGGCCGATCGATCCTGGCGCGACGACCCGATGATCGCCCTGACGGTACGCCGGCAGCGCCCGCAGTCGGCGCCCGCCCCGCAGGCCTGGGCGACGTCCTTGGTCGTCGATGCGCCAGCCGCGATGGCCTCGCCCACCATCTGACTGGTGATTCCGTTACACAGGCACACCCACATCGAGCGAGCCACTCAGTCCTGCTCGACGCGCATCATGTCGAACATGCGGCCGACGAACAGCGGCGGATAGGCACCCACTCCGGCCCTGGTCATCCACTGGGCGGCGGCGTCGGGATGGTCGATCCAGTGCCTGGCTGCCTCCTCGTCGGAGAACTCCGACAAGATCAACACTTCCCGCTCATCATCGAAAGCCTGGAAAACCCACATCTTTCGGACACCTGCTGCGGCAAACCTGTCGATCGCACCGTGGACTCCGGCGGTGACGTTCGACACGTCGTCGACGGAAGCGATGGCGGCGACCACGACCCCCGGCGCCTGTTGATGCAACTGTGGCTCCGCGACGAAGCGGTCGATGATCTCACCGGCGAAGACCGCAGGGATGTCGTCGACGCCGGCGGCGTCGAACCAGTCGAAGAAGACCCGCGAGCGCAGCAGCTCCACGATCGGCTCACGGCTGTGCACCCCGATCATCACCAGCACGCGGCCGTGCTCGTGCGTTGACGTGTAGACCAGAACGTGGTGGGCGCCGATGTCGGCCAGGGCCGCTTTGTTGCGCTCCAGCAGCGGCCACACCCGGGTCGGATCCGGGACGCGATAGTCCGATGCGATCACCATCGAGTGAATGTCGTTGGTCATCGGCGCGCGTCTACAACGGAGTGAAGGACGAAATGAGCCATTTCCCGCCAGCCCTATTCAGCGTGACCAGCACGCTGCTGTTGCTCAGCGCCGGCTCCGGCCGATCCTTGCTCTGCGTGCTTTGGTTGACGAACAACAGCACGACGGCCGAATCCGGGTGGAATTCTGACAGGGCGGCGCGAAGCACTACCGCGGTTGTCTTCAGGGACTTCTGCTTGGCGGCCGGGGCGACGATCTGCGAAGTGAATTGGTCGTAATAGGACAAGAAGTCGCCGGTCAAATGTGACTTCGCGGAAGAAAAGTCGCGGTCCAGAGTGTCGGGGGAATAAGACAAGACCGCGACCGCTCCCTCGCTTGCGGCCGAGATCGCCGCCTTGGCAGCCGCGTCATTGGTCGCACGGTCCGGTTCGTGCCAGAAGTAGTGCAGTCCGCCCAGCAACCCCACCGACGCCACCACCAGCAACGCCACCAAAGCGGGAATGATCTTTCCGGACGACCGCTTCTTCAGCCGCGCGGCAACGCGCCTCACCCTATTGGGCGCCGCGCCGTCGGCAGCATCGATATCCTCGGCATCCTCAACGCTCTCAACGGGTTCGGCCTCTGGCGTTTCCTCGGTGGCCGCGGTCTCGTCGATTTCAGCCGTCTCTTCAACCGATGTTTCATCTGCGGTCACGGTACAAACTCGACTTTCGAAATTTTGAGCTGGTCACCGCCGCGTGCGACTGTCACGATGAGCCGGTAACTACGTGGATCTTGCTTGGCGCCAGCCGCATTGGTGACCTCCGAGGTAGAGGCAACCAGCACCACCGCTGAATTGTCAGTCATGGTGTCTAAGTCCACCGCGGCGGACTGAACAGTGCCCTGCGAAACCACCTTCGACTGCTCGACGACTTTGGTGAAATCGTCGGCCATCTTGACGAAATCGTCCTTGAACGAGCCGGTGGAGTTGTCGAGGATGCGCTGCACGCCTTGCTTGGCGTTGTTGAAGTCCAGCGACGTCAACGTCACGATGCCCTGGCGTGCCGCGGCGGCGAACTCAGCAACACGTTGACGCTTCCGGACCGCATCGTGGTGCTCCTTGATCATGTAACCGCTGCCCGCCAGGGCGGCGACGATGATCAGGATGGCTACGGCTGGGGCAATAGTGGACCATTTGGGACGGCGGCGCAGACGGCGCATCCGTCCAAGCCCCAACGGCTTTTCCTCCGTCGCAGCCTCTTCGGGCGAGACCTTGACGTCAGATTCCTCGTCGGGTGCTTCTGCCGGTTCCGAGGCGTCGTCAACCGCAACTTCTTCGGTTTCCGTCGCCTCGTCTGCCTCGTCTTGTTTCTCGCTCTGGACGGTCTCAGGCGCATCCGCCTCTTCTTCTTCGGTCGCCTCTACTTCTGCGGCCGCTGCTTCGGTGACCGGTGAGGCTGAAACTTCTGCCGTTTTTTCCGCGGCGGCTGCTGCGTGTTCAATGAGGTCGGCTTGTCGGCGCAATTGAATGGCACGCGCGCGGGCCCGGGCGGCAGCGGCGAGAGCTTCGGCTTCCGCGGCCTCCGCCTCGGCCTGTTCGGCCAGCGCCAGCATGTCCGCGGCAGTAGTGGGTGTCTCGTCCTCGTTCACCGGAACCGTTTCCGTGTCAGCGGCAGATTGGCGGACGCCGCCACTCACCGTTCACCAGCCCGACAAAGCGGCTGCTCGTGCTTCAATGTGGAACTCCTCTACCGCTTGCCCGTCGCACCGCGGGCGTCGCCGTTGCGCCACCCTACTCGGCATATACAAGAGTGTGCGAGCACATCAGCGGCACACGACCCCTTGTGTATCAATATGTATCGATTTTGTGTCGATAGCCCGTGAGAGCCACGTTATCACCGCTCGCTGAGGAGAAACCTGAGGCATCGCTCCGTCGGGTGGGAAATACTGTACAAGCTGTGGAAATGGTGTTCTCGTTTCGTGCATAGATTCAGCGCAGGAGGTTCTTGACAACCTTGCCGGTGGCGTTGAGCGGGAGCGCGTCGAGAAACTGCACCGAGCGCGGCACCTTGAAGCCGGCCATCCGATCCCGGCACCAGCCGATCAGTTCGTCGGCGTCGATGGGACCTTTGCTCACAATGAACGCCTTGCCCACTTGGCCGAGCCGCTCGTCGGGAACGCCGATGACCGCCGCCTGCGCGACGGCCGGGTGGCTCAGCAGGAAGCCTTCGATTTCGGCCGGGTAGGCGTTGAAGCCGCCGACGATGAACATGTCCTTCTTGCGGCCGACGATGCGCAGCCGCCCGGTATCGGTGAATTTCCCCAGGTCTCCGGTGTGCAGCCAGCCGTCGGGGTCGATCGCCTGCGCGGTCGCCGCCGGGTCGTCGAGGTAGCCCTGCATGACGCCGTAGCCGCGGACCAGCACCTCGCCGTCGTCGGCGATGCGCACCTCGACCCCGTCGCAGGGCACGCCCGCGGTGGTGGCGACATCCTCGAAGGAGTCGCCGGGCAGGGACAGGGTGACGTTGCCGGCCTCGGTGAGCCCGTAACCGGTCATCAACGTCTGGAACGGCAGTTCACCGTGGATGCGGCGGACCAGTTCGACGGGAATGTCGGCGGCGCCGGTCACGCCCGCCCGCAAAGTCGACAGCTTGGACTTGTCGCGAACCGTCAGCAACGAGTGATACAGCGTCGGCGGGCCGGGCAGCATCGTAATGCGTTCGCGTTCAATGAGATCGACCACCGTGTCGACGTCGAAAACCGCGACCGGCAGCATCGTCGCGCCGCGCAGGAAGGAGGTGATCAGTCCCGCCTTCAAGCCGAACGTGTGGAAGTAGGGGTTGATCTGCAAATAGCGGTCACCCTCGCGCAGGTCCGCCAGCCTCGCCCACTCCTCGTACATCCGCAGCGTCTGGTGATGGTTCATCATCGCGCCCTTCGGGCGGCCGGTGGTGCCCGAGGTGAAGATGATGTCTGCGATGTCGCTGCCGTTCACCGCCCGCTCGAACGATGAACCGCTGGAAAGGAAATCGGATTTCAGGTCGATGACCGGTATGCCCGCGGGCGCGATGTAGTCCTGATCCAGGAACCCCTTTTGCGCCAGGACAACCTTGGCTCCGCTGCGGACGATGATGTCGCCCGCCTCGTCGGTCTTGAATCGGGTGTTGACCGGCACGAGCACGCCACCTGCGGTCAGCAGCCCGAACGCCGCGATGATCCACTCGGCCGAGTTGGGCGCCCAGATGGCGACCCGATCGCCCTTGTCGATTCCCAGATCAGCGAATGCTCCTGCGGCGCAACGTATCCGCCGGACAAGTTCGATGAATGTCAAGCGCAGCGGACCGTCGACGACCGCTTCCGCGTCGCCAAAGCGGTCCGCCGCGCTCAAGACCAACTCGGGGATGGTCCGCCAGGTTTGCGTGAACGTCACACGGAGACGAGCCGAGCGAGGTTGCCGCCCATGATCTTTGCTTGGTCGTCGATGGGCAGGTGCGACAGCGCGTTGATGTAGAACGTCGGCTCCGCCAGCCCTTCCGGGTGCGGCCAGTCCGAGCCGTACAGCACCTGATCCACACCGAC
>NZ_JBKQQD010000449.1:0-64270 GCF_052144515.1 Mycobacterium sp. | reverse complement strand
TGTTCACGATGTTGTTGAAGGCCTGGTTCATCTGGCCCATCGTGTCGTAAGAGGTCGCCTGAGCGGTACCGCTCCAGCCAGCCCCGGCGATGTTCTGCGAGGACGCCCACATCTTGCGAGCCTCGTCCGACACCGTCTGAGCGTGCATCTCGAAACGACCTGCCATCGCCCGCATAGCGTGCGGGTCGGTCATAAAGCGTGCCATGTTTAGTCTCCTTGTCAGCTGAAACTTGTCGTATGGGTTAGCCGTCGTAATCGCCGACTACGGGAGCACCGAAGCCACCGATTACGTGTGAAGCAGCGCCAGTCTTCCTCTCTCAACCAGCCGCCGGAGAATGCGGTATCACGCTGCTGCTTCGCGGCATGTCGAAGCGAGGTTCAGCCTCGGCTTCCCACTCGCTCCACTCTCTCCACTCGTCCCACTCGTCCATGTTTTCAGCGGCCGCGTCAGAGTTGGCGCCGTCGACCGCCATAGCATCGGGCTCGGTGCCCTCTTCAGGCTCCGGTGCCCATGGATCGTAGTTATCCGGTGGTACCGCAACGCCCCAGCTGAGCGGTACCGACAACGTGCCGAGCATTCCTGACTCGCCCCGAAGCGCCGCCACTGCATCGTCTGGCAAGGGCGAACCTAGAGGCAAGAGCACGTTGTCCCTTTCCAACTCCGATCCCATAGGGTCAGGCTCAGCGGCAAATACTTACCACCAAGCACTACGCATCGTAAGCCAATTCCCGCGACAATGTCGTCGAATTGACGATCCAAATTTGCCGCGACAACGCACGTTGTCATATGAGGTGGACGGCATCGGGGGTAACGCAACGTCTGGATGTGGCCGGACCCTCGAATCTGCGGGCCTCGCGGGTTCTGGGTCAGCACAGACCGCTGGGTTTCGGACGGGCGGGTCCGGATTCCTGGGTGGGCATTTTCTGCGGGTAGGGCACTCGATACGGAACCGTTGCCGCTGCGACGGTTCCCAGCACCAGGTTGGGAAAGCACTGCGTGAGTTTGGGAATCGCGGCCAGCGCCGGGTGCTGCAGGTTGGGCGGCGACGGGTCCGGCGGAACGGCGAAGTTGAACGCCGAGGTCATATCGCCGACCGTGCTGTTCCGCCAGGCGCTGATGTTGGGAACGGGCACGTTGAATCGTCTGGAGATGAATTTCAGCGTCGAAGTGTGGTCGAAGACGTCACTGACCTTGAGCGGGCCCCGGCTGTACGGAGAAATGACGAAACAGGGCACGCGAAAACCCAGGCCGATCGGCCCCCGGATGCCGCTGGAGCCATTCACTGCGTTGATGTCGGGGACCGTGACGTATTCGCCGGGCGTGCCGGGCGGCGGGGTCGGCGGCGTGACGTGGTCGAAGAAGCCGCCGTTTTCGTCGTAGTTGACGATCAGCGCGGTCTTTTCCCACACCGCCGGATTGGACAGCAACATCCGCAGCACGTCGACGATTGCCGCGGCGCCGACCGCGACCGGCAACGAGGGATGCTCCGAGTATTGGAACCCGGGAAGTACCCAGGAAACCGCCGGCAGTTTGTTTGCTCTGATGTCGGCGGCGAAGGTGCCGGGATAGGTGGGGGCGATGCCGTTGCGGGCCAGGCTCGAGCTCGGGTCCCCGGCCTGCTTGAAGTCGTTTAGCAGCCCGTTGTAGCCGATGACGGTGTTGTTCAGAGCCCCGAGCACCTTGTTCTGGTAAACCTTCCAGCTGACGCCGCCATTGTCGAGGTTCTCCGGCATAATGCGCCAGCTGTAGTGCTGCAGCGGTTGGATGTCGGGCTCCACCAGTACCGGCCCGCCGTGAGTGCCGTCGGGGTCGATCCAGGCGCTCATCCAGTACAGCCGGTTGGGTGTGGTGCCCTCCCAACAGCGAACAGTGGTACTGGTCGCAAATTGTGAAGGTGTCGGCCAGCAGGTAATGGATCGGAAGGTCCTTGCGGGTGTAATAGCCCATTGGCGCCGGGACATTGCCCTGTATCGGGCTGTTCGAGACCTGCGCCGGCAGCCAACCGTTGTTGGCACCACCGTTCCATGACTGGTGCATGGCGATCCAGGCGTGGTCGGGGTCCTGGACGCATTCGCCGTCGAGCAGGGGGCCCCGGGTGGTGTCGAAGCGGAACGGGATGGTGACGCCACCGGGATCGATGGCCTGCGTCGCCGGATTCCAGCCTTTCTGCTGGAACAGCGGCGGGCTCGCCGATTGAAGCTTCGGCCGGCGTACCCGTCGCGGAAAGGCGCCACTCCGAGTTTATTTATCTCACATTCCTCATCGAACTTTAATAAACACCAACGAATCCTAATAGACTCGCTTGATTTCGGACTGCACACGGGCGATTCGAGGCGTATTTCCAGGTCAGCACCGTTAGCGTGCGCCGTCAGCAACCTTATTCATGACTCAGAAGACTCATGCGCCGGACCATTTTCCGTCTTTTCCGAGGCGCTTGGTGGGGCCAAATCTAATATGCCGGATATTTAGTGGACTAATTCGGTGATCACCCGGTAGCGTCCCGGCCATGTGGTGCACGGTGCTGCTGTTAGCTCTTGTGGCGACAGTGGATCCTGTGCGGCTTGGGACCAGTGTTGTCTTGTATTCGCGGCCCCGGCCCGTGCGTCATCTCGTTACGTTCTGGCTCGGCGGCCTGACGATAAGCGCCGTCGTTGCTCTGGGTGTGCTCTTCGGGATGCGCGATTTCGCGCTCGGAGTCATGCACAGGGTGCAACTCGCCGCTGCCAGCTCAACCGTCGGCAACATTCAGATCGCTGCGGGTGTGCTGGTGCTGCTGATCGCGGCACTCGCGGCCGGCCTGGTACCCCGCCAGCGGATGCGGCTGGTCATGCCCGGCGCCGACTCGTCTCACATGGAAACACTGACCTCGACCGCGTTCTCCAGACTGTCGATGCGCGTCCATGACGCGCTGCGGGCTGGACCACTGTGGGTGCCGTTCGTCCTCGGCGTTGGGTTGTTGATGGACTTTCGGTACCTGGCGGCGCTCGCCGCCATTTTGGCCTCGAGAGCCGCAACGGGCACGCAGGTCAGTGCAGCCGCTCTGTACACGGTCGTAACGCTGGCATTCATCGAGATCCCACTCGCCAGCCAACTGGCAGCACCCGCACGGACCGGACAGGTCATGGCGCAGGTGCATAGCTGGGTGAAAGCTCGCCGGCAACAGGTCTTCGCGCTGGTCATTGCCCTGCTGGGGGTTTTCCTGATGACCAGGGGCATGGGCCACGCCTGAGCCCAAAACGAAGGACGGAAACGTCCCTAGCTGTCAGACGCCGGTGCGTGGGACGACGCTGGGCCGGTTCTGCACCACATGCGGGCTGGCGCCACCGCGGCCCATCATGCCCCCGGGCATCCCGGCGCCCATACCACCCATCGGCATCGGCATCGGCATCATGCCACCTCCGGCGCCCTGAGCGGCCCCGGCCATCGCCGCGGCGTTGGGCATACCGCCCATCCCCGACATCGCCGAACTGACCATCCGCGCCGGCATCGATCCCTGCCACGTCGGGGGCACCGACATCGCCCCCACCAACCGCGCCTTACCCAAATCCGCGCCCATGCCCGCGCCCAGACCCCCAGCACCACCAAACGGCTTGAGATCCGGAGCCGCACTACCCACAAACTTGGTCGCATCACCGGCCAACCCCGCCGCATTGGCCCCAGCCAAACCAGCCGACGCAGCCCCGCTGCTATTGGCCATCTGAAAGATGCTCATCAACGGCGACATCGCCATGCTGGCCGGATACATCGCAATCTGAGCAACCGAGGTCAACGGCTGTATCCCCGAAGCCGCCGACTCCACCGACGACAACAACGCCGCCGGGTTAGACAACGCCGCGGTCACCGACGAACCCAACGACGTCAGCGACGAGCCCGCCCCCGACAGCGCCGAGGTCACCGACGAACCCAACGACGACACCACACTCGTCACCTGCGTACCCAACTGCGACACCCAGCCGGCCAACCCCGCCAAACTCAGCGGCGGGACATTGAACTGCGCCATCGTCGAAGCCACCGCCGCCGACGTCGTGTGATACCCCATCATCGCGGCCACATCAGCAGCCCACATCTCCACATACTGAAACTCCGTGGCCGCGATCGCCGGAGCGTTAATCCCGAAAAAGTTCGTCGCCACCAACGTCGCCAACGTCGTGCGATTCCCCGTCACCGCCGCCGGATGCACCGTGCCCGCCAACGCCGTCTCAAACGCCGCCGCCGCCGCCCGCGCCTGAGCAGCCGCCGAAGCCGCCTGCCCCGCCGCCGCGGTCAACCACCCCACATACGGCGTGGCCGCCGCCGCCATCGACGCCGACGCCGGACCCGCCCACGGCCCCGCCGTCAACCCCACAATCACCGAATCAAACGACGACGCCGACGCCGACAAATCCTGCGCCAACCCATCCCAGGCCATCGCGGCCACATGCAACGGCCCCGACCCCGCACCAGCAAAAATCCGCGCCGAATTAATCTCCGGCGGCAACCACGCAAAATCCAAAACCATCACAACCCCAACCCAGCCAGCCGCCCGAGCGGCGCCGACAACAGGACACCCCGACTGTCACGCTCAACGTCCCCGCACATGACAACCACCACGGCCGGATCGTATGTCAATTTCCACCAAAAATCAGTGGTTTCACCAAACGCGTTGGACCGATCCGAGAACGGCAGCTTGCGGTTTCGTCCCGCTGGGACGTGTCCGCGACGGGACACTGTCGAGCCGGTCAGAGGGGCCATGAGCGGGCTGTCGCCTTTAGAACAGGCTGTTGAAGAAACCCGAAAGCCCATTGCCGACGTTGCCGAGACCCGAGGTGCCGCTGCCGGAAATGAAGTAGCCCGAACTCGTGACGCCCCCGACAAAGAAGCCGGTGTCGTTGACCGCTGCGTTCGTGTAACCCGCGTTGCCGATACCCGCGTTGCGGATTCCCGAGTTTCCCGGCATGGCGTCGGTCGTGCTGGTGTTGGTGAGGCCCGAGTTACCGAAGCCCGAATTCTGAAAGCCAGAGTTTCCAGTGCCGTCAGGGTTGTTTTGGCCGATGCCCGAGTTATTCATGCCGTCGTTGAGGAATCCCGAGTTCAGGACGGTTTGAGTCGCTGGGCTGAAGAGGCCGGTGTTCAGCTTCCCCGCATTGAACCCGCCGGTGTTGATATCGCCGGCGTTTGCGAAGCCCGTGTTGGTGTCGCCCGCATTTCCCAAACCGGTGTTGACGTCGCCGGCGTTGAAGAATCCGGAGTTCCCGCCGCCCGCGTTCGCGTACCCCCAGTTTATCGAGCCGCCGTTGAAGGCGCCCCAATTCGTGCTGCCGCCATCGAAACTGCCCGTGTTTCCGCTGCCGGCGTCCGCGAAGCCGGTGTTTGTGCTGCCGCCGTTCCAGAAGCCGGTGTTGACGTCGCCCGCGTTTCCGAAGCCGAAGTTTCCGCTACCTGCGTTCCCGAACCCGATGTTGTTGCTGCCCGAGTTGAAGAACCCGATGTTGTTGTTACCCGAGTTACCGAATCCGATGTTGCCGGTGCCTGAGTTCAGATGGATGCCGATCTGGCCGGTGCCGGTAACGCCGATGCCGATGTTGTCGTCACCGGAGTTCCCGAAGCCGATATTGCCGCTGCCACTGTTTCCGAACCCGAAGTTGTTGTCACCGGTATTTCCGCCGCCGAAGTTGAGGTTGCCGTGATTTCCGCCGCCGAAAGTTGTTGTCGCCGATGTTGCCGTTGCCCAGATTCAAATCGCCTTTGTTGCCGCTGCCCAGGTTGGCGTCACCGTGGTTTCCGCTGCCTATGTTGAAGCTGCCGATGTTGCCAAGGCCCAAGTTGAAGCTGCCGGCGTTCCCGATGCTCACGGTGATGGTCGAGAGGGTGGCCGCCGAGGCGGCGCCCCGCAACGCGGCCGGTAACGACCCCCGCCACGGCACCAACTGCGCAGCCAACCCCGACACCGCCGAGTGATAACCGGCCATCGCACTCACATCAGCAGCCCACATCTGCTCGTACTGGCCCTCCACAGCCGCAATCGCCGCCGCGTTCTGCCCGAACAGATTCGACACCACCAACTTCACCAACGCACCGCGATTAGCCGCCACCGCAACGGATGCACCGTCGCCGCCCGCGCCGCCTCAAACACACTGGCCACCGCTTTAGCCTGCGCCGCCGTCCCCGCAACCCGCGCCGCCGCCGCACCCAACCACCCCGCATAGGGCCGGGCGGCAGCCACCATCGCCGCCGACGCCGGCCCCCGCCACCCCTGATCCGCCAGGCCCGACGTCACCGACGAAAACGAATCCGCAGCCGAGCCCAACTCGGCCGCCAACCCCTCCCAGGCCGCCGCAGCCGCCAACATCGGACCCGAACTAGCTGCCCTTCAGGTGCGCCGCCAGATAGTCAGAGACGTTGCTCATGGCGACCCGCTCCTGTGTCATGGCGTCGCGCTCGCGCACCGTAACAGCGTTGTCTTCGAGTGAGTCGAAATCCACCGTCACGCAAAATGGCGTGCCGACCTCATCCTGGCGCCGGTACCGCCTTCCGATGGCGCCGGCGTCGTCGAAGTCGATGTTCCAGTTTTTCCGCAATTCAGCAGCCAGGTCACGGGCCTTGGGGCTCAGGTCGGCGTGGCGGGACAGCGGCAACACGGCGGCCTTGACCGGCGCCAGTCGCGGGTCCAATCGAAGCACCGAGCGCTTGTCCATCCCGCCTTTGGCATTCGGGGCTTCATCCTCGGTGTAGGCGTCGATCAAAAACGCCATGAACGACCGAGTCAGGCCGGCTGCGGGTTCGATGACGTACGGCGTGTACCGGGTGTCGTTGACCTGATCGTAAAAGGACAGGTCGACACCGGAATGCTTGGTGTGCGTTGACAAGTCGAAGTCGGTCCGGTTCGCGACGCCTTCCAGCTCACCCCACGGGTTGCCGACGAAGCCGAACTTGTACTCGATGTCGACGGTGCGGTCGGAGTAGTGCGACAGCTTCTCCTTCGCGTGTTCATACAGCCGCAGGTTCTCCGGATCGATACCGAGGTCGACATACCACTGCAGGCGGGTGTCGATCCAATACTGATGCCATTCCTTGGCGGTCGCCGGCTCGACGAAAAACTCCATCTCCATCTGCTCGAACTCGCGGGTGCGGAATATGAAGTTGCCCGGGGTGATCTCATTGCGAAAGCTCTTGCCGATCTGCCCGATGCCGAACGGCGGCTTGCGGCGCGCGGTCGTCACGACGTTGGCGAAATTGACGAAGATGCCCTGCGCGGTCTCGGGGCGCAGATAGTGCAGCCCCTCCTCGGTCTCGATGGGTCCGAGATAGGTCTTGAGCATCATGTTGAACTCGCGCGGCTCGGTCCACTCCCCTTTGGTGCCACAGTCGGGGCAAACGATCTCGGTCATCGGCACCGAATCGGGATCGACGATCCCCTTCTTCGTCGAGTAGGCCTCCTGCATGTGGTCCTGTCGATGCCGGTGGTGACAGCTCAGGCACTCGACCAGCGGGTCGTGGAAGACCTCGACGTGGCCAGAGGCCACCCACACCGGCCGCGGCAGGATGATCGACGAATCGAGCCCGACGACGTCGTCGCGGCCGGTGACGACCGCGCGCCACCACTGACGCTTGATGTTCTCCTTGAGTTCGACGCCCAGCGGACCGTAGTCCCACGCTGATTTGGTGCCGCCATAGATCTCACCCGAGGGAAAGACGAAGCCGCGCCGTTTGGCCAGGTTGACTACGGTGTCGATGACGGACGCCACAGGGATAGTCCACTTCCTTCCCGGATTGGGGCCAGGCGCGCGCGGTGACGAACCGCTGCACCCAAAACATCAGTCATGGTAGCGATCGGCACCTCGATCTTTGACATGCATCATCATGCATGTGACAGTGGAAGTCAGCCGAACCTTTCCCGACAGCGGGTGATGACTTCAGATGGCGATGTCCTCGACGCCGACCGCCGCAGACGGTTCATCGTCAACGATGACCCCTGATCTGCTTGGCGGCCACGAGCACGGCGGGCTTTCGGGGCTCGCTGACTACCCCGCGCCGCCGCCGCGCGAGATTCTGGACGCTGCCGGCGAGCTGCTGCGCGCGCTGGCAGCGCCGGTGCGGATCGCCATCGTGCTGCAACTGCGGGAATCCCAGCGCTGCGTGCATGAACTGGTCGACGCCCTGGGCGTGCCACAGCCGCTGGTGAGCCAACATCTGAAGATCCTCAAAGCGGCGGGGGTGGTCGCCGGGGAGCGCTCTGGCCGCGAAGTCCTTTACCGGCTTGCCGACCACCACCTTGCGCACATCGTCGTGGACGCGGTTGCCCACGCCAGCGAGGACAGGCCGTGACCTGCGCCGGCGACGATGCAGAGCGCAGCGATGAGGTGGGGGCACGCCCCCACGAGTGGGAGGTACCCCCATCCGCTTGCGGGGGAGAGTGGCGCCGATGACAGGAGCCAGCGTCCGTGCCACCCGCCAGCGAGCCGCGATTTCGACACTTTTGGAGACCCTCGACGAGTTCCGCTCCGCCCAGGAGCTGCACGACGAGCTGCGCCGCCGCGGCGAGAACATCGGCCTGACCACCGTCTACCGGACGCTGCAATCGATGGCGGCGGCGGGAATGCTCGACACGCTGCGCACCGACACCGGGGAGTCGGTCTATCGCAGGTGCTCCGAGCACCATCACCACCATCTGGTGTGTCGCAGCTGCGGCGCCGCCATCGAGGTGGGCGATCACGAGGTCGAGGTGTGGGCGGCGGAAGTGGCCAGCAAACACGGATTCTCCGACGTCAGCCACACCATCGAGATCTTCGGAACCTGCTCCGACTGCCGGACCTAGGAGCCTCCGAGCAGGCTCAGCCTGTTTGCGAGCCCGTCAGCGCGCGCCGAATCTGGGCGCCGGTGTCCAGCACCAGCAGGATCAAGGTGCGCAGCGCGGCGTCAGTCAAGCCGGCGCCGGGAAAGTTGTATCGCAGCATCACGTCTGCTTTTTTGGACGCGGTCGTGGACGCACCCCTGCCGGAGTTGCGCTGCGCGGCCTTCGCATCGGGCTTTTCGGAGACCTTCTCGACCATGGTCACCGTTCCGAGATTGGTATCGCGCGCATGCCTGGCCACCTGGTCGCTGACCTTCTTGGTCAGCGGCAGATCCCAGGCCAGTATCTGGGTTAGTGAGACCAGGTCGAGGTCCTCGACGATGTTCACCACGCGCAACGACGCGAACGTGTCGTCATGGCGCACCGTGAGCCCGCCGTCGGGTTCCTCCTCCACGGGCATGATTTCGCGGAGTATCGCTTCCAGCCGCTCCTGCAGGGATGGCACTAGGCGCTCCCGAACCGTCGATCGCGGTATGCGTATTCCTCGCAGGCCGCCCATAAGTCGCGACGGTCATAGTCGGGCCACAACTTGTCCTGAAAGATGAATTCGGCGTAGGCCGCCTGCCACAGCATGAAATTGCTGGACCGCTGCTCCCCCGAGGTCCGCAGGAAGAGGTCGACGTCGGGGATGTCGGGCCGGTTCAGGTGACGGGCGATGGTGGCCTCGGTGATGCGGTCCGGGTTGAGCCTACCCGCGGCCGCCTCACGAGCGATATCCCTTGCAGCTTCGGCGATTTCGGTGCGGCCACCGTAGTTGACACAGTAATTGACCGTGATGACGTCGTTGCCTGCCGTCATGGCCTCCGCGATTGCCAATTCATCGATGACGCTGCGCCACAGCCGTGGCCGGGAGCCCACCCACCGGATCCGGACACCCATTGCCTTGAGGTTCTCCCGTCGGCGGCGCACCACGTCGCGGTTGAAGCCCATCAGAAAGCGAACTTCCTCGGCGGAACGCTTCCAGTTCTCGGTGGAGAAGGCGTAGAGACTGAGCCACTTGATCCCGAGTTCTATTGCACCGCAGACGATGTCGATCACCACTGCCTCGCCCATCTTGTGACCCTCGGTGCGGGACAGGCCACGCTGGGTGGCCCAGCGGCCATTGCCGTCCATCACGATGGCGACGTGATTGGGCACCCGGTCGGCGGGAATCCGCGGCGCGGCCGCTTTCGACGTGTGCTGGGGCGGCCGACTGGGGCCGCCGTCCAAGGATGGCGGCAGCTCCGGGAAGACAACGGGCCATGTCGACTTGTCTGGAAAGGTCGGGTAGTCCTCGGGCGCGGCGGGCAGTTGCGGGAAGCCGGCAGGCTTCAGCTTGCGCGCGATCTTAGCCACAGGTCATATCCTGTCTGATCAGCGCGGCGCGCCGATCGGCAACCGAGCGATCGACCTGATACGCCTGATTGGTTCGTTCCACTAGCGGCAGGGTTTTGAGCTGCCGCTCCAGATGCCATTGCAGGTGTGCGGCCACCAATCCGCTGACGTGGTTGCGGTGGGATTGCGGCGCCTCCTGGGCGGCCTCCCAATCGCCGTCGTGCAACGCACACATCAGTTCCAGCACACCCAGCGGCGGCGTTGTCGAACCGGCCGGGCGGCAGTGCGCGCACACGCTGCCCCCGGCGGCGATGTGAAATGCCCGATGCGGACCGGGTGTAGCACAGCGGGCGCACTCGGTCAGCGCCGGCGCCCATCCGGCGATACCCATGGCACGCAACAGATAGGCGTCCAGCAGCAAGTCACGGGATCGGCGTCCGTCGGCCACCGCCCGCAGGGCGCTCACCGTGAGCCGGTGCAGCTCCGGGGCGGGCGCCCGCTCCTCACCGGCGAGGCGTTCGGCGGTTTCCAGCATCGCGCACCCACAGGTGTACCGGCCGTAGTCGCTGACGATGTCGGTGGCGAACGCGTCGATAGCGACGACCTGGGTGACGATGTCGAGGTTGCGGCCCGGGTGCAGTTGCACGTCGATGTGCGCGAACGGCTCCAGTCGCGCACCGAATTTGCTGCGGGTGCGGCGCACGCCTCTGGCCACCGCGCGAACCAGCCCGTGATCGCGGGTCAATAAGGTCACGATTCGGTCGGCTTCGCCGAGCTTGTGCTGGCGCAACACTACAGCCCGGTCTCGATACAGCCGCATCACAATAGTTTTGCACCCCGCCGCGACATTACGGGTATCCGCGCCGTTAGTCTCGTACCCCGTGATTGGCGCTTCTGGGTCCGCTTCCGGGTCCGCTTCCGGATCCCGCGACCAGCGCCTGCCCACGCTCACTGACCTGCTGTATAAGCTTGCCACCCGCTCGGTGACCTCCGACACACTGGTGCGCCGTTCCCTGCACGCGATCGACATGAGCCAGTCCACGCTGAACGCGTTCCGGGTGGTGCTCACCGAGTCCGCGCTGGCCGACGCAGCGCAGGCCGACCGGCGTCGGGCCGCCGGCGACACGGCGCCGTTGCTGGGCATCCCGATCGCGGTCAAAGACGACGTCGACGTTGCTGGAGTGCCCACCGCCTTCGGTACCGAGGGGCACGTCCGGCCCGCCACCCACGACGCGGAGGTGGTTCGCCGGCTGAAGGCGGCCGGCGCGGTGATCGTCGGCAAAACCAACACCTGCGAACTGGGTCAGTGGCCGTTCACCAGCGGACCCGGATTCGGGCACACCCGCAACCCCTGGTCGCGCCGGCACACCCCGGGCGGATCGTCGGGCGGCAGCGCGGCCGCGGTGGCCGCGGGGCTGGTGACCGCCGCCATCGGCTCCGACGGCGCCGGCAGCGTCCGGGTTCCCGCGGCCTGGACACATCTGGTGGGCATCAAACCGCAACGCGGCCGCATCTCCACCTGGCCGCTGCCGGAGGCCTTCAACGGCATCGCGGTCAACGGCGTGCTGGCCCGCACCGTGGCCGATGCGGCATTGGTGCTCGACGCCGCGTCCGGAAATGTCGAGGGCGACCGCCACAAGCCGCCCCCGGTGACGGCGTCCGACTACGTCGGCATCGCACCCGGTCCGCTGAACATCGCGCTGTCAACCCGGTTCCCGTACACGTTCTTTCGGGCCAAGCTGCACCCCGAAATCCTGGCGGCGACGCGAGCGGTGGCCAAGCAGCTCGAGTTGCTCGGCCACACCGTGGTCTCGGGCAACCCGGACTACGGCCTGCGGTTGTCGTGGGACTTTCTCGCCCGGTCCACGTCGGGCCTGCGGGACTGGGAGGAGCGGCTGGGCGACGGTGTCATCCTGGACCGCCGCACCCTGTCCAATCTGCGGATGGGTCATGTGCTGGGACAGGCGATTCTGAAAAGCGCGCGCCGCCACGAGGCCGCCGACCAACATCGGGTGGGTTCGATCTTCGACATCGTCGATGTGGTGCTGGCGCCGACCACCGCGCAACCACCGCCGTTGGCGCGCTCCTTCGACCGGCTGGGCGGCCTGGCCACCGACCGCACCATGATCCGCACCTGCCCGGTGACATGGCCGTGGAACGTGTTGGGCTGGCCGTCGATCAACGTGCCGGCAGGGTTCACCTCGGATGGCCTGCCGATCGGGGTGCAACTGATGGGGCCGGCGAACAGCGAAGGCATGCTGATCTCGCTGGCCGCCGAGCTGGAGGCGGTCTGCGGCTGGGCGTCCAAGCAGCCGAACGTGTGGTGGAACAGTTAAAACCCAAGTCTGCCAAGCTGTTTAGGGTCGCTCTGCCAGTTCTTGGCGACCTTGACACGCAGGTCGAGATAGATCTTGGTGCCCAACAGCTTCTCGATCTGGCCGCGCGCCGCGGTACCCACTTCCCGCAGTCGGGCGCCGCCCTTGCCGATGACGATCCCCTTCTGGCTGTCCCGCTCGACATACAGCACCGCGTACACGTCGATGAGATCATCCCGGCCGTCACGCCTTTCTACCTCGTCGATCACCACCGCCAATGAATGCGGCAGCTCGTCGCGCACTCCCTCCAGGACGGCCTCGCGGATGAGCTCGGCCATCAGGATCTCCTCGGGTTCGTCGGTCAGCTCACCGTCGGGGTAGTACGCCGGGCCCGCGGGCAAGGCCGCGGCCAGCACGTCGATCAGCACATCGACCTGCTCGCCGGTGACCGCCGAGACCGGAACGATCTCCGCTGCGTTGTCGACCAGTTCAGCGACCGCGACCAGCTGCGCGGCAACCTGGTCTTTGGAGACTTTGTCGATCTTGGTGACCACGACCACGAGCGTCGTCTTGGGCGCGACCGAACGGATCTGCTCGACGATCCACCTGTCGCCCGGACCGATCGCTTCGTCAGCCGGAATGCACAGCCCGATGACGTCAACCTCGGCATAGGTGTCGCGGACCAAGTCGTTGAGCCGCTTGCCCAGCAGAGTGCGCGGCCGGTGCAGGCCGGGGGTGTCGACCAGAATGATCTGGAAGTTCTCCCGGTGCACGATCCCGCGAATAGTGTGCCGGGTGGTCTGCGGCGTCATCGAGGTAATCGCCACCTTTGCCCCGACCAATGCGTTGGTCAGCGTCGACTTGCCGGTATTCGGCCGGCCCACCAAACACACGAAGCCCGAGCGGAATTCGGTCATCACAGCCGGCTTCCGGCGCTGTTGGTGACGATCACAACGGCCGTCGGCGACAGCTCGCGGACCGCGGCGATACCGGAATCGTCGACGGACCCGGCCACCAGCACGGCGGACCGAAGCGCTCTCGCCCCGCTGGATACGGCCGCGGCCACCGCCGGCTGCAGTGCGGTCAGCTCCAGCGTCGACAAGGCCACCGGCGCAGCCGCATGCGTGCGGCCGTCGACGTCCCGCACCGCGGCGGCGCTGCCGGCTTGGGCGCGCGCCATCGCAGCCCGCGCCAGCGCCACCAGCTCGGCGTCCTCGGCATCCAGCGGCTCAGTCACGACGATCGCCCTCCCGCTCGGAACCGTCGGATTCGGCCGGGCTGAGCAGGACGGTGCCGATCCGCACCCGCCCGCGATGATCGGGACCGCCTTCAGCGCGCAACCGCAAGCCGTGCGATACCACCTCAGCCCCGGGCAGCGGAACCCTGCCCAATTCCAGAGCCAGCAGGCCGCCCACCGTGTCGACGTCGAGATCGTCGTCGAATTCCATGTCGTACAGCTCGCCGACGTCTTCGATGGGCAGGCGCGCCGACACCCGAAACCGTTTTTCGCCCAAGTCTTCTACCGGTGCCGTCTCGGCGTCGTCGTACTCGTCGGCGATCTCGCCGACGATCTCCTCGAGCACGTCTTCGATGCTGACCAGACCGGCTATCGCGCCGTACTCGTCGACCAACAGGGCCATGTGGTTGCGGTCGCGCTGCATTTCCCGCAGCAGCGAGTCAAGCGGTTTAGAGTCCGGCACGAACACCGCTGGGCGCATCACCTGCGCCACCTTGGTGTGCCGGCCGCGATCTTCGGATGTAAACGTATGCTGGACAAGGTCTTTCAGGTACACGACGCCGACGATGTCGTCGACGTTTTCGCCGATCACCGGAATGCGGGAATGCCCGCTGCGGACGGCGAGAGTTGTGGCTTGAGCGGCTGACTTGTCATCTTCGATCCAGATCATTTCGGTGCGCGGCACCATGACCTCACGGGCCGGGGTGTCACCGAGTTCGAAGACCGACTCGATCATCCGGCGCTCGTCAGCGGCGACGACGCCGCGCTGCTGTGCCAGGTCGACGACTTCGCGCAGCTCGATCTCGGATGCGAACGGCCCGTTCCGTAAGCCGCGACCAGGGGTCAGCAAGTTGCCCATCACCACCAGCAACCGTGGGATCGGCATCAACAGTCGTGAGACCGCCTGCAGCGGAAGGGCGGTCGTGAGCGCGATGGCGTATGCGTGCTGGCGGCCAAGCGTACGTGGCCCCACGCCGATGACGACGAAGCTGGTTATCACCATTATGGTCGCGGCGCCGAACAGCCCCGAGGTAAGTCCGAAGTTGTCGTAGAGGAACACCACCAGCAGTACTGTCGCGGTGATCTCGCACGTGATGCGGAGCAGTACGACCAGGTTGACATAGCGCGGCCGGTCGGTCATGACCGTGAGCAGGGCCCCGGCGCCAACTCGCTCGTCGCGCACCAGCTCCTGCACTCGCGCCAGCGACACTGTGCTGATGGCGGCATCGATCGCGGCGAAAAGCCCGCCCAGGGCGATCAATGCGATCGCACCGACCAGCTGAGACAGGCCGGTCAAAGGTCGAAATGCCTTGACTTGTCCAGCAACCGGCGGTCCCGTTCTTCCTGGCGGTCTAGGTGGTAAGCCTCGACTTGTTCGGCGACCCACTCTTCCAGCAGCCGGTCCTGCAGGGCGAACATCTCTTTTTCCTCGTCCTTGTCGCCGTGGTCGTAGCCCAGCAGGTGAAGTACCCCGTGGATTGTCAACAGCGCCAACTCATGTCCGAGACTGTGGCCCGCCGTAGCCGCCTGTTCAGCGGCGAATTCCGGGCATAGCACGATATCGCCCAGCATGGCTGGCCCCGGCTCCGGCGCGTCGGGACGACCGCCCGGTTCGAGCTCGTCCATCGGAAAGCTCATCACGTCGGTCGGCCCGGGCAAATCCATCCAGCGCATGTGCAGGTCGGCCATCGCTGCGGTGTCCAACAGCACCATCGACAGCTCAGCGCCGGGGTTGACATCCATTTTGTCGATGACAAACCGTGCGACGCTAACCAATTCGACTTCGGAGACGTCGATGCCCGACTCGTTGGACACTTCAATGCTCATCGGATGCTCACAGCATTCATCATCGGCGACCGCGGGAGCCCGTCGCGCGCCGAGCAGCTCGGTTCATCCCCGAGCCGGGCTCCTCGTGTCTTGCGTAGGCGTCGACGATCTCGGACACCAGCCGATGGCGCACCACATCCGCACTGGTCAGTTCGGCGATGTGGATGTCGTCGATGTCTTCGAGGATGTCGACCGCCGCACGCAGACCGGACCTCGCGCCGCCGGGCAGGTCGATCTGAGTGATATCCCCGGTCACCACGACCTTCGACCCGAAACCCAGTCGGGTGAGGAACATCTTCATCTGCTCGGGCGTGGTGTTCTGCGCCTCGTCGAGGACAATGAAGGCATCATTCAACGTGCGTCCCCGCATATACGCCAGCGGCGCCACCTCAATAACCCCGGCGGACATTAGCTTCGGGATCAGCTCGGGGTCCATCATGTCGTAGAGCGCGTCATACAGCGGCCGCAGGTACGGGTCGATCTTCTCGCTCAGCGTTCCCGGCAAAAAGCCAAGGCGCTCACCGGCTTCCACCGCGGGGCGGGTCAGGATGATGCGGGTGACCTGTTTGGTCTGCAACGCGTTGACCGCCTTGGCCATGGCCAGGTATGTCTTGCCGGTGCCGGCCGGCCCGATCCCGAACACGATGGTATTGGCGTCGATCGCGTCGACATAGCGCTTCTGGTTGAGCGTCTTCGGTCGGATCGTCTTTCCGCGGCGCGACAGGATGTCCAAGGTGAGCACTTCGGCCGGCGACTCGTTGCCGGTGCCGACCAACATGGCGACACTGTGCCGCACCACTTCGGGCGTCAACGGCTGATGGCTTGCGGCGATGGCGACCAATTCGGAGACCGCGCGTTCGGCCAGCGCGACGTCGGCCGGCTCCCCGGAGATGGTGACGGTGTTGCCCCGCACATGGAGGTGGGCATTGAGGGCGCCTTCCAGGGCTCGCAGGTTTCCGTCGGCTGACCCGAGCAAGCCCACGACGAGGTCGGGCGGAACGTCGATGCTGCTGCGAACCTGAGCGTCGGTCTGCCGAGTTCCGGGTGCGTCGGCGGCGCGGGTCTCGCGGGGCGTCACGTGTTGTCCGATGCCTGCTTTCTGGGCCGGTGAATGTCGATCGTCAGTCTACCGCTGGTCAGGATCGCGTCCCAAAGATCGATACCCACCGGTGACGGCGTCGCCACCTTACGGTCTTGCCTCTGAGACAGGTGGTTCAGAGTCGGGACCATCCCATCGCGACGTCAGCACTCCCAGCGCTCCCAATGCCACCGCCGCCGCGGTCGATGTCCGCAGCACCGTCGGGCCCAGCCGCACCGCCACCGCACCCGCATCGGTCAGCACTTCGATCTCCTCCGGCGCAATACCGCCCTCGGGACCGACCACCAACATCAGCGAATCAGCTTGCGCGACAGCAACATCCGCAAGCCGATCAGTCGCCGACTCATGCAGGGCCAGCACCGCCGCGCCGCCGGCTACCTCGTCGCGGATCCGCTGGGTCAGCGCCGCGGTGGACACCACGCCGTCAACCGGCGGGATGTGCGCTCGGCGGGATTGCCGGGCCGCCGAGCGGGCGACCGCACGCCACCGGCGCAGTCCCTTGTCGACCCGGGCGCCGTCCCAGCTGCACACACAGCGGGCCGCCTGCCACGCGACGAATGCATCGGCGCCGGCCTCGGTGGCCAGCTCGATGGCCAACTCCGAACGCTCGGATTTCGGCAGTGCCTGCACCACCGTCACCGGCGGACGGCCGGGCGCGACGCTCCAACGGCCCAACACCCGGGCACGCAACCCGTCGCGTCCGGCGTGCTCGACCACACAGCTGGCGAGGCCACCGGCTCCGTCGCCGAGCACCAGTTGCTCGCCGGGACGGATTCGACGGACCGCGGCTGCGTGAAATCCTTCGTCGCCGTCCACGACGGCCAGTGCGCCGGTATCGGGCAATGCGTCGACGTAGAACAGCGTCGCCACCATGCGCAGGCGTTAGCGCCCGGTGAATGTCTCGCGCAGTCGGCTGAACAATCCGCCACCGGCGCTGTGCGTCGAGCGGACCTCGGCCACGTCGCGGCTGCGGCGGCTCTTCAGTTCGCGCAGCAGTTCGGAGTCATGGTGGTCCAACCGAGCGGGAACCACCACCTCGACGTGGACGTGCAGATTGCCCCGTGTGCTCGAGCGCAGCTGTGGCATCCCGTGACCACGCAGTGTGATGACCGAACCCGGTTGCGTGCCAGGCGGAATGGTGATCTCGCTGATGCCGTCCAGGATGGCGTCCACGGTGATCGTGGTGCCCAGCGCCGCGTCGACCATCGGCACCGAAGCCGTGCAATGCAGGTCGTCACCGTCGCGGACGAAGATGTCATGTGCCTGCTCGTGCACCTCGACGTACAGGTCACCCGCCGGCCCTCCGCCGGGGCCGACTTCGCCTTGGGCGGCCAGCCGGACCCGCATGCCGTCGCCGACGCCGGCGGGGATCTTGACGCTGATCTCCCGACGGGCCCGTACCCGGCCGTCGCCGACGCACTGGTAGCACGGGTCCGGGATGACTACCCCGACACCGCGACAGGTGGGACACGGCCGCGACGTCATCATCTGACCCAGCAGCGAACGCTGCACGGTCTGCACCTCCCCGCGACCGCCGCAGGTATCGCAGGGTATCGGCGCGGAATCGCCGTTGGTGCCCTTGCCCTGACACCGGTCACACAACACCGCGGTGTCGACGGTGACCTGTTTGGTGACGCCGGTCGCGCACTCCTCGAGGTCGAGCCGCATCCGCAGCAGCGAGTCCGAACCCGGCCGGACGCGCCCGATGGGACCGCGAGATGCGGAGCCTGCACTGAAGCCGCCGCCGAAGAAGGCCTCGAATACATCGCCCAACCCGCCAAAACCGCCGAAACCGCCGGCTGACGCGGCCGCGTTTTCGAGCGGATCACCGCCCAGGTCGACGATGCGGCGCTTCTCCGGATCGCTCAGCACTTCGTAGGCGGCGCTGATTTCCTTGAATTTCGCCTGCGCGGCCTCATCGGGGTTGACGTCGGGATGCAGTTCGCGAGCCAGCTTGCGATATGCGCGTTTGATGTCCGCATCGCTGGCGTTTTTGCTTACGCCGAGCAGCCCGTAGTAATCGCGTGCCACGCTTGACTCTCCTATAGGGGTCTTATGCCGCCCCTAGGCGGCTGTCCTCAAACTCTGCAGCAGGTGCACTTCATCGGGCACCCAGGACTTCGCCAATATAAAGAGCAACCGCAGCAACGCTGGCGATAGTTCCCGGATAGTCCATCCGGGTGGGTCCCAGCACACCCATACCGCCGTACACGGTATCTGACGTGCCGTAGGCGGTGGACACCATCGAGGTGCCCATCATCTGCTCGGAAGCCGTTTCGTGACCGATGCGCACCGTCACCTTGCCGGCTTCCTGCTGGGCCGCCAGCAATCGCAGCACCACCACTTGCTCTTCCAGGGCCTCCAGGATGGAGCGCAACGAACCACCGAAGTCCGCCGCGTTGCGGGTCAGGTTGGCGGTTCCGCCCATCAGCAGGCGCTCTTCGGTGTGCTCGACCAGCGACTCCAGCAATACCGTCGCCGCGCGGCCCACCGCGTCCCCGAAGCTGCCGGCGCCGCTCAGCTGTGTGGCGAGTTCAGCCACCGCGACCGAGGCGGCCGAGAGCTTCTTGCCGTCCAGCGCCTGACCGAGGACCTCACGCAGCTGGGAGAGCTGGTGATCGTCGATGATATCGCCGAGTTCGACGATGCGCTGATCCACCCGGCCGGACTCGGTGATGACCACCATCAACAGCCGGGCCGGTGTCAGCGCGATCACTTCCAAATGGCGAACGGTCGAGGTCGACAGCGTCGGGTACTGCACCACCGCCACTTGGCGGGTCAGCTGGGCGAGCAGCCGCACCGCACGCCGCAACACGTCATCGAGGTCGACACCGGACTCCAGGAAGCCTTGGATCGCGCGCCGTTCGGCCGATGACAGCGGCTTGACTTCGTCGATCCGGTCCACGAACTCGCGGTAACCCTTCTCCGTGGGCACCCGCCCGGAGCTGGTGTGCGGCTGGGTGATGTACCCCTCGGCCTCAAGCACGGCCATGTCGTTGCGGACGGTGGCGCTGGAGACGCCCAGGTTGTGGCGCTCCACCAGGGATTTCGAACCGATCGGTTCCTTGGTGGCCACAAAGTCGGCGACGATGGCGCGCAGCACCTCAAGGCGACGCTCGTCGGCACTGCCCATCGACTGTTCACCTCCTGGATCACGTTCATTTTATGGTCTCGGAAGGCTTGGAACTGACATGGACCGCCGCAGCGGCCCGGCGGCACGTGAGCGGTCCGGCAATTCGAGCCTGAGCTGCGATTCAGCCCACGTTTTCAAGCTAGCCTGTGCAGCATGATCCCGTCGGGCTTGGGCATGGGCTTGCACCCAGCGTCGGAGAGGATCCGCGGATGATCTTCAAAGGCGTGCGCGAGGGCAAGCCCTACCCCGAGCACGGGCTGTCCTATAAGGACTGGTCCCGGATACCGCCACAGCAGATCCGGCTCGACGAACTGGTCACCACGACTACCGTGCTCGCCCTGGACCGCTTGCTGTCGGAGGACTCCACGTTCTACGGCGACCTTTTTCCGCATGCGGTGAAGTGGCGGGGCGTCATCTATCTCGAGGATGGCCTGCACCGGGCTGTGCGCGCCGCGCTGCGCAATCGCACCGTGCTGCACGCGCGCGTATACGAAATGGACGTGCCGGTGGGCGGCCACGCCTAGGGCCGGTCACGTTTTGGCGCCGCCGGGTGTCGACAGAGTGAGGGCCGGCAAAGGCCTAGGCCCCTTATCGCAGCCCTGAGGCAGGAGGATCGCCATGTCCCGGCTTGAAGGAGTGTCCGACCGCGACGCCGGCCTGGGCGCCAAGATCGCCTTCTTCTTCACCAAGCGCAAGTTGGCGCGCATGACCGGGTTGAAAAGTCTGGGAGCCACCGAAATGCTCGAACCGCTGCGGATGTACGCCCATATCCCCCGGTTGCTGAACGCCTACGGCAGGCTCGAACAGGCCGAATCGAAGCTGGATATCCTCACCCCACGCGTGCGCGCCCTGGCCGAGCTGAAGTCGGCGACAACGGTCCGCTGTGAGTACTGCATCGACCTCGGTTCACAGATCGCGCGCGAATGGGGCATCACCGACGAAGAGCTGAGGTCGATGGCCGACTACCGGAACGCGGCATGCTTCTCCGAGGTCGACAGGCTGGTCTTGGAGTACGCCGCCGCGATCAGCCGCACCCCGGTCGGGGTGAGTGACGAGCTGTTCGACGCCCTGCGCGCCCACTTCGACACCGCCCAACTCGTCGGACTCACCCATGTCATCACGCTCGGCAACCTGCGAGCCCGGTTCAACATCGCGCTCCGCATCGGGTCGTCGGGGTTCTCGGCCGGTCGGGTGTGCGCCCGGTGACCCTAAGCGGATCGGCGGCGTCGGATGCCTCACAGGCGGCGCGATTCGAGGCGGCCCGGCCCCGGTTGGGCGCCATCGCCTATCGCATGCTGGGCTCGATCGACGACGCCCAGGACGCGGTGCAGGAGGCGTGGCTGCGGCTCAGCAGCGGCGGCGCGGGCGGCGGTGAGGACATAGCGAACCTCGATGCGTGGCTGACCACCGTGGTGGCCCGGATTTGCCTCAACACGTTGCGCGATCGCCGGGCCCGCGATCGCGAGGAGCTGGTCGTGCACCTGCCGGACCCGATCGTCGAGGCCGAAGGCGAATACGACCCCGAGCACCGGGCGCTGCTGGCGGACGCGGTGGGCCTGGCGTTGTTCGTGGTGCTGGACACCTTGCCGCCGGCCGAGCGACTGGCGTTTGTGCTGCACGACGTCTTCACCGTGCCGTTCGACCAAATCGCGCCGATCCTCGACCGCACCCCCGAGGCGACCCGCAAGCTGGCCAGCCGCGCGCGCAGGCGGATCGAACAGGCGGACCCCGTTCCGGACGCCGGCATGGCCGCGCAGCGCGAGGCCGTCGACGCCTTTTTCGCCGCGGGGCGCGACGGCGACTTCGGCAAGCTGGTGTCGGCGCTGGATCCCGGCGTGGTGCTGCGCGGCGACTTCGGCCCCGGCGCCGCCGTGTTCCGGGCCGAGGGCGCCGCCTCCGTCGCCAAGCTGGCCCGCAGTTACGCGGGACCGGAGCGTGATGTGCGCGCCGCCACCGTCAACGGCGCCGCCGGCGCAGTCATCTTCGTTGCCGGTCAGCCAACGGCGATCATGGGGTTCCTAATCCGCGGCGGACGAGTCGCCGCGATCGACGTGCTGGCCGACCCGCAGCGCATCGCGCGGATCGACTTGAGTGCGGCGGCCGGCTAGCTCGTCGCCGCCTGCAGCAGAGCGAGCGCGGCGTCATGCTGCAGTACCCAGTTGCCACCTTGGTTGACGAAGAAGAGGTGCTTCGTGACCGGCCCGGCGAACTTGGGACCCGAGATGGCTACGTCGGCCTGAGCCGCGTTCGGACCGGCCGGCGCGATATTCGTCACGTTGAACGTCTCGGGAAACTTCCCGTCTCGGTACGCCTTCCTCAGGTCGTGGTCGGCCACATGGCCCTCGTCCGGAGTGATGCCGTTCTCGACCAGATTGGTCTTGGTCGTGTACGAGACGCCGGGATCGGTCGCTTGCGTGCACAGGCTGGAAATCTGGTCGGGGGTCGGTAGGTCTTGCCCCGGCGGCGGGGGCAGTGGGTCCTGCGGCCGGGGCGCGCCGACTGCGGCCAGTTGCACCCCAGCCAAACCGGCTGGCGGTGCGATGGCAGCCAAGCCCGCGGCTGCGCCGCCGACGACGGCAAGCGCCGCCGCGCTTGTGGCGATCAATTTCATGGTTCCCCCTCCGATTCGCCAGGCCCGGGACGGGATGTGACCGACTGTCACAACACTGAGTGCCGTACCCGTTTTCCATGGCGAGACGGTGTCAGTGTGCCCGGCGTAGCTAGTGTTTGTGTCTCGGGGCGGTCACATTTGCAACGAAGCTACCTGGGAACGTCCTGAACGCACCGGGTGGATAACGTCAACGCGACGGCGATCCGCCCAGCCGGCGAATCCTTCGATCAGTGCCCGGCAGCTTGCAACAGCTCCATCGCCGAGGCGCGCGATAGCATCCAGCTGCCCTGGTTGACGAACGTGACGTTCTGGGTGACCGGGCTCGAGATCTTGGGACCCGAAACGGCAACGTCAGCCGTGGCCGAACCCGGAGCGGCGCCCGGTTGAATATTCGCCACGTTGAACGCCAACGGCAGGTCGCCGTTCTTGGCGGCCTTCTTCAGCTCGTGATCGGCCATGTGCGCCTCGGTTCCGCTGATGCCGCCTTCAACCAGGTTGCTCTTGTTGGCGAACGGAACGTTGGGATCGGCAAGGCTGTTCAACACGCCGGTCAACTGATCCGCGGTCGGGACGTTCGCGGCGGGAGCCGGCGATGGGGCCGGGTCCTGCGGCAACGGCGCGCCGACGGCGACCGGCTGCACCCGCACGGTCGGCACCGCGCCAGACGCGACAGACGTCACGGTGCACGTCACGATGGACGTCAGAAAGGCGGCCGCTGCCCCGATTGCGGCCACCGCCACAGCGCTGGTGGCGATGGTTTTCACGCTTATCTTCATGGTCAGGTCTCCCCCTCGATTGGCACCACGTTGCTCACATGTGGCGATAGTGCTGGTTGTGACAGGTGTTTCGTGCGCCAGTGCCGCGACGTTACCCAGGACGCCTGTGGAATACGCCTGAGTAATCTGTGCCGGAGCTGTGTGGCAGCCCAATTTACCGCTGGCCTACGCTAGTTGGCTTGGCACGGTCGCTTCACATTCACAGACGAAAGGGATTGCGGGTTGCGCGCCGTCACATACCCCGACCAAACGCGATTCGCGTTCCGCTCCGGCGTCACCTGCTTGACCACACCGGCCGGAGCGGTGCTGCTGAATCCTCCGCGCAGCGAGAAGCTGACCCGATTGACCGCGGGTCAACTCCACGCGCTCAAGGCGCTGAACCTAGCGCCGGCAACGGTTTCGGAGCTGTCCAAGCCCCCGGACGCAAACCAGGCCGGAGACAAGGCCGGAAACGACGTCGGCACCCTGATAAGCGAGCTTGCGGCCGGCGGCTGGCTGACGGTCGCGGTGCGTGACGGCGCCAAAGACCTGTATGCCATTGTGCCGTGCGGACAACCACCGCCACGACCGGCTTTGTGGTCGCCGCCTTCCGTCGTGTTGTCGAAATTCGCTGTATTGCATCGTGATTCGGAGGGCTTTGTCCTCGAGCATCCGTCGTCGTGGTGTGACGTGCGCATCCACGACGCGCGTCTGCTCCTCCTGCTCGACGGGTCCGAAAGCACAGACTTGCCGAGCGCCGTCGCGTCGCAGTTCATCGAGGACCTGCGCTGGAGCGGCATGCTTGTTGCGGTCGGCCAGGAGGACCAGGACTTCGAGGCCCTCAGCTGGAGCGCACCCGATCTGTGGTTCCACCGACGCAGCACGCTCGGTGAGCGCAACGTCACCTGGGAGCACTTCGGCCCGACCAAGTGGGCCAAGGGCCGGTTCCCGCAGCCGCCGGCGCGCACAACGAAATATTCGGGCGAGCCGATCGGCCTGCCCATCACCGACCTGGCGGACAAACGGACGCAAGACCCGACGCTGACGGCCGTCCTCGAAGATCGGGTTTCGACAAGGACATTCGACGATGCGCACCCGATCACCGTCGGGCAACTCGCCGAATTGCTGTACCGCACCGCGCGGACCCGCAGGACGCTGCCGGTCGGCGAGGGCGAAGAACTGCTGTCACGTCCGTACCCGTCCGGCGGCGGCATCTACGAACTCGAACTCTACCCCGTGGTGCGAAACGTCGCCGGACTCGAGGCGGGAATGTACCACTACGACTCGTTCGACCACGCGCTGCGTCTAGTGGCCGCCGGGGATTCAAAAGCGGTGTGCCAGTTGATGAAACCTGCCGCTGCGACGCTGACCGGGGGTGCTGAGCCGCAAATCCTGATCGTCATGGCCGCGCGTGCCGGCCGCATCATGTGGACGTACGAGCAGATTGGTTACGCCGCCATACTCAAGGATGTCGGCGTTCTGATGCAGACGATCTACCTTGCCGCCACCGCGATGGGCCTCGGCGCCTGCGCCCAAGGATTCAGTGACACAGCCGCATTCGTCGCGGCCACCGGTGTAGACGAACTGCATGAATGTAGCGTCGGCAGCATCATCGTCGGCTCCCCGGCCCGGACTCAGCCCGCGGCCTAGCCCTGCTGCAGTACCTCTTCATCGCTCATGGCCGCGATGTCGAGGTAGTGACGGGCGATCATGGCCAGTCGGTCCGGCGTGCCACGCTGGGCTTCTCGATTGTTCAGCCGCTCGGCGCAACCGGCCACGGTCCGCGTGGCGAACAGGTCCGCGACCACGGCATGATCGGCTTCCAGCCAGTCGCGGACCCGCGCGATGACGGTGGTGGCCAACACCGAATCTCCGCCCTGCGCAAAGAAATCGTCATGCACGCCAACCGTATCCACGCCCAGTACCTCGGCGACGATCTCGGCCAGCGCGGCCTCCACGTCGTTGCGCGGGGCACCGCCTCCGGCGGCCGAAGACTCGGGCGCATCCGGCTCGAGCAGCGCGGCCACCGCGCGGCGGTCCAGTTTGCCGTTCGAG
Organism: Mycobacterium sp.; assembly: GCF_052144515.1. Taxonomy (GTDB): domain Bacteria; phylum Actinomycetota; class Actinomycetes; order Mycobacteriales; family Mycobacteriaceae; genus Mycobacterium. The sequence continues at coordinate 39,093 of NZ_JBKQQD010000449.1, read as the reverse complement.
GTCAGCGGAAACTGCCCGAAAAACACTGTGCGCGTGGGGACCATGTAGGTCGGCAGCAGCTCGGCGACGGCCCTATTAACATCTTTGGCGATGTCGCCGACCTCGCGTGGATCACCCGCGACGGCGGCGACCAGCTTCGGCGCGCCGGCATCGACGACGGCGGCGACGGCATGCCGCACCCCGGGAACGGCGCGAAGCGCGCTCTCTACCTCTCCCAGTTCGACGCGGTATCCGCGAATCTGCACCTGATGGTCGGCGCGGCCGAGGAACTCGATGGTGCCGTCGGGCCAGTATCTGGCCACGTCACCGGTCTTGTACCAGCGGATGCCATCATGTTCGACGAATACCTGGGCGGTGCGTTCGGGATCGTTGCGGTATCCCGCGGCGACGTTCGCGCCACCTACCCAGAATTCGCCGGGAACCCAGTCGGGGCAGTCGCGGCCCGAAGGCGACACCACCCGGCACCGGACGTTGCGCAACGGAACACCGAAAGGAACCGTCGCCCAGTGCGCCGGCGGTTCGCCGACCACTTCGCAGATGGTGTTGTGGATGGCCGTTTCGGTCGCGCCGCCGAGGCCCGAGAACCGGCATCCCGGCACCTGCCTGGCCAGCCTGCGAGCCAGGTCGGCGCCCACCCAGTCGCCACCGAGGGTGACGGCGCGTAACGAATCACCCAGCCGGTCGCCGCCGAGCTCCAGGATCATATCCAGCATGCTCGGCACGCAGTTGAGTATCGAAACCCGGTGTCGGCGCAGCAGTTCCACCCACGCGGTGGCCGCGGCCTTTTCGTCGGCATCGACCGCTACCAGCGAGCCGCCCACCGAGAACATGCCGAAGATGTCGTAGACCGACGCGTCGAACTCGAGGGCTGACAGCGCGAGCACCCGATCGGCGCTGCCGACCCCGAACCAGTCGTTCACCGCGTCGATGGTGTTCATCGCCGCGCAGTGCGGGACGTCGACGCCCTTCGGCTGGCCCGTAGAACCGGAGGTGAAGATCACATACGCGATCTGGCCGGTATCGGGAAAGACCGGCGCTTGCAACGGCTCCGGATGCACGGGCGCCACGTCGATGGATACGCACGAAATCCGCGGTCCCAGGTTCGCGCCGTCGACCGTCAGCGCCGCAACGATGTCGGCGGACTGAAGAATCTTGGCCCGGCGCGCTTCCGGCTGATCGAAGCCGATCGGCACATACGTCCCGCCGGCGGCAAGCACACCGAGCACGGCCGGAACCTGATCGCGTCCCTTGGGTAGCTGAACGCCGACCGCGTCGCCGGTGCGTACCCCGTTGGCGCGCAACGCTCCTGCGACGGCAAGCGCGCGCTCGGCGAGCTCCCGGTAGGTCCACCCACCCACACCGTCGTGCGCACCCCACACTACGGCGGGAGCGTCGGGGGTGGCCGCGGCGTGCTCGAAGAAGCCCTGATGCAAGCACCGCCCGCTGACCGGACCGTCGGTCCCGTTGACCGCGGCACGCACCTCAGCCTGGTCGGTGGGCAGCCGCACCGCGGCGGCGGCGTCCCAGCCCGTATCGCCGCCGGCGAGCCGTTCGACCGCCTCGGTAAATGTGGCGAACATGGCGTCGATCACGCCTGGCGGGAACGCCGACTCGCGGACGTCCCAGTTGATCAGCAATCCGCCCCGTAACTCGGTGACCTGGGCGTCCAGCAAGACCTGTGGCCCCTGCGAAATAATCCACACCGGCTTGCCGAATGTCTGGATCACGTTGTCGGCGAATAGCTCGCCGAGATCGAGGGCGCTGGTGAAAACGACCGGCGCCAGCACCGGCTCGCCCCGGTGCCTGCCCAGATCACGCAGCACTTCGAGTCCGGAATAGGTCGCGTGCGAGCCGCTTTCGTACATCGTGTGCTGCAGTTGGCGCGCGCGATCGGCGACGGAGACGTCAGCGGTGACGTCGACCTCGAGCATGATTGACGACGTGAAGTCCCCGATCACCCGGTTGATGTCCGGGTGCACCGATTCGCGGTGAAACAGCGGCACATTCAGCAGAAACCTGCTCTGCGCTGACCAGCCGGCGATGGTGTCGGCGAAGACCGCCGCCAACGCCATGGCCGGTGTGATGCCGCGCTGGTGCGACCCGGACACCAGCATCTGCTTGGCCTCCGGTGACAGCCAATGGTCGTAGCGGACGGTGCGATGCGCTGCCATGCGGTCGCCGAGCGGCACGGTGGGCAGTTCGGGAGCGCCGGGCATCTCGGGCAATCGCTGTTGCCACCAATCCCGGTCACGCTCGCGTGCGGCGGGATCGGGCTGACGCTCGCTGCGATAGCGGCAGTAGCTGTAGCCGGGCGCGAGCAGCGTCTCTCCTTGGGGCAACTTGTACGACGCGGCCAGCTCGGATGCCAGCACCCGATAGCTCAACGCGTCGCCGGCCAGCATGTCAATGTCCAGATGCAGCCGGCTGCGCTCCTCGTCCCACAGGGTCAGCGTGACGTCGAGGACTTGGCCGTCTTCAATTCCCAGCCGCTGGTGGGTTTTATGTTCGCGCAACTCCGCCAGTGCGGTTTGCACCACTTCCGAACTCTGTCCGCGCAGGTCGATCACACTGAAGACCGGCCGACCCGGTTCGGACATCGTCTGTTGCGTCCCGTTCGGCAGGAATCGGGTACGTAGCATCGGATGGGCCGCGACCAGCTGCGATACCGCTGCTTTCAGGCGCGTTGGATCGATGGGGCCACCATCGAATTCGACGTAGAGATGGGCGGCGACACCGCCCAACTCCTGTTCGTCGGAGCGACCGATCCAGTACGCATGCTGCATGGTGGCCAGCGGGAACGGCGCTGCTTCCAGGGCCTGGTCTGGCTCGGCGGGTCGATCGTCGGGTGTTGCAGGGCTTGATATCTCGTTACTGCCGAGCAGCGTATGCCAGGATTCGATGGTGGGGCTGCCGGCGAGGTCGGCGAAGGTGATGCCGGATCCCCGCTTACGCCACCCCCCCGCCAGCGCCATCATGCGCATGGAGTTCAGGCCCATCTGGATGAGATCGTCGTGGTCGGCGATCTCGGTGGCCGCGGAGCCGAGTTGGGCCGCGACCGCGGCCCTGATCTCGTCCCGGCTGATTTCCATGTCGGTTCTCTTCCTATGCCAAGCCCGCGGCGAGCGCGGCGATGCCGCGCTGCCAGAAATGCGTCAGACGGTCAATGTCGAAGCGCGCAAACAGCGCATCGCTCCACCGCCAGTTGGCGATCAGTTGCGGACCCTCGGGTGTCGCACCCACCAGCACGCTGATATTCAGCGCGAAGCGCAGCGGCAGATCCGGTTCGGGATCGATCGGGAGCGCGTCGATATACGGCGCGGTGAGCAGCGACCACGCTTGATCCGTTGCCCCACTGAGGTCCAAGCGGCCCAGATAGCCGAACTGAATCTGCGGCTCGGCCCCGCGCTGCAGCTCGGGGACGCGGTCGACGTAACGGAGCAGTCCATAGTCCAATCCCTCGTGCGGGATCGCACGCAGATGGGCCGTCACCGATTCCAGCAGCGCACGCGCCGCGCCCGGATCACCCTTGGCCCGTTCGATATCGACGGCCGCCGCGCCCACCCCGAGCCGCACCGGGAATGCGGTGGTGAACCAGCCGACAGTGTTCGTGGTGTCGGTGTCCAGCTCCGCGTCGGCGCGCCCATGTCCCTCCAGCGCAATCAGCGCGCCCGAAGCCGGATCCTCCCCACGCTCGCGACGCCAACTCGCGACCGCGATTGTCATTGCAGTCAAAAGGAATTCGCGCACACCTCCGTTTCTGGTCAGGGTGGCGAGCACGCGTTCCGTCTCGGGAACGGGGGTGATGACCTGGCTTACTCGCAGCGTTGACCATGTATCGCGGGTCGGGTTCGGATGCCGCCGGCCCAGCGCAGGATCGGCTTCCCGGACCTGCGTGATCCAGTAGTCGCGCTGGTTTTGCACCTCCGGCTCGGCAGCGCGTTCCCACATCAACTGCGACCAGCGGCGGTAGGAAGTGAACTCCGGCAGCGTCTTCGGCGCCGCGCCCGATTGCACCGAGCGCCATGCCTCGGCGATATCGCCCAGCATGATGTGCCAGGACACCACGTCGACCGCCAGGTGGTGCGCGGTGATCAGCAGCACCTCGCCGCGTTCGGCGCCGCGGAACCAGACCGCCCGCATCATGGCACCCGCTCGGGGATCGATCTCCTCGTTGACCGCGCGGGCGGAATCCGCGATGGCCGAACACAACTCCGCGGCGGTCGTGCTCGACACCGCCACGCGGGTAAGCACGTCGGCGGCCCGAACCACGCCGGGTTCGCGGGTGACCAGGCGCGGTCCCTCGGGAGTGTCGGTCAGGATCGACCGCAGGGTGTCGTGCCCGTCGAGCAACATCTGCAACATCAACTCGATTGTTGGACAGTCTATTTCGCCGGTTAACCCGAGCAGCACGGTGTGGGTGAAGCGGCGGTAATTGCCGTACTCGTAGAGCCAGGACACCATCGGCAGCGGCGCCACCTCACCGTATTCACCATCCTCGGCGGCGGTGCCCGGGTCGGCTTCGTCGATCGCCGCGGCCAGTTCGCGAATTGTCAGCGCGGTGAACACCATCCGCGGACTCAGAACCAGACCGCGCCGCCGGGCCTTATGGACCAACGAGATCGCCACAATGCTATCCAGCCCGAGAGCGAAGAGGTCGTCGTCGATGTGCGGTGCCACGCCGTTGAACTGCTCCTTGCATACTTCGCACAGCGTCCGCTCCGTCTCGGTCGACGCCGACGCCGCACCGTCCGTGTTGACACGCGACAGCGCGTCGGAGGCCAGTCGGTCCAACGCGTGACCGTCGAGCTTGCCGTTGGCGTTGACCGGCAGCCGCGGCAAAGCCACGATCCGGGCCGGCACCATGTACGGCGGCAGGCTTTCGGCGAGGCCGGCGCGCAGCCGGGCCGGGTCGCCGTTGGCATCCTGTTGCCACACAACGAAACCCACCAGACTGGCGCCCGTTGCACGGCGCACGACAGCGACGGCGGCATCCTCCACGTCGGCCCAGCCCCGCAGGGCGGCCTCGATCTCGCCGATCTCCACGCGGTAGCCGCGAATCTTGACCTGGGTGTCGGCGCGCCCCAAATAGGCGTATCCGCCGTGCGGCAGGCGACGCACTAGGTCACCGGTGCGGTACATGCGCTGTCCCGGGCGCAGCGGGTCCGCCACGAATCGGCTCGCGGTCAGCGACGATCTGCCGACATAGCCGCGCGTCAGCTGTGCGCCGGACAGGTAGAGCTCGCCAACCACACCGTTGGGCACCGTCCGTAACGTCGAATCCAGTACGCAGCCGACGGTTCCGACGTTCGCCGTGCCGATGGTCGGTGTCTCGTACTGCTTGACCGGGGCCACCACCGCCTCCACGGTCGCCTCGGTGGGCCCGTAGCAGTTGTAGACAGCCAGCGGCAGCGCGCGCAACTGTTCCCACAGCGCGGTATCGATCGCTTCGCCGCCCAGGGCTAACACCTCGAGTGGGCGGTCCAGCAGCCCGGCGGCGCGCAGCTGCACCAGCATCGACGGGGTGGTGTCGATCATGTCGATCTGCTGGCTCGCCATGCCTTGCACCAGCCGGTCGGCGTCGCGCATCTCCTCGGCGTCGAACAGGTGCAGGGCGTGACCGTCGAGCAAGCCGATCATGGGCTGCCAGGAGGCGTCGAAGCTCAGCGACCAGGCGTGCGCGATGCGCAGCGGACGGCCCAGCCGCGCCGAGGCCGCCCGGTAGACACGGTCGCGATGGTCGGCGAGATAGGCGAGTATCGCGGCATTGGTGCCGACGACGCCCTTGGGCTCACCGGTCGAACCGGAGGTGAAGATGACGTAGGCGCTGTGCTCGGGATCACGGCGCACAGCCGGAGCCGTCGCCGGCAGTTGCGAAATACGCTCGGCCACAGCGGGATCGTCCAGCACCAACGCGGGCAACCCTCCGGCCAGTTCCGCCTGGTCGGCCTCGATGATGACCAGTGCCGGGTTCGCCTGGCGCAGAATGGATTCGACGCGAGCGGCCGGCAGCGTGATGTCGACCGGCAGATAGGCGGCGACGGCGCCCAGCACCGCCAGGATCGCGACGATGGAGCGGCTGGAGCGCGGCAACACCAGTGCGACGACGGTTTCCGGGCCGATGCCAAGCCGCGCCAGCTCCCCCGCCAGTCGGCTGGCGTCGGCGTGCAGTTCGGCATACGTGTACCTCTCCCCACCGCCGGTGGTCAATGCGACGGCGTCCGGGGCGGCGCGGACCTGCGCCTCGAACGTCTCCCACACCGTGGTCCCGGGCGCCGACACAGTTGCGAGGTCGCTGAATTCGGCGCGCTCCGCCGAAGTGAGAATGTCCAGGGCCTCTGGCGTTTGGGGGGGATCATCACCGATGCCGGGGAGTTGACGCAGCACGGCAAGCAATCGCTCCCCGATCTGGTCCGGCCGAAGATGGGGCAGCGCCTGATGAATCGCCTCGACGAGAACGACCAGCGCGTCGCCTTTCAGGTGCGAGACCACGGTCAGCGGGTAGTGCGTCAGGCTTTCCATCTCGATCGGCGAGAAGCGGGCTCCGCCGGGCTCGGTGACCTCACGGATGGCGTCCTCGATGGGAGCGTTTTCGAAGACGAACATGCTGTCAAACAAAGCTCCGCGGCCATGTTCCCGCTGTACCTCGGACAGGCTGAGGTAACCGATGTCGCGCATCGCCGACGACTCGCGCTGCAACCGGAGGCATTGCTCGATCACGGACTCGGTACGGCTCACTCGGTGCACCACCGGCACGGCGTTGATGAACAGTCCGACCATGGTGTCCACGCCGGGCAACTGTTCGGGGCGGCCGGAGACGATGGTGCCGAAGACGACGTCGCGACGGTCGGTGAGCCTGCTGAGCACGACGGCCCAAGCGAAGAGCACCACGATGTTGAGGGTGAGGCCGTGGCGGCCGGCCCACTGCCGCAGGCGTGCCGTATCCGCCTCACCCAACAGCAGTTCCGTCTTTTCCGGCACGCCGTCACCCGCGGCGACCGTACCGTCGGCCACCATCAGCGGTCCGGACACACCGCGTAGATACTCGTCCCACTTGGCAATCGCGGCCGCCCTGTCCTGCCCGGCCAGCCATACGATGTAGTCGCGGTAGGGTCGCGGTGCGGGCAGCCCGCCGGCCGACCCACCCGCCCGATACACGGCGAGCATTTCGGTGAAGAACACCGCGAGCGCCCAGCCGTCTACCAGAATGTGATGCGCGGTGAAAATCATGCGGCGTCTGGTCTCGCCGGGAACCGTGAGCAACACGACGCGCAGCGCCGGACCGCGGCTCAAATCGAACGGCCGACGCCGCTCGGAGCGCGCGATGGAGTCGAATTCGGTTGGCGTCGCAATTCGTTCGGACCACGGCAGTTCCGCCTCGGCGGGCACGATCTGCACCGGCTTGGGCACGTCGCGATCCCAGAAGGCGGCGCGCAGGTTCGGGTGCCGCTCCAGCATCGCTTGAGCGCTGCGGCGCAGCAGCGCGACGTCGACCGGTCCGTCGATGTCGACCACGAACTGCATGCTGTAGGGGTCGACGCTGTCCTCGGCGAGTCGGTACAGCGCTAACAGCCCTTCCTGAAGGGGGCTGAGGGCAAGGACGTCCTCGATCTGCGGAGCTGACGTCACGAACGCGGCCTCATGACTGTCTCTGCCAGGACGCGGTCAGCTCGGCCAGCGCATCAGCGCTCAGGCCCGATGCGCTCATCGGCGTGTAGTGCTGCTCCGGCTCCGAATCCGGTTGGGCTGCGGGCTGATTGCTGGCGGCTGGGACCCCCGAGACCGCCGCGGCCAGCTCGGCGATGGTCATGTGCTCGAACACCATCGGCGGGGTCATGGCCAGTCCCTGCGCGTTGGCCTGGGCCGACCATTTGATGGAGATGATGCTGTCACCGCCAAGGGCGAAGAAGTTGTCCTCCGCTTCGACGCCGGTGATGTCGAGCAGCTCCTCCAACAGGGTGATCAGGACCCGCACGATCTCCGCCGGCGGCTCGGCGATCGGTTGCGACGGCGCACCAGCCTTAGGGGTCGGCGGGGCGAGCAGCTTGTCCATGTCGGCTGCGGGCAACAACTCCACGGTGGACACGGCGGCGTCCGGTGTCGTCGCGAAGGCATTCAGCGCCGCGTTGAGGGCATCGGCGATGAGCGCCGCCGTCTGCGGTTCGTACAGATCGGCGTTGGCGACGATCCGCACATCGAGTTCCCCGCCGGGTGTCACGTTCATGCCCACGTCGAGATCCAGCAGAGAGACCTCGAAGTCGATCGGAAGCGGAACGACCGTCGTATCCCCCGTCCCGGTCAGGTCACGGGGAATCAGTGCCCAGTCCTCACCTCGGAAGTGGATCATGCTTTGGTACAGCGGGTTCCGGGACCGCAACCGCGGCGGGTTGAGCGCCTCAACCAGGCGTTCGATGGGCAGTTCTTGGTGTGCGAACGCATCGAGGACCACGTCGCGGCTACGCGCCACCATGGCGCGCAGACTCGGATCGCCGGAAAGATCGTTGCGCAGCACCACCATATTGGCGAACAGGCCGATCAGGTTTTCGGTGGCCGGGTCGACCCGGGACACGACCGGACTGCCGATCGGAATGTCCGCACCGCCACCGAGCTTGTGCAGCACTACCGCCAGAACGGCCTGATAGACCATGAACTCGGTGGCGCCGCTTTGCTCGGCGAGCTGGGTGAGGGCGGCGCGGCGTGCGGCCGAGACCGTGAAACTCACCACCTCTCCGGCCTTTCCGATTACCGGCGGGCGAGAATGGTCCGGGGCCACCGAGATCTCGTCCGGCAATCCGGCCAGCGCATCACGCCAGTGCGCCAGTTCGTCCTGTCCCCAATCGCTTCCCGCCTCGAACGCATGTCGTTGCCACAGTGCGTAATCCGCGAACTGGACGGGCAGAGCGGACCACCGTGGGGCGTCGCCTCGCAGTCGCGCGCGGTACGCAACGATCAGGTCTTCGAAGAGGATGCCGAGGGAGGCATGGTCGCTGACGATGTGGTGGACGAGCATGACCAGGACGTGTGCTTCTGGGCCGAGCGCCAACAGGGTCGCCTTGATCAGCGGTCCCGACTCGGGGGTGAACACGTGCCTGCGCAGCTGGGCAACCGTCTCGTCGACCCGGTCTTCGCTGACGTAGTGGACCGGCAGTTCCACCCGTAACGCGGGATGCACGATGTGATACGGAACACCTTCGTGCTCAGCGAAATTTGTGCGCAGCGACTCGTGCCGCGCCACCACGTCGTTGAGCGCCTCGGCGAGCGCGCCAATGTCCAACTGACCGGTGAAGCGAAGCGCGAGGGGCATGTTGAAGCCGTCCCGCGCGCCTTCCAGCCGGTAGATCAACCACGCGGCCAGCTGCGAATACGACAACGGGGGTCGTTCCGGGCGAACCGCTTCGGCCAGCAGTTGTGGGCGCGAGGACTCTGCTACATGCTCGTCGGCGTCCATCTCGTCGAGGGCATCGAGGTCTATGTCGAACTCGGCGCGGAACTGCTCGATCAGCCGGGCCGCCAGTCCCGCCGGCGTCGGAGTGTCGAACGCGGCGCGTACGGCCAGTTCCACCCCGAACTCGGCACGGATCTGCGCGACCAGCCGCGCCGCCAGCAGCGAATGGCCGCCCAACCCGAAGAACGAGTCTTCGGCACCGACGCGCTCCCAGCCGAACAGCCCGGCGAAGATCGAACACATCCGCCGTTCGGTGGGCGTCGCCGGCTCACGGTAGGCCCGCACCGCGACCGGGGTTGGCGCGGGCAGCGCCCGCTTGTCCAGTTTGCCGCTGACGGTCAGCGGGATCTCGGGGATCACCGCAAACGCATTGGGCACCATGTATTCCGGGAGCATCGACGCCGCGTGGGCGCGTATCTCGTCGAGGTCTATCTGGGTGGACGCGCCGGCGATGTCGTCACCGGTCACCGGCACCAGGTAGGCGGCGAGCATGGGACCTGCCTCGGCGTCTTCGGTGACGACGAGGCAGTGTCTGACCGTCGGGTGCGTCGCGATCACGGCCTCCACTTCGCCGAGTTCGATGCGGAAGCCGCGGATCTTGACCTGCTCGTCGGCTCGTCCGACGAATTCCAGTTGGCCGGAGATGTTGCGGCGGACCAGATCTCCAGTCCGATACAGCCGCATGCCGGGGTTGAACGGATCGGGGATGAATCGCTCCGCGGTCAGCCCTGGGCGCCCCAGATATCCGCGCGCCAACTGGACCCCACCGAGGTAGAGCTCGCCGATCACCTCGGCGGGAACCGGTTGCAACTCCTCGTCGAGCACATAGGCATAGACGTTGCGGTTCGGCACCCCGATGGGCACCACGCGGTTACCTTGGGGTCCCTCCACCCGCATGTGGGTCGAGCAGACCACGGCCTCCGTCGGGCCGTAATGATTGCGCAATTCCGCGTCGAAGTAGCCGGCGAATTTTTCGGCCACCTCGCCGGGGAGTGCTTCTCCGCCCACCGGCACGTGACGCAGTTGCCGCCATTCATCAACGTCAAAGACCTGCGGCAGCAGCAACAGGATGCTCAGCATGGAGGGCACCATGTGCAGCACGGTGACGCGGTGGCGGCTGATCAGATCGGCGACATAGGCGATGTCGCCGAAAGCCCCGCCCTCGGCGGGCCTGGGCACAATCAGCTGCGCGCCGAGCGACAACGTGATGAAGAGATCGAGCAGCGAGGCGTCGAAGCTCACCGACGACGACTGCAGCAGACGGTCTTCGGCGGTCATGCTCCATTCGGCGGCGAAACCCTCGACATGCTCGGCGATCGCCTGATGCGAAACCGCCACACCTTTGGGCTGACCGGTCGAGCCGGAGGTGTAGATGACATAGGCCAGGTGCCCGGGAAGCAACGGACGTAGCCTGTCGTCGTCCGTGGGCGCGACGTCCGGTAACTGAGCCGCGGCCTGTTCCGCCGCGGCGAGTTCGTGGCGCCCGATGACCGTTTTCGGGTGGGCGTCGGAGATCAGGTATTCGATGCGTTCGTCCGGGTAGGCCGGATCGATCGGCAGATAAGCCGCGCCGGCTTTCAGCACGGCGAGCATTGCAACGACGAACTCGATCGACGTGCTCATGCGCAGGCCGATGATGTCGTCGGCGCCGAATCCCTGTCCGATCAGCCAGCGCGCCAAGCGATTCGCGCGCCGATGCAGCTCGGCATATGTCAGCCGTGCCTCGTCGGAAACCAGCGCGACCGCGTCCGGCCTGGCGGCCGGTGCCGATTCGAGGATCGCGACCATCGTGGTGGCCGGCATCGGGACAAGGTCGCCGTGCGACTGCTCCAGAACGCTCTGCCGCTCGCCGCTGCCGAGCATGTCCAGGCTGGCGATGCGGCGTTCGGGGGCCCTCAACGCGTTGTCCAGCAGCTGAATGTAGTGAGCCAGCATCTGATCAACGAGCGCGGCACCCAGCACGTCGGTTTGGTACTCAAACTCGACGAGCACGCCGTCGGAGTCCTGCACCACCGCGAGGGCAAGCGGAAGATGGGCGGTCACCGCGCCCAGTTGCAGTTGTCGCACGGTGACGCCGTCCAACGCGAAGCCGCTCGCGCTCTTGCGCATGCTGAAGCCCAAGCGGACAAGGTGATCCATGCCGTCGTGTCCCATGCGCTTAGGGTTGACTTCGCGCACCACCCGATCGATGCCGACGGACTGGTGGGCGAAGCCGTTGAGGCATGTCTCGCGCACCGCCTCGACGAAGGAGGTAAAGGTGTCCCGCGGTCGTGCGGCGATCCGCGGCAGCAGCGTGTTGCCGAAGTACCCGATGGCGCCCTCGGCCGCGGCCCCACGATCGGTTACCGGCACCGAGACCAGGAAATCCGTTGCCCCCGTGTAGCGGCGCACCAGCACGCCGAAACTCGCCAGCAACACCATGAACGGCGACGCGGCGTGCTCACGCGCAAAACTCTCCACGCGGCCGAGCAGGTCGGCGGGCAGCGGCCGGGTTCGGCGCTCGGCCCGTCTGGACGGATGCGCGGCGCGCAGCTGCGGGAAGCCAGGCAGCTCCAGCGGTTCGGGCGACGGCCGCAGCATGTCTGCCCAGTAGCCGACGTCGGCGATGCCGGGTTGGGCCGGGGTCTCGAGCACCTCGACCGCGACAAACTGCGGCGCGGTCCCGCACGGTTGGTGACCGCTGTAGGCGGTGCTGAGCTCGTGGAAGAAGACTTCCCACGAATCGTCGTCCCAACAGATGTGATGCACCGTGAGAAGCAGCACGAAATCGTCGGTACCGCTGCGGATCAGGGTGATCCGCAACGGCAGCTCACGCGTCAGCTCGAATGGGCGGCCGAACTCGTCGGCCGCCAACGCGTCGATCCGCCGCTGCCGGTCCTCCGTCGGTTGATGCGTCACATCCTCGGTTCGCCAACCGATCTGTGCACCATCTGGGCTGTCGGAAAAGACTTGATAGGGTTCGCCCTCGCTATCCACCCCGTATACGGTGCGCAAAATGGCATGACGCGCAACGACATCATTGAACGCGGAACGCAGGCGCGCCTCGTCCAGTGCGCCCGTCAGCCGGTACGAAACACAGATGTTGAGCGTGACGTCGCTCGCGTCCATGGCCTGCAGAAACCACATCCGGCGCTGGCCGGCCGACAAAGGGTACCGTTCTCCAGCGCGAATCGCGGACCGCTTGCCCGATTCGGCTGCCGCCATGCCACTTTCGGCGACGCGTCGACGCAGCAGTTCCCGGCGGCGTTCCTGCATCGTCTTGGCATCGTCTGCCATCGTTGGTCTCACCCCTGATATTCAGTTCGCTAGATCGATCAGAGCAGGCGGGGCCGAGTGCCCGGTCTGGCAAATGCACGACACGACGCGCCTCAACGAACCTCCAATTTGTCGCCATCCGCCACGGCCGGACTTGCGACGAACTCTGCCGTCCAGGCATCGTCCGCCAGCCCAGTTGCTTATGTTAGCCTTCGCTAAGTTGGAGGGCTGTTGGGGCTGTCACAGCAACGCGCCGGTCGGCCCTTGCGCGATGTGCTCACGGCGGACCATGCGGGCCGTTCGGTCGGGAGGTACGCCGGTGAAGAAGCTGGACCTGCGGCAGTGCCGAGCCGCGCTGGACCATGACGCCTTCTCAGGGGACTTCTCGCTGCGTCGGTTGAGCCCTGAAGACGACCTGGACGTGGTGCACACCTGGATGAACGACCCGGAGGTGGCCCGATTCTGGAGGATGCCGTGGCCGCCGGAACAGATCGCGGCCTACCTGCGCGGACAGGATCGCAGCGCGCACTCCACTCCATACCTGGGCGAGCTGGACGGCGTCCCGATGAGCTACTGGGAGCTCTACCGCGCCGACCTCGACCCCCTCGCCCAGCACTACGTTGCCCGTGAGCATGACGCCGGCCTGCACTTGCTGCTGGGCCCGGCCGAATGCCGTGGGCGCGGGCTGGCGGTAAACCTGCTTCGCGCGGTCTCGTCCTGGCAGCTGGATGCGGATTCGCACGCCGCCCGAGTGGTCGCGGAGCCCGACGCCCACAACACACGAGCAATTCGGGCGCTCGAGCGTGCCGGGTTCCGGCGCACCGTCGACCTCGACCTGCCGCACAAACGGGCCGCCCTCATGATCCGCGATCGGTAGCGCTTCAAGGCGCACAAGCAGCGAACCCCGAGGTCAACGGGCCAGACCCGCGGTCCACGCGAAGCGAAGCTTACGTTAGCCTTCGCTAAGTTGTACGGCTGTTAAGCGCCAGTCGAACCCGAGTGATCGAGAGGTGGTGCAATGCCGCGCACGCTGGGGTGGGTCAGGCAGTTTCACCAGCCGACCTCGCCCGAGAGCATTCCGTTGCTGGTCTTTCCCCACGCCGGGTCCGGCGCGTCGGCCTACCGGGACTTCTCAAAAGTACTCAGCAGGAAATTCAGAGTCATCATCTTCCAATACCCGGGACGCCAGGACCGCGCGGCCGAACCCGCGCTGGCCTCGCTGGAAGAGATCGCCGCTGGAGCATTCGCCGAATTCGCCGCGTCGGATCACGATCGCGCCGTCCCGGTCGTCACGTTCGGGCACAGCATGGGGGCGCTGGTCGCATTCGAGTTCGTCCGGCTCGCCGAGGCCGAAGGAATCGATGTGCGACACCTCCACGTCTCCGCCGCGGTTGCCCCCAGCAACGCCGCGGACAAACCATCGCACCCGAAGGATGACGAGGAGATCCTCAACCATCTCGCGGCGCTCGAGGGCACCGATTCCGATGTGATCGCCAACCGCGAACTCATGCGACTCGCGCTGCCCGTAATCAAGGCCGACTATAAGGCTTTTGACGCGTACTCCTGCGCCGATGACATCAAGGTGGCCGCCCCGATTCACGCGATGGGCGGTGATCAGGACCCCTACATCACCCTGGGCGACCTGTACGGATGGGGCAAACACACCGACACCGTCAAAGTCACGACGTTCGACGGCGGGCACTTCTACCTGAAGTCGCATATCGACGCCGTCGCGGAGCTGTTGGCGTCGAGCGCGCAATGCGAGCAAACCGCGTGAACAACAACGGATCTGCCGTGGCGACGACAACCGACCCGGTCGTCATCTCCGGCATGGCCGTCGAGGCGCCGGGAGGAATCGACAGCCCGGGTGCCCTATGGTCGGCCCTCACCGACTCGCGGGAGCTGCTCGGCCCCTTTCCGCGTGATCGCGGCTGGACCGTCGACGATCTCCTTTCGCCGTCACGGGTCGAAGAGGGTTGGCGACAGGTGTGCGATTCTGGCGGATTCTTGGACGGCGCAGCGTCATTCGACCCGCCGTTCTTCGGCCTGACCCAGCACGAGGCGATGGCGATGCACCCGCAGCAGCGGGTCGCGATGCGGGTGGCGTGGAAGGTGCTGGAGAACGCCGGGATCAATCCCGCGACGCTCGAAGGTGCGGAGGCCGGCTGCTTCGTCGGGATGTCGATGACCGAGTACGGCCAACGCACGACGACGACCGACGAGTACACCGGATTCCGGACCGTCGGCATGGGGCAATTGGGCGGTGCCGGCAGGATCTCGCACTGCCTTGGGCTAGTCGGCCCGTCGATCTCCATCGACTCGGCGTGCGCATCGTCGTTGACCGCGGTGCAGCTGGCCGCCAACGCGGTTCAGATGGACGAGTGCGACTGGGCACTTGCCGGCGCCGTGTGTGTCCTCGGAGAGCCGGCGGCCTTTTACGAATTCTCCCGACTCCACGCTCTTTCCGCGGACGGGCATTGCCGGGCCTACTCCGACGACGCCACCGGCACCGTGTGGGGCGAAGGCGCGGGAATGGTTGTCGTCGAACGCGAATCACGGGCGCGCCAACTGGGTCACCGAATCTACGGACGCATCATGGCGATCCGCACCAACCATAATGGCAAGGGCAAACCGATCCTGGTCCCCCGAACGCGGGCGCAGGCGCAGCTCGTCACCAAGACGCTCGATGCGGCCGGAATCGACCCCGTCGACATCGGCATGATTGAGGGGCACGGTACCGCGACGCTGGCGGGCGACCCACAGGAACTGACCGCCCTGTTCGCGACCTACGGCGCGGCCGGATCCGAGGCGCTGCTGGGCTCGATCAAGTCCAACGTCGGGCACGCGCAAGCGGCGTCGGGCATGCTCGGCCTGACCAAGCTGCTGCTGGCCGGCCAGCACGGTCACATTCCGCCAACCCTGTTCTCGGACAACCCAACCAAGACGGTGGATTGGGATTCGACGGGCCTGCGGTTGGCCACAAAACTCCACCCCTGGGAGCCCAAAGACGGCATCCGCTACGGCGCCGCCTCGTCGTTCGGCGCCGGAGGCGCCAATGCACACGCAATCATCGCCATGCCCGCTAGTTCCGGGGAGTGAGCAAGTGAAGCCCCTGACGTACCGGCTACCCGACGACAGCATTCCCGTGCTGGTATCGGCGGATACCCGCGATCTGCTGCACGACGAGGCGGCGGCCCTGCTTTCTTACACCACCGACCATCCCGAGGTGGCACCGCAGGAGATCGCCGACATGCTGTTCCGGACACGGGTCGCCCGCCGGCACCGAGCCCTGGCTATGGTGGCTAAGCGCGACGAATTGCTCGGCACCCTGCGGGCCGTTCTCGACGACGGGGAACATCCTTCGCTGGTTCGCACCGAAACCGCCGCCACGGCCCGCAAACTCGCTTATGTCTTCCCCGGGCAAGGAGTCCAGCGACCCGGGATGGGCCGGGTCTTCTATGATGGAGTCCCCGCGTTTCGGGCAGAGGCAGATCGCTGCGCCGAGGCCTTCGCGGACCGGCTCGGCGAGTCGCCGCTGAATTACCTTCTCGACGAGCATGTTTCGGCCGAAGATAATGCGGGCACCGTCCAGCCGGCGCTGTTCACTCAGATGGCCGGGCTGGCCGCGATGTGGCGATCATTCGAGATCGCGCCGGCCATCACCGTTGGCCACAGCCAGGGCGAGATCGCCGCCGCCTACGTGTCCGGCACGATCACGCTGGCGGATGCCGTCAGCGTCGTCGGGATACGCGCGGGCGCCGCCGACGAGTTCGAATCCGGCGACTACGCAATGGCAGTCGTCGCTGCCGACCGCGACACGTGCGAAGACCTGCTGGCGCGTTGTCCGGGTTGGGCTCAGCTGTCGGTCATCAACTCACCGAGCATGGTAGGAATTTCCGGCGATCGGGAAACGGTTCAGCACATCGTCGACACGCTCACGGAGCGGGGCACGTTCGCGCGCTTCATTCGCGTCCAGTACCCCGCACACACCAGCTTGATCAATGGCCTCGCCGAAAAGGTGCGCGCGGCCACGCAGCGCGAACTACAGAACCCGAAGTTCCTGGACACCGAAATCGACTGCCTGGGCGCCACACTCGGCGGCCCCATCACTTCGGACCTGTCGGTCGACGAATACTGGTTCTGGAACCTGCGCAACACCGTTCGATTCGACAAGGCGATCGCCGCCGCGCTCCCTCTCGGCATCGACACCTTCGTCGAACTGGCCGAGCATCCCACGCTGCAGCTGGCGATCCAGGAGAATCTCGCCGCCCTGCATGACGGAGACGAAGGCCCGACCCACGACGCCCGGGTGGTCGGCACCTCCCTCCGAACGGCCGCCGATCTCAGCGAGTTCACCCGCAATCTCGCGCAGCTGGCCGTTCGCGATCTGGAGTACCCGTGGGATTGCCTGGGCGCCGAGCCCGACGGCCCCGCCCGACTGCCACTGGTCGATTTCCCGAACACCCGGATGAATGACACCCGGCTGTGGCAGCTCTACCGCCCGGTTCTCCAGCCGACGGCGGAGCCGGCCCCCGAAGCTGAAACCGCCCCTGAACCAACAAGGGCGCGACTCTTCGTCGAGGAGTGGATGCGGCTGTCGCAGCGCTCGCTGGTGCCGCCGCGTGCCATCGGCATCGTCGATCACACCGGTGCCTGCGCGGAATTGTCCGCCGCCCTGTGCCGTGCGGCGGGAGAAATCGGCGCCACGGCTTACGTGGTCGACGTCGAAACTCTCCCAAGCGATCTCGACACTCTGGCCATCCTCCTCCCGCAATCGCGGAATATGGACGTCTACGCCGCCGCGGCCGAGGTCGCGATGTTCTTTTCCCACCGCACATGGTGGCCAGGACTGAACGGCGCGATCACCGGCTGCTGGCTGGTGACGGTGGGCGGCGAGGCGGTGGTGGCCAACGACGCGCCGCCAGATCCGGTGCACGCGGCGGCGAGTGCAGGCTTCCGCAGCATCGGCGCCGACCATCCGGGCGTGGGATTCAAGCACCTCGATCTACCGCCCGGAGCGACCGCGTCCGAAGCCGCGAACGGGATCCTCGCCGCGCTGCACACCAGCGAAGAGCCGGAGCTGGCACTGCGCAATGGCGGCCTGTACGCGAAGCGGATCGCGCCGGGCGACACGGTCCCCGCTGTTGATAGCGCCCCGCCCGACCACGTGCTCATCATCGGCGGCACCGGCAATCTCGGGCTCGAATTCTGCGATCACTTCGCGCGGCGCGGGGCTCGCCGCATCACGCTGGTGAGCAGATCAGGCGAGACCGCCACCGCCGTCACTGATCGGCTGCGTCAGATCCGTTCGGCCGCACAGACGGACGTCCGCGTCGCTCAGTGCGACGTGGGCGACCAGGCGGCGGTGACGCGGCTGGCTGGCGAGAACCCCGCAGCGGATTTGATAGTCCATGCCGCCGTGGACTATTCGGCGATCGAACTGGCCGACATCACCGCCGAGAAGGTCGACCACGCGATGCGGGCCAAGGTCGTCGGCATCGCCCAGGTGCTTGAGACGCATCCGCGCACCGATGACTGCCGCGTCTTGCTGTGCTCCTCGGCGAGGGCGACGATCGGTGGCCGCGGCCAGGTCGTCTATGCCGCGGCCAATCGCATGCTCGACGCCATGGCGCATCGGCTCCGTGCCGAGGGTCTGGACTGCGTTTCGGTGCAGTGGGGTCAGTGGACGGTGCATTTCGATCTCGACGCGACCAGCACAGCGCAACTGGCCGCGACCGGTGTCATTCCCATGACTCCCGCCGATGCGCTCGCGGTGGGAATGACGCAGTTTCACGGGAATGCCATCGTGTTGGCGTACGACTTCGATCTCGCTCGTCCGATGCTGGAGGCCTACGGCTACGGCCCCCTGATATCTCAGCTGTCAGGGCAACCCGTTGAAGTCCAATCAGCTGTTGTGGATACGGGCATCTCGGGACGGCTGCTGGGCCTACTGGCCACCGCCATCGGCGAAGACCGTGCCGAAAACATCGACATCACAGCCCCCATGGTCGCGATCGGCCTGGATTCGTTGCAGGCGCTAGAGCTGCGCCGCCGCGTCAAGATCGAGTTCAATCACGACCTGGAGGTATCGGATCTTCTGGGCGGGGCATCGATTGCGGACGTGCTGGCCAAGCTCGGCGGATGACCGGCTAAAATCCCTGTAATCCCTTGTGTCACTTTAGCTTCACTAGTCACAACGGGGCGTTTTGTGTCGGTGGGCTTTCGTAAAATTTGAGGCATGGGTTGCAGCAGTCGCGAAGAGATCGTCGAGGTTTTCGACGAGTTCGATGGCGTCCTGGACCGCTTGTGTGAGTTGTCTTTTGACGTGTTCACCACCCCGGAACGGTTGCGGGCGTTGGAGCGCCTGGAACGGGGGGCGCGCCGGCTGCGCACACCCGAGCATGCGTTGATCAACCAACTCGACGCGCAGGCCGGCGAGGAAGAGTTGGGCGGCACGCTGCGTTCGGCGTTGGCCGATCGGCTGCGTATCACCAAGGCCGAAGCCGGCCGGCGGATCGCTGAAGCCGGCGATCTTGGGCAACGGTGGACGTTGACCGGTGAGCCGCTGGCGCCGCAGTTGGCTGCGACCGCGGCCGGGCAACGCGACGGGCTCATCGGGGATGGGCATGTGCAGGTGATCCGCAGCTTCTTCGCACATCTGCCCGCCGAGGTGGACCTGTGTACCCGGGAGGCCGCCGAAGCCGACCTGGCCGGCAAGGCCAGCGGGTATCGCCCCGATGAGTTGGCCACATACGCCCAACGAATCATGGACTGGCTGCACCCCGACGGAGAATTCAACGACGCGGAGCGCGCGCGCAAGCGCGGCATCATGCTGGGCAAGCAGGAATTCGACGGGATGTCACGCCTCAGCGGCCTGGTCACCCCGCAGTTACGGGCCGCCCTCGAGGCCATGCTCGCCAAACTGGCCGCCCCCGGGGCGTGCAACCCCGACGACGAAACACCGGTGGTCGATGCGACACCCGATCAGGATGCGGCGCGCCACGATCACCGATCCCAAGCCCAACGCAACCATGACGGTTTCCTGGCCGGATTGCGCTCCCTGTTCGCCTCGGGCGAGCTGGGCCAGCACAACGGCCTGCCCGTGTCGATCGTGGTGACCACGACGCTCAAGGACCTCGAAGCCGGCACCGGCAAGGGCCTGACCGGCGGGGGAACCCTGGTGCCGATGTCAGATGTGATCCGCTGGGCCAGCCACGCCCACCACTACTTGGCCATCTTCGATCACGGCAAGCCCCTGGCCTTGTATCACACCAAACGGCTGGCTTCCCCCGCGCAACGAATCATGCTGTACGCCAAGGATCGCGGGTGTACGAAGCCGGGCTGCGACGCGCCCGCCTACCACAGCCAGGTCCACCATGTTCGGGGATGGAAGGCCACCAACCGCACCGACATCAACGAACTCGCCCTGGCCTGCGGACCCCACAACCGACTCGCCGAAAAAGGCTGGACCACCCGCACCAACACCAAAGGCGACACCGAATGGTTACCGCCGGCACACCTGGACCACGGCCAACCCAGAACGAATACCTTCCATCACCCCGAGAAACTCCTGGCACCCGACGACGACGAACCCGATTGACGGTGGCATTGATTGCGAGATTGTCAGACACGACTTAGAAGCCGGCCATCGCTTCTCGCAGGCTTCTTGACCGCGTGCTGTTTCTCTCCGTTGACCAGGACGTGGAACGTGCCTTATGAACAGGCCCTGTCCGCCTCAAGGGAAGTCAAACGGATTGGTACTCACCGCTTCTCCCCATCGGCGGGTCGGTCACATCCAGCTCGACGCCAAGCACACGGTCGGACAGCAGCCCCAGGCAGCTCAGGTTCGGGAATCCCGGGCCCTCGTTGACGCCAGACAGATTGGGCAGCACCAGTTTCGGGGTGACGCCCTCAACGGCCAGGTCGTGGCCGATGGAGTCCTCCAGGCGCTCGCAGGTCAGCGACCCGCCCAGCCCAAGCGCCAGCAGGTCAACCGCGGGCTGTTGCAGCAGCGGCACGAACCACAGCGGGTCAGCGCCGGAGCCGTCGATCACGAGGTCGAAGTTGTGCAGCATCTCCCGCGGTTCACCATTGGTATCAGTGCTCAGTGTGATCCAGATTCGGTTGTCGCGGTCGACCACGCGAGCCACGCGCCCGCGCAGATGCTTGATCCTTTCGTCGGCAAGCAGCGACTCCTGAACCCGCGCGGAGAACACCCCGCGGTCGGTGCGGGCAATGCATTCACGCCGTTCGGCCGGCGTGAGGCTGCGCCACCCGGCGGGGTCGGAAAACAGCGAATTCTCGAAGAAGCCCTCACCGCGGGTGAACAGCGTCGCCTGCGGCGAGATCGCCGTGATGGTCGAAATCCTGTGGTGGAATAGCTCATTGAGCATCGACGCCGCGGTCTCCCCGCCGCCGATGACGGCCACGTTTTCGGCGACGATCCGGTCGTGGCTGTTCGCACGGTCCCAGAACTGCGCGATCGACAACACGCGCGGATCACCCGGAAGAATGCACCGTTCCGGTTGCCCCGGGCCCGTAATCATCAGCGTGTCGGCGGTCAGGCTCGACTCGTGAGTGTCCAGCACCCAGCGAGATTCGTCGAGCGAAATCCGAACCACCTCGCCGCGAACGACTTTCAGGCCCACCTCGTCGGCAACCCAGCGCAGATACCGAGCCCAGGTGTCGTGCGTCGGCGCCGGCCTGCCCCGGTCCACCCAGCCCACGAACTGGTCCGAGGCAACCAGATACGACTGCCAGCTGAACTGCATCATCCGCTCGTCGACCTCGGTATTGCGACCCGGCACCAGCGTGGAGCGGTACGGGAAGCCGACGTCCTTTTCAGGACTGGTGCCCAACCGCTGCCGCCCGTCGGTCCAGCCGCCTCCGGCGCGCCAGTTGGCCGCGACGCCCGTGCGTTCGACGGCGACGATCTCGGGAACATCGACGCCCATGTCGCGCAGCACCGCCGCCTTCGTGGCCACAGCCACCGCCTTCGCGCCGGCTCCGATGATCGCTACCGTGCGGCTCACCAGGCCCCCGCCGATCGCGCGCGGACGCGGGGACGCACGCCGGCGAATGATGCGCCAACCACAGCCCCACCTCCGTCGCTCAGCTTAGCTCAGGCTGCCCTAACTTTTGTGTACGCTACCCTATGGCTCAAGCCAGTCCACAGGCCAGTACACGCCTGCCCCGAGGGAGCCCAACGAGGTGCCTGTAACCCCGCCCCCGCCGTCCGAAACCGCAGGTACGGATGGTCACGTGGATGGATTCGTGGCTTTTCCGCCACAGCGGGCCGCAGCGTACCGGGAGGCCGGCTACTGGACCGGGCACACCGTCGACTCACTGCTGCGACATGCCGCGTCGACGTGGCCCGACCGCGTCGCGGTCGTGGACGACATGGGCAGCCATACGTACTGCGACCTGGACGAACTCGCCGAGCAAACCGCCGGCGGTTTCGCCGCCCTGGGTATACAGCCCACTGACCGGGTGCTGTTGCAGCTGCCGAATTCCCGACGGTTCGCCGTCGCCCTGTTCGGCCTGCTGCGCGCCGGGGCCATCCCGGTGATGTGCCTGCCCGGGCATCGGTTCGCGGAACTCAGCCACTTCGCGGCGGTCAGTGGTGCTGTCGGGTTGGTGACCGCCGACACGGCGAACGGCTTCGACTACCGGGCGATGGCCGAGCAGTTGGTCAACGCGCATCCGCAACTCCGCCACGTCGTTATCGACGGGGTCGACGGGGACCCCGGTCCGTTCACGTCGTGGTCGGGGCTGCCCGCCGGTGGCCCGCCCGCAATCGCCGTCGACACCGCGTCCCCAGCGCTGCTTTTGGTGTCGGGTGGCACCACCGGCGCGCCGAAGCTGATCCCCCGCACCCACGACGACTACGTCTACAACGCCACCGCCAGCGCCCAGCTGTGTGGGCTGACCAGAGAGGACGTGTATCTCGCAGCGTTGCCTGCCGCGCATAATTTCCCGCTGGCATGCCCCGGCATTCTCGGCGCGATGACGGTCGGCGCCACGGTCGTTTTCAGCAGCGATCCGAGCCCGGAGGCCGCGTTCGCCGCGATGGAAAGGCACGGTGTCACCGTCACCGCGCTGGTGCCGGCGCTGGCCAAGCTGTGGGCGCAAGCCTGCGAATGGGAGCCGGTGACACCAACGTCGTTGCGACTCTTGCAAGTTGGCGGCTCCAAGCTGGAAGCTGAGGACGCCCGGCAGATACGCGCCGCGCTGACCCCCGGCCTGCAGCAGGTGTTCGGCATGGCGGAGGGACTGCTGAACTTCACCCGGCTCGACAACCCACCGGACCTCGTCGACCACACCCAGGGCCGGCCACTCTCCCCGGCCGACGAGCTGCGCGTCGTCGACACCGACGGCCGGCCGGTGGCGCGGGGCGAAGAAGGTGAACTGCTGGTACGCGGGCCGTACACGTTCAACGGCTATTTTCGCGCGGAGCGCGACAACGAGCGCTGCTTTGATCCCGACGGCTTCTACCGCAGCGGCGACCTCGTCCGCCTCCGGGATGACGGCTACCTGGTGGTCACCGGTCGGACCAAAGACGTCATCTGCCGCTGCGGTGAAACCATCGCCGCCCAGAGCATTGAAGAGCCGCTGCTGACTCACGCCGCCATCTGGTCGGCTGCCGCGGTCCCCCTCCCCGATCCTGACCTGGGGGAAAAGATTTGCGCAGCGGTCATTTTCGCCGGGACCCCGATGACGCTTGCCGAGGTGAACGCTTACCTCGACGAGCGCGGGGTGGCCGCGCATGCACGGCCCGACATGCTGGTCGCGATGGCCGCTCTACCCACGACGCCGGTCGGCAAGATCGACAAACGGGCGATCGCCCGGCAGGTCGGCGTCGCAGGCACCGACTGACTTTGATTGCCATACTTGTGTGGTGCAACTCGAAAATCTTGGACGCCTGCTGATGCGCGCCGCGCCCCTCGTCAATGCGCCGGTGGCCGCCTTGGCCAACTCGCCACGCTTTGGCAAGTTAGTGAACCGCAACATCGCGATGGTGACCTACACGGGACGGCGGTCTGGACGCACATTCAGTATCCCGGTGGCCTACCGCCGTTCGGGTGACGACGTGATCATCAGCGTCAACATGCCTGACGCAAAGACGTGGTGGCGGAACTTCCTCAACGACGGTGCGCCGCTGACGTTGCGACTTGATGACACGGATCGCGTTGGACATGCGGTCGCCAAACGGGACGAAAAGGGGCGCGTCACCGTTACGGCGCGACTGAGCAGCTGACGCTTCGCTGCACGAGTTCAATCTGCTGAGGAACTCCGTCGACAACATGGCTCGACATGACTACCGTCCGCTAAGCGTCAGCGTCCCTTTGGTTTTCAACACCTTGCCGGCCGTGATCCTTTCGGTCTTTCGAGCTTCTCGCTCGAGGTAGCGCTGCTTGGATTCGTCGAATTTGTCGCAGGCTTGCTCGAGCTCCTTGATCAGCACGGCCAGATCGTCGCGCATCCACGCGGCCTCGCCGGTGAAGTCTTCGCGTTCGAAAATCCGCCATTTCTTCAGCACTGGCATGACTACCTCGTCGAGGTGTATGCGCGGGTCGTAGATGCCGCCGACGGCGATGATCACAGCCTTGCGACGGAACTCGGGCACCGTGAAGCCGGGCATCTTGAAGTTACGCAGAATCCGGTGCACCGACTTCAACGCCTGGTTGGGCGCGATGTCCAGGCCGGCCGCGCTGACGTCCCGGTAGAAGAGCAGGTGCAGGTTCTCGTCGTGCGAGACCCTGGCGAGCAGTTGGTCTGCGATCGTCTCGTTGCAGGCTTTGCCGGTGTTGCGGTGCGAGACGCGGGTAGCCAACTCCTGAAACGAGACATACATGACGGAGTCGAACACACTTTCGGCAAACATATCACCCTGCTGATTCTGACCCGGGCTGAAGCCCCTGGTCATTTGCTCCATGCGCAATTTCTCCAACTCGACTGGGTCGACGGCGCGGGTGACCACCAGGTAGTCGCGTAGCGCCGTGCTGTGCCGGTTCTCCTCGGCGGTCCACCGGTTGACCCACTGGCCCCAGGGTCCATCCATGCTGAAGTTCATCGCGATCTCGCGGTGATACGACGGCAGGTTGTCCTCGGTTAGCAGGTTTTGCACCATCGCCACCTGGGCCACGTCGGAGAGGCGGCTCTGCCCGGGCTCCCAGTCCTGCCCGCCCCGGGCGTAGTAATTCTTGCCGTCCGACCACGGAATGTAGTCGTGCGGGTTCCACTCCTTGAACATCGAAAGGTGCCGGTTGAGCAGGCCCTCGACCACGGGCTCGAGCTCGTGGAGTAGCTGCATGTTGGTCAAGTCCTTGGACACGACCCCTCCCAGTTATGTGTTCCGATAAGTTACATTCAATGTATGTGTATAAGGCGGTCACATGCAAATCAGACACGCCGAGACACCCCGATGCATTGACGCCGCGGCGCGACTACGCGTCACCCCCGTCGGCCGGCGTAATCATCCCGAGGTTGCCGTCGTAGCGGGGATACAGCAGCTGGCCGCGGCCACTTGCGGGGTCGGTGAAAAACAGCAATCGCGAACGGTGCTCGCGCATCCCACGCACGGCGGCGGCCTCGGTGAGAACCGGTGCCCGACGGGGATTGACCACCAGCGGCACCGGCGGACCGGAAAGCTTCGACGACAACGACCACCCGGGGGGAAACACCTGGTGCTGGCGCGCCAGCCGCAGTCCAGACGGCCCGGCCCGGTACACCACGGCGTCCTCCCCGGTCTCGTCATCGGTGAACAGATGCGCGTCGTAATCCATCGCATCCATGACCTCTGCCGCCTGCATAGGGGTCAAGCGCTGGGGCAGAACGGCCTTGCGGCGCGCGACGACTGTGTCCGGCCCCGCGGTCAAGATCCGGCGAGTCAAATCGGGCCACGGTCGCGGGCGCCACGGCGCGGACAGCGACACGATCTGACGATCAAGCCTGGCTAGCGCCGGCGTGAGGTCACCGGTGCCCGCAGTGACGGCCATGACCCGCGCCGGGGCGTCGCGCACCCGGAGATTCACCTGCACCACCATGGGTCCGCGGTCGCAATTCCCCGTCTTCAGCCGTACCCGAGCACCCCCGGTGAACTCTCGACGGGCTAACGCGCAACCCACCGCGCGCGCCAACCGCTCGGCGTGTGACGAGGAGACCCGGCGGCTGGAAAGCATTACGACGTCGGGGAATTCCCGCACCGACCATGGCTCGGGTGCATACACGGCGCAGGTCCCCGCTTTCAGTACCATGCGCAAGCAAAATCGTTTGCGGCTCGGTCTGAAGCATCGCCAGCCGGCGCGCCCGTCAACTAGGGCCAAAAGCCCCACACAAAAATGCCGTTCGTCCCCAAACCCCCTGGCGACCGAAATCGGCTGCTGCGGTGCTAGGGACGCGCAATCAAATACGGCGCCAGCGTGGACAGCTTCTCGCAGGTCTCTTCGAATTCGCGCTCGGGTTCCGACGCTCCGATGATGCCGGCGCCGGCGCGTAGCCAGGTCTTCCCGTCCTGTTCGTAGGCCGCTCGCAGCGTCAGCGCGGCATCCAGCCCGCCGTCTGAGGAAATCAGCGCCACCGCACCGGAATACAGACCGCGGGGGCCCTCGTCGAGGCGCAAGATGGCTTCGACGCCGGCGGCTTTCGGGATGCCGGAGGCGGTGACCGCCGGGAAAAGCGCCTCCAGCGCGTCCATGCGGTCGCTCGACCGGTCCAGCCGCGCACTGATCGTCGAACCGAGATGCTGCACGCTCCCACGCTCACGGACCGTCATGAAATCGGTGACGGCTGCGGTGCCCGGTTCGGCGATCTCGGTGATCTCCTGAAGCGAGCTGCGCACCGAAATAGCGTGCTCCACAATCTCTTTAGAGTTCGATTCGAGGTCGTCACGCGCCTCACGGTCAAGCGTCGAACCACGACCGAGCGCGCGAGTGCCGGCCAACGGCTCGGTGATCACCGCACCATCGTGATGGACCGCGGCGACCAGTTCGGGGCTGTACCCCACAGCGCGAATTCCGCCCAGCCGCAACAAAAACGACCTGACCGGAGTGTTGTGCCGGCGCCCCAGCCGATAGGTGGAAGGAAAGTCAAGTGCGAAAGGCACTTCGACAGAACGAGACAGGATCACCTTGTGGTAGCGGCCGGCGGCGATCTCGCGGACGGCTGTCGCGACCCGATCCCGATAGCCGGACGAGTCGGCCGTGACGTCAACCGTGCGGGCCTGCGGCGTTGTGCGGACCCCGTCGCTGACCAACCCGCGCACCGCTTCGAGGTGACCGGCCTCGGCGCCGAATAGTCGAATCGCGTTTCCGCTCACGACGATTCGGGTGCGCGGCCAGAAAATACGGGCCAGTGGGGTTCGCGGCGCAAGTCGCTCCTGCAATCCGTACCGGTAGACGCCGAATTCAAAGGCGATCCAGCCGAAAAGCTGATCGGTCTCCAGCAACAGCCGGTCTATGGCTTCGCCCAGGACCGGTCCGGGTCGACCCGACCACTGCTGCCGCTGAGGCACTCCGTCGCGAATGACACGTAATTCGTCGCTATCCAGCTCGACCATCGCAAGCACCCCGGCGGCCAGAAGCCATTGACCGTCACGCTCGTAGAGCAGGTACTCCTCGCCGACTCGCTCCGGCAATACCGCCGCCAGCTCGGCTGCCAGATCGCCCGGGTCGATGTGGTCCGGAAGCGGAATCGACAGTGACGCGGTGCCGGCGGAACTTGGCTTGATGCTGACATCGGTCACGGTTAGTAAATGTAGCCTAACCTATGTAACTGCGCGCAACCCTTTCTACTAACCGTGGCGAACCCCACTGCCGGGCGCCACACGGAGAGCCCTAACAAGGCGTTAACGACGACCGTTTTCGCTCATCGCGGCTAACGGCGGTCGCCATCGAACACCCGCGGCCGGCAGGAACATCAACAGTTCGCAATGGGCTTGCAGTCGGCGGAGAAGTCCAGGCAGGTGGGGTCGACGAGGTCTTGATCAACCGACAGAGCGGTATACGGTAGATGTTTGGCCTGGCCGACTTCGGGGGAAATCGGCGGGCACCGCTCGGCTTCGGCGCAACGGTCGGGTGACACAACGCCAGCGCGACTCCCCACAGCAAATCCACAACATAGTCACAGTGGATTCACGCTAAACGCGCATTACCCGGCCCGACCAGCGCGGCTCTGACGACTGACTATAGGCAACAGGGGCTATTCGTGCACGCGTCGACCGAACCTGGGCATAACGCGCCGTGTCCGAGTGGCGGTGCCACATCGGCGGCGATAAATTTTGGCACGGTTCTCGGGACTGCGTGGTTGCCCTGGTTGCAGACGGTCCTTCCCCTGATCACCGCATCAAGAAGAGAGGCACCAATGCTGCAAGAGTTTTGGCAGAACTTCACCCACAACCTGTTCAAGCCGCTCCTGCTGTTCTTCTACTTCGGGTTCCTGATTCCGATCCTCAAGGTGCGGTTCGAATTCCCTTATGTGATCTATCAGGGCCTAACCATGTATCTCCTGCTGGCCATCGGCTGGCATGGAGGCGAAGAGCTCGCCAAGATCAAGCCCGAGGAGGTCGGCAACATCGCCGGCTTCTTGGTCCTGGGCTTCGTGTTGAACTTCGCCATCGGAGGCTTGGCCTACCTGCTGCTGAACGTCATGAGTTCGATGCGAAAAGTCGATAAGGCGACGGTCGCCGGCTATTACGGGTCGGACTCGGCAGGGACCTTTGCCACCTGTGTCGCCTTTTTGGCGGGTGTGAACATCGCCTTCAATGCCTACATGCCGGTCATGCTGGCCGTCATGGAGATTCCTGGCTGCCTGGTGGCGTTGTACCTGGTCGCGCGGCTGCGGCACCGGGGTCTGAACGAGGCGGGGTACATGCCCGGCGAGCCCGGCTACATCCCGCCGGTCAAGGTCGGGGTCGGTCCCGGCACCGCCGCGCGGCCCCCGCACGGCCAGAGCCTGGAGACCGAGAACGAACGCGGCATCGAGCAAGAGCTGGAGCTCTCGATGGAAAAGCTGGAGCATCCGAACTGGGAGCCCGACCGGTCCCCCGCTCTCGGGAAGCCCAAGAGGATGCCCATCTTCTCCCGTGATCTCCTGCAGGAAGTGTTCCTCAACCCCGGGCTCGTACTCCTGATCGGCGGCATCCTTATCGGCCTCATCAGTGGGCTGCAGGGGCAGAAGGTCGTTGCAGACGACGACAAATTCTTCGTATTGGCATTCCAGGGTGTGCTGTGTCTGTTCCTGCTCGAGATGGGCATGACGGCGTCGCGCAAGCTGAAAGACCTGCGAGCAGCGGGCCCCGGTTTCATCGTCTTCGGTCTGCTGGCGCCGAATATCTTTGCGCCGCTAGGAATCATCGTCGCCCACAGCTACGCGTCGCTCACGCACACCGATTTCAAGCCGGGAACCTACGTGCTGTTCGCGGTGCTGTGCGGTGCGGCGTCCTACATCGCCGTCCCGGCGGTCCAGCGGCTGGCGATCCCCGAGGCCAGCCCAACGTTGCCGTTAGCCGCATCACTGGGTTTGACGTTTTCGTACAACGTCACTATCGGGATCCCGCTCTATATCGAGGTCAACCGTTTGATCTCGCACTGGTTCTGATCTCCTGAGGCCGAAGGCTCCGCGTCGGCCAGCAGTCGGTCACGCGGAGCGAGCACCGTGCCACTGTGCGGCCGTCGGCTGATGTCCTACTAAACGCCCTGGGCCACAGGATTATTGACGGGTGCCGTCTTGACCCGCCGCGATGCCCGACTCGGTGAGTAGCTTCGGCTCACGGCACTTCTGGAAGTTGCCCGCTACGCAGGCTGTCACGCGAACCGGACACACAAGCCACCCAGACCGAATGGTTGATAGTGCCCGCAACAGGGTTGTTAATTGTGCGTAAAGACGGCTTCACCCAGTTGACTTAGGTCCCGTGAGTCCTCAAGGTACTAATGGTGTTTGCGGACGCCCCGCGATAGTTGCTGCTCACCTCATCGCCGGACTGAATCAACCGGAGGCACCGATGCTTGATGAGTTCTGGCAGAACTTCACCCACAATCTCTTCAAGCCGCTGTTGCTGTTCTTCTATTTCGGTTTCCTCATCCCGATCCTGAAGGTTCGGTTCGAGTTCCCCTACGTCATCTATCAGGGCCTGACCATGTACCTGCTGGTGGCCATCGGCTGGCAGGGGGGCGAAGAACTCGCAAAGACCCAACCGGCCGACATCGACAACATCGCCGGCTTCACCGTCCTGGGCTTCGCCTTGAACTTCGCAATCGGATGTTTGGCGTACTTCCTGCTGAAGTACATGACCCGCCTGCGGCGAGTCGACCGGGCGACGGTCGCCGGTTATTACGGTTCGGACTCGGCGGGAACCTTCGGTACCTGCGTGGCCGTCCTGGCGGGCGTGCACATCGCCTTCAACGCTTACATGCCGGTCTTGCTGGCCGTGATGGAGATTCCGGGCTGCCTGGTGGCGCTGTACCTGGTGGCGCGACTGCGGCACCGAGGTCTCAGCGAATCGGGCTACATGCCGGACGAACCCGGCTACACCCCGCCAGTCGAGGTCGAGGTCGGTCCGGGCACCGCCGCGCGGCCCCCGCACGATCGGATTCTCACGACCGAGGACGAACGCGGTGTCGAGCAGGAACTCGAGCTCTCGATGGAAAAGCTGGAGCATCCGAACTGGGAGCCCGACCGGAGTCCGGCGATCGGTAAGGCCACCCGGATGCCCGTGTTCTCCGGCAAGCTCCTGCAGGAAGTGTTCCTCAATCCCGGGCTGATTCTCCTCGTCGGCGGCATCATGATCGGCTTCATCAGTGCACTGCAGGGACAGAAGGTCGTTCACGACCAGAACGAGTTCTTCGTTGCGGCGTTCCAGGGTGCCCTCTGCCTGTTCTTACTCGAGATGGGCATGACAGCGTCCCGTAAGTTGCGTGATCTCAAGTTTGCCGGTCGCGGTTTCATCTTCTTCGGTCTGCTGGCACCCAATTTGTTTGCGACACTGGGGATCCTGATCGCATACACCTACGCCTACCTCACCGACACCTACTTCCAGCCGGGCACCTATGTGCTGTTCGCGGTGCTGTGCGGCGCGGCGTCCTACATCTCGGTCCCGGCGGTCCAGCGGCTGGCCATCCCCGAGGCCAGCCCAACCCTGCCTTTGGCCGCATCCCTGGGTTTGACGTTTTCCTACAACGTCACGATCGGAATCCCGCTCTACATCGAAATCGTCCGCGCCGTCGGGCACTGGTTCCCGGTTGCTGCATGACACACGTCGATATCGGGATCCCGCTCTACATCGAGACCGCGCGCATAGTGACGTGCTGAGTCGCGCTCAATGAAACGGTGCTACCCGAGCAGCATGCGCACCACGTGGGTAATCCTGAAAGACGTCTTCGGCAGGTAGTCCTGGGAGTTCTGGCCCCACGGGCTTCCGCACCCTAGCGCCGATGACCGTGAGCACTAATCCGGCCACTCACCGCGTCGCTTGCCACCTGGACGTACTACCCACCCGACACCCGTGGGGTGACTGGATGTTTCCGGGGCGCCAAACTGCGGTGTCAATTGCTCGTAAAAGTCGTGTCAATAGTTCGTAAAGACCAGTTCACTTCGGCCATCGCAGGTGCGAGAGGGAGGATGCTGCATGAGTCGGGTGAGCATTTCACCTACAAGCCCTTTGAGCTGCTGTTGAGAGGAGGCTCACCAATGCTGTTGAGAGGGGGCTCACCCACGCGATTGCACGTGACCGTTCCGACCGAAAAGCCCCGCAATTGCCTGGCCGGTCTCAAGCACTGGCCCTATGACCTTCGCTCGGGTTTTACGGTGGCCATGATCTCGCTGCCGTTCTCGATGGGAATCGCGATGACCTCGGGTGCGCCGCCGATCTGCGGGATCATGTCGGCGATCATCGCCGGTTTCATCCTGCCGTTTTTAGGCGGCTCATATGTAACCATCAGCGGCCCGGCCGCGGGACTGGCGCCGGCCCTGTTCGCTGGCATGATCGCACTGGGACACGCCCGCCTGGGCCACGGCGCCTCGACATCCGAGTTGCTCGCCGTGGGATACCCATTGGTCCTGGTTGCCATCGCCATCGCGGGCGCGTTCCAAGTGATCCTCGCCAAGTTGAAGGTGGCGCGCCTGAGCGCCATCTTCCCGGCCGCGGCCATCCAGGGCATGCTGGCGGCGATCGGCCTGATGATCATCGTCAAGCAGATTCCTCTTTTCATGGGAGTGAAGTTCGAGGCCCACGAATTCTGGGCGGTCCTGGGCGAAGTGCCCCGCCATGTCGAGTCGATGAGCCACCAGGTCCTCGCCCTGGGGGTCGGTTGCCTGGCGGCGCTGTTCGTGCTGTCGGCCCTGCCCGGGCGGCTGCTGAAGGTCATGCCGCCTCCGGTCTGGGTGTTCCTTGGTGGCACGGTCATCAGCACATTCCTCCTGAAGTTGGACAAATCCCATTTGATCAACGTGCCCGATTCGCTCGAGCACGGGATCGTCTTCCCCCAGTTCGGTGCGGCATTCACCGATGCCGCACTGTTGCTCCCCCTCGCCTACCTGGTTATCACCCTGCTTTTGATCGACGCGACCGAGTCCCTGGCGACGATCGCGGCCGTGGACAACATCGACCCCTATCGCCGCCGGTCCGACCCGGACCGGACCTTACTGGCCATGGGCGTGTCTAACGGCGCCTCGAGCCTGCTCGGTGGCTTGACCATCATCCCCGGCATGGTCAAGAGCACGGCGAATGTCCTGGCCGGCGGCCGGACCCAGTGGGCCAACTTCTACAACGCCTGCTTCCTGCTGACGTTCGTGCTGCTCGGCCGCTACGTGATCGACATGGTCCCGATGGCGGTCCTGGCCGCCATCCTCGTCTTCATCGGCTACAAGCTGTGTAAGCCCGCGCTTTGGCTCAAGGTCGCGCGGGTCGGGACGGAGCAGTTCGTCGTCTTCTTCACCACATTGCTCGTGACCGTGACGACGGACCTGCTCGTCGGCATCGTCGCCGGCATTGCCGTGGAGTTGGTCCTGAACCTGTGGTACGTGGGCCTCTGGCACACCCTGAGGAACGGCCCGGAACTCACCAAGCCGAGTTTCGCCGTCCGCTTCCTCGGTCTTTTCCGCAATCCGGTGTCCCAACGGGAATTGGCTGAGGACACATACCACCTGTACCTGGATGGTCCCCTTGTGTGTTTCAACCTGTTCCATGTAATTCGGGAGCTGGGGCAGCTTCCCCAAGGTACCCAGGCGGTGTATCTCCACTTGAGCTCGCGTGTGCCTATCGTCGATCACACGACAGGTGAGTCTCTTCGTCATTTCCTGGAGGAGTTCAGCGGCCAAGACCAGAGTCCGAGGCTGCTGATCGAGGGATGGGACCACATGCGGCGCCTGTCCAAACATGACACGAGCACGCGGCTCGCCCTGGCCAACGTCCACGAGTTGGGGGCCGCTCAAGCTACGGATTGACGACCGACTCTTCTCTCGGCGGCCGTGAGGCCCGGCTCGTAACGTTCTCCTACAACGTCACCGTCGGAATACCGCTTTACATCGAGATCGCACGTCTCCTCGGGCATTGGCTACCGAGCGCCTGAGAACTACCCCAGCAGCGTGCGCACGACTCCGTCGGCGAGCAGCCGTCCGCGGGCGGTGAGGACCAGTCTGTCGCCTTCGGCTACCAACAGCCCGTCGGCGACCACCGCTTCGGCGCGTTCGCGTTCGGCGGCATCGAGTGCGGCGAGCGGAAGCCCTTGGCGCAGACGGGTTTTCAACAGCACGTCTTCGGTGTGCAGAGCCTCCGCGTCAAGCTGCTCAAAACCGGCCACCGGCAGCGCGGCGCCGGCCAGTACCTCTGCATAGGCGTTGGGGTGCTTGACATTCCACCAGCGCGTCGTGCCGATGTAACCGTGCGCCCCCGGTCCCGCACCCCACCATTGGCCGCCGTCCCAGTAGCCGAGGTTGTGCCGGCACTCACCGCCCGGCCGACACCAGTTGGACACCTCGTACCACGCCAACCCGGCGGCCGACAGTCGCGCGTCGACCAGTTCGTAGCGGTGCGCCAGCACGTCGTCGTCGGGGGCGGCCAACTCACCGCTTCGGACCCGCCGCGCCAGCGCGGTGCCCTCCTCGACGACCAGAGCATAGGCCGACACATGGTCGACACCCGTCTCGATCGCCGTGTCGACCGACCACAACAGGTCGTCGTCGGACTCCCCCGGCGTGCCGTAGATCAGGTCCAGGCTGACGTGTTCGAAGCCGGCAGCCAACGCCTCGCGGGCCGCGTCCGCCGACCGGTTCGGTGTGTGAATCCGGTCGAGCACCCCCAAGACCCGCGGCGCCACCGACTGCATGCCGAGCGATACCCGCGTATAGCCGGCCGCGCGGATGGCGTCGAAGAACTCCGGCCACGTCGACTCGGGGTTGGCCTCGGTGGTGACTTCGGCGTCCGGCGCCAACGTGAAGTGTTCGCGCACCATGTCGAGCAGCGTGGCCAGGCGCTCACCCCCCAGTAACGACGGCGTGCCACCGCCGACGAACACGGTGCTCACCGTTGGTGCGTCCACTCGCGCGGCCGCCAGCTCGAGCTCCGTGCGCAACGCCAGCAGCCAGGCGTCCGGGTTGACGCCACCCAACTCGGCCGGCGTATAGGTGTTGAAATCGCAATAACCGCAACGAGTTATGCAGAACGGGACATGCACATACACACCGAACGGCCGCCCGGGGTTCGCCTGCATGGCGGGCAGATCGACCGGTGCCTGGCGAAGGGTCATGCCAAATCTTTGCACGATGTCCCGTTCTCAGCTGATTCCCGGCTTTGCTTACCAAATCACCCAGACTTGGCGGGTAGTTTTAATCACCGTGAGAAGAAATTTGACCTGGTTGTTTGGCTTGCCGTCATCCATGGCAGAATGGGCGCGTGATCGCCGCCAACCCGAACCTGCGCTCCCATTTGAGGACAGCCCTGGTGGTACGGCGGCATATCGACCTCAAGCGCGTCTGTAGCTGTTGCTGTCTGCCTTGACGTCGTAGACCCAGCCCCCCTGTACTCCAGCCCGGCCACCGGATCTGCGCCACCGGAAGAGAACCGGTGTTCTGCGCGTTCCATGGCTGACAACGTTCGCGAAGGAGCCCCCTGAATGACGACAGCGCGTCCGGCGAAAACTCGCGACGAGGGCCAGTGGGCGCTCGGAAGTCGCGAGCCGCTCAACGCCAACGAGGAGTTCAAGCAGGCCGGCCCGCCGCTTGAGGTTCGGGACCGCATCGAGAACATCTACGCCAAGCAAGGCTTCGACAGCATCGAGAAAAACGACCTGCGCGGCCGGATGCGCTGGTGGGGCCTGTACACCCAGCGCGAGCAGGGTTACGACGGCAGCTGGACCGGCGACGAAAACATGGACAAGCTCGAGGCCAGATATTTCATGATGCGGGTGCGCTGCGACGGCGGCGCGCTGTCGGCTGCCGCGCTGCGCACGCTGGGACAGATCTCGACCGAATTCGCCCGCGACACCGCCGACATCTCCGATCGGGAGAACGTGCAATACCACTGGATCGAGGTGGAAAACGTCCCCGAGATCTGGCGGCGCCTGAACGAAGTCGGCCTGCAGACCGCCGAGGCGTGCGGCGACTGCCCGCGCGTGATCCTGGGCTCACCGCTGGCCGGCGAGTCGCTGGACGAGGTGCTGGATCCGACCTGGGCGATCGATGAGATCGTCCGGCGCTACATCGGCAAACCCGACTTCGCCGACCTGCCCCGCAAGTACAAGACCGCCATCTCGGGCCTGCAGGACGTCGTCCACGAGGTCAACGACATCGCGTTCATCGGCGTCAACCATCCCGAACACGGGCCCGGCCTGGACCTGTGGGTCGGCGGCGGCCTGTCCACCAACCCGATGCTGGGCCAGCGGCTCGGCGCCTGGGTTCCGCTCGAGGAGGTGCCCGAGGTCTGGGCAGCGGTGACCTCGGTGTTCCGCGACTACGGCTACCGGCGGCTGCGGGCCAAGGCGCGGCTGAAGTTCCTGATCAAGGACTGGGGTATCGAAAAATTCCGGGAAGTCCTGGAAACCGAGTACCTCAAGCGTCCGCTCATCGACGGCCCCGCGCCCGTGCCGGTCACGCACCCGATCGACCACGTCGGGGTACAACCGCTCAAAAATGGCCTCAACGCCGTCGGGGTCGCCCCGATCGCGGGGCGGGTGTCCGGCACCATCCTGTCCGCGGTCGCCGACTTGGCCGAGCAGGCCGGGTCCGACCGGATCCGCTTCACCCCCTACCAGAAGCTGGTCATCCTCGACATCGCCGACGACAAGCTCGACGACTTCGTCGCCGGCCTCGAAGCGCTGGGGTTGCAGTCGCGGCCTTCACATTGGCGCCGAAACCTGATGGCGTGCACCGGTATTGAGTTCTGCAAGCTGTCCTTCGCCGAAACCAGGGTGCGGGCACAGTCGTTGGTGCCGGAGCTGGAGCGTCGTCTCGACGACATCAACTCCCGCCTGGACGTGCCGATCACGGTCAACATCAACGGCTGCCCGAATTCGTGTGCACGAATTCAAGTGGCCGACATCGGTTTTAAGGGCCAGATGGTCGATGACGGTGACGGCAACTCGGTCGAGGGGTTTCAGGTGCACCTGGGTGGCAGCCTCGGCCTGGACAGCGGCTTCGGCCGAAAACTGCGCCAGCACAAGGTCACCAGCGGCGAGCTGGGTGACTATATCGAACGAGTGGTGCGCAACTTCGTCAAACACCGCAACGCGGGAGAACGGTTTGCGCAGTGGGCGATTCGCGCCGAGGAAGGTGACTTGCGGTGAGCGGCGAAAATACCAAGCAGACCGAAGACGAGCTGCGTGAGCTGGCGGCGCGTGGCGCGGCGGAACTCGACGGCGCCAACGCGACCGAACTGCTGCGCTGGACCGAAGACAACTTCGGCGGTGTGAACGGACCCCGCGGATGGGCGACATGCAACTACGTGGTGGCCTCCAACATGCAAGACGCCGTGCTGGTGGATCTGGCCGCCAGGGTGCGCCCCGGCGTACCGGTGCTGTTCCTGGACACCGGTTACCACTTCGTCGAAACCGTCGGCACCCGGGACGCGGTCGAATCCGTCTACGACGTCCGGGTACTCAACGTGGCTCCGGAGCACACTGTGGCCGAGCAGGACAAACTGCTGGGCAAGGACTTGTTCGCCCGTGATCCCGGCGAATGCTGCCGGCTGCGCAAAGTAGCCCCGCTGGGCAAGGCGTTGCGCGGCTACTCGGCGTGGGTGACCGGGCTGCGCCGGGTGGAGGCGCCAACCCGCGCCAACGCCCCACTGATCAGCTTCGACGAGGCCTTCAAGCTGGTAAAGGTCAACCCGCTTGCGGCGTGGACGGACGAGGACTTGCAGGACTACATCGACGAGCACGATGTGCTGGTAAATCCGCTTGTCTACGAAGGCTATCCGTCAATCGGCTGCGCTCCCTGCACAGCCAGACCGGCCGAGGGCGCAGACCCGCGCAGCGGGCGCTGGCAAGGACTCGCCAAGACCGAATGCGGATTACACGCCTCGTGACGCGCGTCGGCGACGATGCAGAGCGAAGCGATGAGGAGGAGCGGCGCTCGTGACGCTTGCACCCAAGCTGGTGCTGACCGCGCACGGAAGTGCGGATCCACGGTCGGCCGCAAACGCACGCGCCGTGGCCGGCCTGCTCACACACATGCGGCCCGGCCTCGACGTTCGGCTGGCTTTCTGCGAGCTGAACGCCCCGAGCCTGGTCGACGTGCTCGACGGCGTGCCTAGTAGCCGCGGCGCTCCCAGGGCAGTCGTGACCCCATTGCTGTTGGCGAACGCCTACCACGCCCGCGTCGACATCCCGGGTCAGATCGCCGCCTGCGCCGATTCCGAAAGAGTGTGGCAAGCGCCGGTGCTAGGCGAGGATGACCGGCTAGTGACGGTGGCCCGTCAGCGCGTCGCCGAGTTGGGCGTGTCGCGGCTGGACGACACGCTCGGTGTCCTGGTGGTGGCGATGGGCTCGTCGAATCCCGCGGCGAATGCTCGCACCGCTCAGGTGGCGCCGAGGCTGTCGGCGGGCACCCGCTGGGCGGGCGTGACGACCGCGTTCGCCACCCGCCCGGAACCGTCGTTGGCCGATGCGACCGACCAGTTGCGGCAACGCGGCGCCCGCCGAGTGGTCATCGCGCCGTGGTTTTTGGCGCCGGGGCGATTGCCGGACCGGGTGCGGACATTCGCTGGCGGCGCCGGCATCGAGATGGCGGCTCCGTTGGGGGCCCACCGGTTGGTGGCCGAAACGGTGCTGGATCGCTTCGATCAGGCGCTGAAAGCTCGCGCCGAGCGCATCGCGGCCTGACCATAGCGGCCGGCGGTCAGGCCGGTGCGGTGTCGATCGCCCCGCCGCTGTCCGCCCAGTCCGCGAACCCGCCCAGGTTGTAAACCTCGCCGTAGCCCATCTCCTTGAGCGCCTGCCCGGCGAGAGCCGCGCGTCCGCCCCCCGCGCAGTACACGATCACTGTCTTGCCCGTCTCGAAACGCGGATCGTGGGCAGGCGATTGTGGGTCCGCCACGAATTCGAGCAGTCCGCGCGGGACGTGTACG
Organism: Mycobacterium sp.; assembly: GCF_052144515.1. Classification (GTDB taxonomy): domain Bacteria; phylum Actinomycetota; class Actinomycetes; order Mycobacteriales; family Mycobacteriaceae; genus Mycobacterium. The sequence continues at coordinate 841 of NZ_JBKQQD010000449.1, read as the reverse complement.
GCGCCGGTGACCTTGCCGCTCTGCTGCACCTCGGACGCTTCCCGTACGTCGACAACCAAGGTGTCGCCCTTGGCAATCAGCTCTTGCGCCTGCGCCGCCGCGATTCGCGGCACGACTGCGTTCGCGGCTTGCACTAACTGCGTGACATTCGTGGCCATGACCGCCCCTCTGCTAGCACTGTTGGGTTACGCCCCCGATCACGCTGTGGTCAGCGTGCTCGGATCCGCCTCGGAACCTCCGGCGTCGGCGTCGCGGGAAATCGTAGTGTCACCGGCAATGGGCGGAATCCGGGTGGCCCGCACGTAGACAGTGTCACCCTCCCTCAAGGCGAGCGCCTCGGCATCGCCGCGGGTGATCTGGGCGGTGAAGTTGCCGCCAGTGGCCGCGCTGATCAACTCCACGCGAACCTCGAAACCCAGCATCACGATGCGGTCGATGGTCGCGCGCAGGACGCCGGTGGCCTCCGCGGTGCCGTCGGCGGTGGCGACCGCCATATCGGCGTTTCGTCCCACCCGGATGTCGTGGGGGCGGACCAAGGCACCGTTGAGCACCGACACCGCACCCAGAAACGACATCACGAACGCGTTCGCCGGGGCGTCATAGACCTGGGTGGGCGAGCCGACCTGTTCGATGCGGCCCTTATTGAGCACCGCGATGCGGTCAGCCACATCCAGCGCCTCGGACTGATCGTGGGTGACTAGCACCGTGGTGACATGCACCTCGTCGTGCAAACGGCGCAGCCAGGCCCGCAGATCCTCACGGACCTTGGCATCCAGCGCCCCGAACGGCTCATCGAGCAACAACACCTGCGGATCCACGGCCAGCGCGCGGGCCAGCGCCA